>NZ_JBEOPE010000003.1:0-378328 GCF_040309845.1 Psychrobacter sp. S1-30-MNA-CIBAN-0213 | reverse complement strand
GCAAAACCGCGAATAAGAGTAGCAATCTCAGGGATGCTGAGCTCGTCATCAGGGCGCTTGCCTTGGTAGCCATTGGGTAGACAGTATTCACAGCGAAAGTTGCAGAAGTCGGTGATAGATAGACGCAAGTAAGTCAGACGACGAGAGAAGCCATCGGTTAGAGGCTGCGTAACTATATCAGGATTTGCAAAAGAGGTTGATGGAACAGCAGGCGAAATAGGTGCGTACCCATCAGGAGCATGGGGCGTATAAAGAGATACACTCTCTATAGTTGGGGCGAGATAGTTCATAGGTAATTACCGTAATATTGAATATGTTGTGTGCTCTAAGCGTTGCCTCAGGTTGTGAATAGGAAAAGTTCTGTTTAAAGCTTATTATGACAAATAAAGCGCAAATACAAAATAACCCTAAGTAACCTAAAGTCTACCACTAAAGTAGTAGACGCTAAGTTGCTTAAGGTCGTTTAATGATAAGTTTTTTAATAACAGGGTTTTAATAACGGGTTTTTAATGAGGAGCTTTTTAATAACGGATTTTAATAACGGGTCTCTTGCTAATAATCCGAGAAAACTTCTAACTATGCAGCCAAGGAAAAGGTTGTACCGTCACAGTATTACCCGCTGCTACATTGCCGCTGTCTTTTTCTAACACGATAAAGCAATTGGCACGACTAAGTTGTTTGATTCTATGCGATTGCTGATTTGAGAAACATTCAACTTGGTAACTGCCTGCCTCGTTTTGCGTTAACACCCCGCGCTGAAAGTCAGCACGTCCGACTGATTTTGTGATGTCATTCATCAGCGTGGCTTTGACGTTGAGTTGCATAGGTTGCTCAGGCAAGCTAGCGCCTGACATCTGCCATAATGCTGGAATCACAAATTGCAACGCTCCTACTACCGTGGATAACGGATTGCCGGGTAAGCCAAAGTATAAAACAGGTTTATCAACGTTTTTTGTTAGTTCGCCAAATACGAAAGGTTTGCCGGGCTTCATCGCCACTTTGTAGTGATTAATTTGGCCTAGCTGCTCAACGACTGACGTCAAAAAATCATAATCTCCCACCGACACGCCAGCGGTTGAGATTATCACATCACACTTTTTCATAGCTTTATGAATGACTTTAGTAGTTTGAGCCATATCATCAGGGACAATGCCGTAGTCATTAATAACGATAGGTAAAGAGTCTAATAGGCTTTTAAGAGTCGGCGTATTGGAGTTGTATATTTGCGCTAAAGTTTTTAGCTTATCACCAAGTGCGACAAGCTCGTCACCAGTCGCCAGCAGTCCGACAGTGAGTGGTTTAAACACTTTTACTGTGCTAATGCCTAGATTGGCAAGTAAGCTGATATCGGCAGGATTAATACGTTTGCCCTGTTGTAAGACCAGCTCATTCTGCTGTATCTCCTCCCCTTGCTTGCGGATATTGGCATCTACGTCTGCCGCTTTTGATAAAATAATATCGTAAGGCTGGGTTTTATCAATGTTATCTTTGATATAAGCAAAATTGGTGTTTTCTTGCATGATGACTGTATCGCAACTATCCGGTACGACTGCGCCGGTAAAGATACGAATGCCTTGGCCCTTTTTGAGCTTACCTGTGTAAGGAGCGCCTGCTTGCGACTCGCCAATGATCTCAATGATCATGCCTTTTGGAAGATCACTATTATGAGCAATAGCGTAGCCATCCATCGCCGATAGATTGTGTCTTGGCACAGCAAATGATGAAATAATATATTCAGCCAATATCTGATTACGGCTGTCTAACAGAGCGCAGCTACTCACTGACCTTTTAGATAGCGGCCAGTCGTTTTGATTGTAGTTATTGACCCGCTGCTTTATCGCTGACTGCAACTCTTCGATAGTAATCATAAGCGTACACTCTTTTTATTAACCGTAAGCATTCGCATCTCAAAAGAGACACGTTAAAAGTAGTTAATTAGCCTCGAAAGACGTTTTCTTGCTCAAGCGTCATCTCAATCCCTTCTATGTCTGCTTCATCTGCTAAGGTAAACAGATAGTCGCACAGTGACTGATGGAAGGCTCGCTGGCTCAACTTATTATGTATAGCAGGGCTTACTTGCTCATAAGTCATTTGTATGCCTGGTTGCTTATCCATTACGTCGACGATATGAAAGCCATATCTGCTTTCGATAGGACTTGGTGCGAGTCCTGCATCTAATTTGAATAACGTGCCTTCAAATTCTGGAACGGTTTGGCCTTTACTGATGATACCTAACTCGCCATC
This sequence comes from Psychrobacter sp. S1-30-MNA-CIBAN-0213, assembly GCF_040309845.1. Classification (NCBI taxonomy): domain Bacteria; kingdom Pseudomonadati; phylum Pseudomonadota; class Gammaproteobacteria; order Moraxellales; family Moraxellaceae; genus Psychrobacter; species Psychrobacter sp. S1-30-MNA-CIBAN-0213. The sequence continues at coordinate 376,084 of NZ_JBEOPE010000003.1, read as the reverse complement.
TTGCTCTTTTGAAGGGCAAGCAGAGTATTGCCGTGCTAATTGAATAAACTCAGCGTTAGGATTTGAGTTATTTTTAATTTGTTCAATAAATTCGTAAGCGCTCTTTTTGAGCTTTAGTCTCTCATCACCATCTTCTGGCAAACACGCCAATAAGATATGACGAACGGACATAATCGGGTCGGTCATAAAATCTTGCATATTTTGCTGATAGTAACGCTCGCAGGTCTCCATATCAGGTATCGTCGCTTGGACGTTTTTATCTATCAACTCAGAGATTGCTTGCTCTTCATCTTTTGTCCATGCCGGCTCACCTAGGCTAGGTTCATTCAACACGGCAAGCTTTAATAATTCACGCACTACCAAAGCTTGGGTCGCTAAGAATACAGCGTCTTCTTTGTCTTCTGCTGGATGATACTGTAGCTCTTGCGCGATAGCGGTTCTATCGATCATCACACCGTTGACCAGCACCGACGGTAGCTCGTCGCGGCTAGAGGCAATTAGATTTTTATGATTGCTACGTTCTTCTACCATCGCTTTTTCGATAAATTCTTGGTCAGAATGCGGTTTTTGAAGATCAGATAATGTTGGTATGATACGCACGATGTCATCGCCGTTACTCATGGGAATATTATTAGCGACATTTGAAGCATGATTGTCACTGTTAACTTTACTATTAACGTTGCTGTTAGCATCACTATTAACATTATTAACATTATTAACATTATTAACATAGTCGGCTGGGTTATAGGTACTGACATTCATGGCTGGTACTCCACTAATAATTCATATAATAGAAAATAATATAAAAAACAACATAGGCAATTTAAAAATATTATTCAGACTTTGATTTAAAACAAATGTATCCCACTCTGAACTCAGTATGGATTATCGTAGGCTGTGGCTTTAGCCCAGCATTTTTAAATAGTTGAGAGTGGGGTACAAATGTATAAAATAAAGCAGCACTTAAAATCTTAATTATCATGCAACCTAGCTTTTTAATAAGCCCTCTAAGTGCCGCTCTATTTTTATGATTAAGACAGCTCTAAGCTCATTTTAGGACCGAACGGCTCGTAATGAACATTATCTACCCCATGATCGAGCTTCATCAGCCCATCAATCATACTTTCCATAAATGGCATTGAACCGCACACATAAATATCAGCTGGCTCTGGCAACGTAGCAAGCCACGCTTCGTCGAGTATTTGTCCAGAGTCAAAATAGAAAATATGTTTTTCAACGTTTGCTGCTGATTTTAAAAGCTTATTAACCTCAGTATCAAAGGCATGATGCTCTTGGTTCTGGCAGGCATATACCCAAATGATAGGTCTCTCTGGGTTCGCCGTCACTTGCGCCTCTAACATCGATAAGATGGGCGTGACTCCGACACCAGCACTCATCATTACTAATGGAATATCGTTTTGCTGCACTAGATCTTCAGTGAGCGCAAAGTCGCCAGCAGGTGCAGATAATAAAATGGTGTCGCCAACCTCTACTTCATCATGTAAATGGTTAGAAACCAGACCATAATGCTCATTGCGATTATCGCGTCTGACGGCAAATTGAATGCCTTTATCAGTGTTAGCAGAATATAAAGAGTAATGACGTAGTGCAACATGATCACTGTCTTTTGGATCTGTTTTTACCGTAATATATTGACCAGCAGTTAGGTTGATCTTACTTAGGTCAATGTCTCGGCTGGTTTCTGAATTGTCATTGACTGGAACGACAGTAAAGGCTGAGATATCGATGGCTGCGGCTACCTTTTCAACAACTTTAAAAGAAGCAAAACCTTCCCACATCTCTTGTTCATACATATCTTCTTCTAGCTGAATAAAGACGCCAGCAATCTCATCATAAGCTTCAGTCCAAGCGTCGATGATGTCATCATTAGCCGCCTCTCCTAGCACTTCTTGTATCGCCCCAAGTAGATGCTTACCCACGATAGGATAATGCTCTGGCAGGATTTGTAAGGCGCGATGCTTATGACTGATTTGTGTCACTTGCGGTAGCAAGATTGCTAAGTTTTCAAGATGTTTGGCAGCGGCTAAAACCGTGGTCGCCAGTGCAGTCTGTTGCCGACCTAGCTTTTGATTGGTCTCGTTAAAAATGTCTAACAGTTCAGGATGCTCTTTGAACATGTTCTGATAGAACACGGTGGTAATCGCGGTGCCATGCTCTTCGAGTACAGGTACGGTTGCTTTTACGATTTCTAATGTCTTTGGTGAAGCCATTATATTTTCCTTAGTGAGTATTGGTTGAGTGTTATTTGGTATACATTATAAGATTCATTTAAAATGAATCTTATAATAACTTATCATAACATCAATGCTGTATCACTGTTGTGACTTTTTCTCTTACGACTGTTTCTGCTATCAGTTTTTGAGACTACAGTCCCTGTTACCACTATTACTATTGTGAATTTTTCTGCCTAACAATCTGATAACGGCGACCGAAATACCAGACTGGTGCGCTAATAATATGGATCAATCGAGTGAACGGGAAAATCATAATCAGGGTAATACCTAGCGCCATGTGCAGCTGGTAAATCAGATCGGCTTGCTCAATACGTGCGGCGGCTTGGATAGGTCTTAAGACGGTAATGTCTTGTGCCCAACCAGCAAAGTTCATCATCGTATAACCATCTAAGTGTTGCACAGAAGTAAAGATGGTTATCAAGCCTAAATTAAGCTGAACGAATAAGAGTACGAGTACCAGCTTGTCTGAGAATGATGAAGTGTTGGAAATACGATCATCAGTGAAGCGTCGCCACATGAGCATCGCCAGACCAATCCAGCAAAATACACCGGCAATACCGCCCACTACCACGGCTGCAATCTGTTTATTACCGGCACTGATAAAGGTCTCATAAATAAAATGCGGGGTTAGCAATCCAAATAGATGACCAAGTAGCACGACAATGATACCGACATGGAAAAAGTTGCTTGCTAAGCGCATGTTTTTGGTTCTGAGCATCTGAGTAGAGCCAGTCTTCCATGAATACTGCGATAAATCAAAACGCACCCAAGTACCAACGATAGCGACGGCCAAAGCAATATAAGGATAAACACCAAAAAGGAATATCTGTAGCCAATTTAGGCCGGCTAGAGCCTCTAAATTAGGACCTGCAATATCCATGTCTTATCTCCTTACGATTAATTGACCGATGATTTTTGGTTCTGGCTTTGTTGGAAGTCCACCCAGTGCACAGGAGCATCAACCACTTTGGCGGCCGCAGATTTTCTAACCCCTGCTTTTGCAGCAAGGCTCTGGGTACTTGTCTGCGAGGGACAGCGCTCTTCTTGCTGTGCATCCAAAAAGGTGACGACTTCTTCTTCCCATTCTTTATCTAGCGCTTCAAAACTGTCGTCGCGCTGCTCTTTACTGATTTTTTCTTGATACTCATCAACCATATCGAGTGGCTTGCCAGCAATCTGTAATAGCGCATTGAAGCAGCCTTTATACAAGCTTCCGCGGTCTTCAAGTCTGGCGGCAAGCAAAGCAATGATGTGACTGACATCGGCAATATCCATACGAATCTGAATATCATCTTCAATAATCGCTGCTTGGTAAGCTAAAAACTCCAAATATAAAGGCAAGAAATCTGGCAATTCCTTGACGCTAATCTCAAAGCCCGCTTCTTGGTATTGATTCATCAAATCGACCATAGCTTGCCCGCGATCACGAGACTCCCCATGCACATGCTCAAACAGCCAAAGCGATAAGGAACGACCACGCTCAAAGAGTCCGTCATAACGCGCTTGCGCCTCAAGAGACCCCGTCTCAATTAAGTCTTCAATTAAATTAATAATCTGACTGCGCACATCCGGGCTAATGAGTGTGGATTTCGCCACAATCTCTGCACAATCTGCGAGCGTATCGCCTAAGAACAGCTCATTGCTGGGATAATCTATAAGTAAGCTCAATACTTTTAATAGCTTGAGATCTGAATTGCCAATACTAGGCGGCACAATTGGCTCATTCACTGAATTGGCATTATAAACTTGAGAAGTTTGCATCTTACGACTCCCACTTTTGTACAGTGTCGATGAAATCACGGCGGTTGGCTTTACGTTGTCCGAACATACTGTTGTCAGAATGTCCTGAGCAGCCTTCACCGAAAGTGAAACCGCAGCCATTACGCTCAGCAAAAGCATCACTTAATGCTTCTTCACGATGGGCAGTTGGAATGACAAAACGATCTTCATAGTTAGCAATAGCAAGATAGCGGTACATCTCTTCAACTTGCAGTTTAGTGAGACCCACGTCATCCAAGATACTTTGTACTTCTTGCTTTTCAACCAGCTGCATACGCTTGTAGCTACGCATGGCCAGCAGACGTTTTAACGCTAAACGTACTGGCTCTTCATCGCCTGCTGTCAGCAGGTTAGCAAGATAACGTAGCGGAATACGCAAACTATCGACATCTGGAATGAGACCATCCATACCGACTTTGCCAGCTTCGGCAGCATTCTGAATCGGTGACAATGGCGGCACATACCACACCATCGGCAAGGTACGATATTCAGGATGTAGCGGTAAGGCGAGCTTCCAATCTACCGCCAGCTTATACACAGGTGAGCGCTGCGCAGAATCAATCACCGACTGCGGCACGCCATCTTTTAATGCCTGGGCAATCACGACAGGATCATTGGGATCTAAAAACAAATCTAACTGCGCTTGATAGATATCCTGCTCATTAGGAGTGCTAGCCGCTTCGGCAATCTTGTCGGCATCATATAAAAGCACGCCTAGATAACGGATACGACCGACACAAGTCTCCGAGCATACGGTCGGCATACCTGCTTCGATACGCGGATAACAAAAGATGCATTTTTCAGATTTGCCGGACTTCCAGTTGTAGTAAATCTTTTTATAAGGACAGCCTGAGATACACATCCGCCAGCCGCGACATTTTTCTTGGTCAATCAGCACGATGCCATCTTCTTCACGCTTATAAATCGCGCCACTAGGACAGGCAGCCACACAAGTCGGATTCAAGCAATGCTCACAAAGACGCGGTAGATACATCATGAAAGTATTTTCATATTCGCCATAAATATCCGCTTGGATATTATCGAAGTTCTTATCCTTACGACGTTTTTCAAACTCCGTACCTAGGATTTCTTCCCAGTTGGGACCCCATTCTATCTTTTGCATGCGCTTGCCTGTGATGGCTGAACGCGGGCGGGCGATAGGCTGGTGGTTACTGATAGGTGCGGTATGCAGATGCTGATAATCAAAATCGAATGGCTCGTAATAATCATCAATCTCTGGCAAGTCAGGGTTGGCAAATATATTGGCGAGTACTCTGAATTTACCGCCGATGCGTGGATTTATGCTGCCGTTGGCATTACGTATCCAACCGCCTTTCCATTTGGTTTGATTCTCCCACTCTTTGGGGTAACCGATGCCGGGCTTAGTTTCAACGTTATTGAACCACGCATATTCCATCCCTTCACGGCTGGTCCAGACGTTTTTGCAGGTGACTGAGCAAGTGTGACAACCGATACATTTATCAAGGTTAAGCACCATGCCTACTTGTGAACGAATTTTCATGGGGTGTGCTCCAAGTATTTATATAATAAGTATTAGTAGAAAAAAGTGCCTTTACCCATCAATGCTGGTTGGCAGTGGACGAGGTAATGCGTTATCTGGCTTGTCTTCTAACCAGTCGATTTTTGACATTTTGCGGATAACGACAAACTCATCACGGTTACAACCCACGGTGCCATAGTAGTTAAAGCCATAAGATTGCTGAGCATAGCTACCAATCATATGAGTCGGCTTTAAGATAGTACGAGTCACCGAGTTATGAATACCGCCGCGAGTGCCCGTTTGCTCAGAGCCTGGAATGTTGACCAGTTTTTCTTGTGCGTGATACATCATGGTCATGCCTTCTTTGACCCGTTGGCTGACGATGGCACGAGCGGTGATTGCACCGTTGGCATTAAACAGCTCAATCCAGTCGTTATCGACGATATCGGCTTTTTGTGCATCAACTTCTGACATCCAAACACAAGGCCCACCACGGCTGAGTGTCAGCATGAGCAAGTTTTCAGAATAAGTGCTATGGATGCCCCACTTTTGATGCGGCGTTAAGAAGTTCAGCACAATCTCTTTATTACCATTCGGCTTAGCGTCTTTGAGCATCTCAGTGGTCTTGGTATCGATAGGTGGACGATACTGCTGCATTTGCTCACCAAATGCCTGCATCCAAGGATGATCTTGATAAAACTGCTGACGCCCAGTAATCGTACGCCAAGGGATAAGCTCATGAACGTTGGTATAGCCCGCGTTATAGCTCACCTCATCAGACTCAATACCGGACCATGTTGGGCTGGAGATAATTTTACGCGGTTGTGCGACGATATCTTTAAAGCGAATTTTTACATGCTCACTCGATTTGGCCAGATGGGTATGTTCGCGACCAGTGAACTCAGATAATGCTGCCCAGCCTTTGACTGCCACATGACCATTGGTCTCGGGAGCTAACATCAAGATAGTTTCAGAGGCATGAATAGCAGTGCTAATATTAGGACGACCTTCAGAGATGCCGGGTTCAGTGACTCGGTAATTAAGCTCACCCAATTGCTTGACCTCAGTTTTCATATCCCAATTCAGTCCTTTTGAGCCGTTGCCTAGTTTTTCTAAGGCAGGGCCAAGCGAGGTGAATTTTGCGTAAGTACTAGGATAGTCACGTTCAATGACTTTAATCATTGGGCAGTTTTTACCGGGTACTGGCTTTTCACCTGCGGTTTTCCAGTCTGTACCACCAAATGGCTGGGCTAATTCGCCAGGGGTATCATGTTGCATCGGCAGAGTGACGACATCAGTCTCAACCCCTAAGTGACCTTTTGAGACTTCAGAGAAGCTCTTGGCAATCCCTTTGTAGATTTCCCAATCCGTTTTAGATTCCCAAGCAGGGTCTGTCGCTGCGGTTAATGGATGAATAAAAGGATGCATGTCTGAGGTGTTCATGTCGTCTTTTTCGTACCAAGTTGCGGTTGGTAGTACGATGTCAGAATACAAGCAGGTTGAGGACATACGGAAGTCTAGGGTGACCACTAGGTCTAATTTGCCAGTCGGACCTTTTTCTACCCAATCCACTTCTTTTGGTTGTAAATGTCCGGCAGGATTCTCTTCATTGAGGAGGCCGTTTTTGGTGCCCAAGAAATAATGCAGCATATACTCATGACCTTTGCCTGATGAGCCCAATAGGTTTGAGCGCCAGATAAACATGTTGCGCGGGAAGTTGGCGGGATTATCAGGAGATTCACAAGCAAAGCGTAAGCTGCCATCCTCTAGAGAATCGACCACATATTCTTCAACCTCTTTGCCACTTTCTTTCGCTTTGGCGGCGATGGTTAGCGGATTACGATTCAGCTGCGGTGCTGACGGCAGCCAACCTGCCCGTTCTGCTTGAATGTTGTAGTCAAGCATATGCTCAGGGAAGAACTTCTTATCGACGAGTGGCGAGAGTATTTCATGGGCAGAGATGGTCTCATGACGCCACTGTGAGCTGTGGTTATAGAAGAAACTTGTACCATTCATATGACGCGGCGGACGATGCCAATCAAGGGCAAACGCCAGCGGTAACCAGCCGGTTTGAGGACGCAGTTTTTCTTGACCAACGTAATGCGCCCAGCCGCCACCTGATTTACCAATACAGCCACAAAGCATGAGCATATTGATGACACCGCGATAGTTCATATCTAGGTGATACCAGTGGTTCATGCCAGCACCAATGATAATCATTGATTTACCATGAGTCTTATGCGCATTTTCAGCGAACTCACGCGCGACTTGGATAACGCGCTCACGGCTAAGACCAGTAATTACCTCTTGCCAAGCAGGCGTGCCCGGTACGGTGGCATCATCATAATCATCAGTGACATGCTCGCCGCCAACGCCATTATCGACACCAAGGTTGGCAACCGTTAAGTCAAATACGGTCGCGACGACAGCGGTCGTGCCGTCAGCCAGTTGTATAGTCTTACATGGGACGGTTTTTTGTTGGATGGGCTTGCCCGGTACTGAGGTGAAGTGCGGATGATCTACATGACCAAAGTAATCAAAGCCAACGACGCAAGTTTCGCTGCTATCTTTTAGCGTAAGCGTCAGGTCAATCTCTGCGCCTGTCGCACCGTTTTTACTTTCAAGATTCCACTTACCCTTCTCGCCCCAGCGATAACCGATAGAACCAAGCGGAGACACCAGTTCGCCATCATGATTAAGTCCGATGGTTTTCCATTCTGGGTTGTTTTCTTGACCTAAGTTATCGACTAAGTCAGAAGCACGTAGATAACGACCAGCACGGCGCGCGCCCTCTTCACCCTCTAGCATCACAAGGACTGGCAAATCCGTATAGCGCTTGGCGTAATCCAAGAAATAATCACTAGGCTGCTTGAGGTAAAATTCTTTGATAATCACATGGCAAAAGGCTTGCGCGACTGCGGCATCAGTACCTTGCTTAGGGTTCAGCCATAAGTCCGTTAACTTAGAAACTTCCGCATAATCAGGCGTAATAGAAACCGTCTTGGTGCCTTTATAACGAACTTCCGTGAAGAAATGCGCATCTGGTGTTCGAGTTTGTGGAACGTTTGAACCCCAAGCAATGATGTAGTCGGAGTTGTACCAATCGGCTGATTCTGGCACGTCTGTTTGCTCGCCCCAAGTCATTGGAGAGGCCGGCGGTAAGTCACAATACCAGTCATAAAATGACAAGCAAACACCGCCAATAAGCGATAGGTAACGACTACCAGCCGCATAACTTACCATCGACATCGCAGGAATCGGTGAAAAGCCAACAATCCGATCAGGACCATAAACTTTGGCAGTATAGACGTTGCTGGCAGCAATGATTTCGTTAACTTCGCTCCACGTTGAGCGGATAAAGCCGCCAAGCCCGCGCTTGGATTTATACTGTTCTGCTTTGATAGGATCTTCTACGATACTGCCCCATGCATCGACTGGATCTGGATACTGCCCTTTGGCTTCGCGCCATAATTTTAATAGAGGCTTACGCACTTTTGGGTATTTAACCCGATTAGCAGAGTACATATACCAACTATAACTTGCCCCACGAGGACAGCCACGCGGTTCATGATTTGGTAGATCTGGGCGGGTTTCTGGATAGTCAGTTTGCTGAGTTTCCCACGTGACTAGACCGTTTTTGACATAGATTTTCCACGAACAAGAGCCAGTACAGTTGACGCCATGAGTCGAGCGGACGATTTTGTCATACTGCCAGCGGCTGCGATAAACGTTTTCCCAATCACGAGCCTCATCACGTGTCTCACCATGTCCACCGGCGAATTCTCCCTGTTTGCGTTTAAAAAAGCGGAATTGGTCGAGTAAATGACTCATTTTGCTATCCTCTATTTTGTAGCTTATGTTTATGGTCTACGATTAGTTTGACTAATGTTCTTAGCATTGGCTGCATAGCTGAGTACGAATTGGTCTCTCTATATATGAAATCTTGATATAAAAGCTATAAATACTTTTCGATATCATCATTTTAGGGAAGCGCTAGAGGTCTTACTATTATCTAAGATAGGCAGATCACTACTCCCTTAGTGGTAGCCACTTTAAAAATACTATTGCCAAAATATCCCTAAAATATCCATTGAATAAAACCAAGGGCGCTTAGCCAATGCATAAATAATGGGAAAACAGCCAAAGAAAACATCGGAAAATGGCCAAAAAAAATGCTACTTACAGAAGCAAGTAGCATGATGAAAAATTTTAACACTATGGCGGCTGTCTAAAACAAATACAAAAACTATAACGCGCTACTGGGATAACTGTTCCTTGCTTGCTGCGCAAAAGTTATCCCTGTAGCGCTATATTTATTTTATAGTGGCTCGACTATATGTTCTTATTAGAAACCTATTGCTAGCTTGGGAATTCAGCGTTTTTACGACTGTAATACCACCACGTTAAGACAATACAAACAAGGTAATAGATTATTAAAGCGATAAAAGTACCAAATACGCCCAAACCTGAGCCAAACATTTTTGGCACAAAGAACGCTCCATAAGCGGCAACAGCTGAGGTAAAGCCTACGACTGCAGCTGACTCTTTGCGTATCTCTACGAACAGCGCTTCTGTCCCAATTTTCTCTGGTTTAAGGCGCTCATGCAACGTTCTAAAAATGATAGGAATCATCGTAAAGGTAGAGCCGTTACCAATGCCAGTTGTGATAAACAACACCATGAATGAGATAAAGTAACCAACAAAGCTACCTTCTCTAGTCTCGCTAGGTAAGAAGTACATCACTGCCAATACCGCTAACACCATGACAATGTAATTCCAAAAAGTCACTTTAGCACCACTGGTCTTATCGGATAACCAGCCCCCAAATGGACGAAATAACGCCCCTACCAATGGACCTAAAAAAGCAAATTTCAAGGCATCTATCGCGGGAAACGAGTGCTTGATAAGCATAGGAAATGCCGCTGAAAAGCCAATAAACGAGCCAAAAGTAGCCATATATAGGATGCACATGATCCAGTTATTCTTACGCTTAAAGATAATAGACTGGTCTTTAAAGGAGGCTTTAGCAGTGGCGATGTCATTCATCCCAAACCAAGCCAATACCGAAAATAACAAGATAAATGGCACCCAAATAAAACCAGCATTTTGTAGATAGAACAAGGTGCCTGTCTCAGATACCTGAGGATTCCCTCCTAGCGACCCAAATGCTGCAAACAATATCACTAGCGGTACTGTGAACTGCATGACTGACACGCCCAAATTACCAAGGCCTGCATTGAGACCAAGCGCAGTGCCCTGTTCCGCTTTTGGATAAAAGAACGAAATATTGGACATAGATGAGGCAAAGTTACCTCCACCGAAGCCGCATAATAGTGCGATGATGGCAAATATCATAAAGGGTGTATCGGGATTTTGTACCGCAAACCCCATCCATAATGACGGAATTAATAAAGAAGCCGTCGATATAGCCGTCCAACGTCTACCGCCAAAGATCGGTACCATAAAGGAATAGAATATTCGCAGCGTCGCCCCTGACAATCCCGGCAGTGCCGCCAACCAAAACAGTTGCTCTTTATCAAAAGCAAAGCCAATCTCAGGGAGGCGAACGATAACCGCACTCCATACCATCCACACTGCAAACGCCAGCAGTAGCGACGGTATCGATATCCATAAATTACGCTTGGCGACTTTTTTGCCGCCTCCTTCCCAAAACTCTTCTATTTCAGGACGCCAATCAGTAATGAGCTTACCACCTTTGAAGTTGTAATCATTGCTCATGTTATTCCTCACTTAGTATCGGCTATGCCTAGTTATAATCACTAACACTCACTTGATGCACTAACAAAAAGTGATAACTTACGGTACTGTGTTATCACGCCTATTAGTATTAGTACGTAGTGGTAGACCGATACTTGGAAGGGGTAGTATTTAGCACGCTAAATTAACTACTGCTTTAGAGGTATATTAAAGATTGACCCTTTAATGATAGATTTATACTGGGGCTTGTACTCTTGAATGTTTTGCGAAAATTTAAAAGTCGATACTCTTATAAACCTATACTTCCTGAGAGGTAAAACCTTATTAATTATGAATAGTCGTCTGTTACGCCACTCTCTACCCCTACATGTTTGGGCTGCTATATTTACAATCTCTATCCTATGCTTCATATCCGCAATAGGTAGCGGCATGCTCGCGTGGATGTCTGAATCAGATGCGCAAGCCATTAATACCGCAGGCTCGATACGTATGGCGACTTATCGTATTAGCTTTCAGTTAGCGACTGACTTTGCCGAAGATTATCCTTCTAATTTGAACATTGGTCTTGAGCAAAGTGACATTTCAAGTAATGACATGGCAAGTGATGACTCAGCAAGTAACGACCTAGCAGCTGATCAAATAGCAAATAAGGCTCAAGAACAAAATGAGTTAAGTTATCTCGATAAAGGAGCGTCTGAAAAAATACAGTTACTTATTCAAGACATGGAAGATAGGCTGACGACATTACGCGACTATCAATCAACCAATGCCAATGAACATAAAGTGATAAACAATGAACTTAGTATAATTGAATCACAGTGGCTTCAAGATTTGAAACCTGCGTTGTTAGTGCAAGATAAGCCGAGATTTTATGCTGTGTCATCTCAGTACATTAAGGACGTGGATAGCTTCGTCAGTGAGCTACAGTTTAGAAATGAGCAACGTCAGGCTTGGCAGCAGTCTCTACAAGTTGCGTCATTGGTGCTGACTATCATTATTATGTTAGTGGGTATGCAAAAGCTGCGGCAAAACGTGCTGCTACCTGTCAAACACCTCATCCAAGCCAACAGTCAGTTTAAACAAGGCAAGCGCGATACTAGAGTCTCGATATCGGGCTATGAAGAGTTTAATAAACTTGGCAATTCTTTTAATGATATGGCAAGCACCATTGAGACTCATCAGCGTTTACTTGAAAATGAAGTACAGATAAAAACCCAGCACTTAGTCAAGGCCAACCAAGTATTATCGCTGTTTTATGATTTTTCTAAACACCTAACCACCAGTCAAGTGAGCTTGCATCGACTTGATAACTTAATCACAGACTTTGGCGACCTGTTCCCTCATTTAGACTTTACTTTATGTATTCAAAATAATGCTCTACATGACAAAGATTCTATCGCCTTACATGATGACAAAATGAAAGAGCTATGTACCAAACTCAACTGTGACAACTGCCTGATTAAAGAAGATGCCCATACCAAGACCTACCCTATTGCTCATCAAAAAGTTGAATTTGGTGAGCTTAAAGTTCGACCTAAATCAACATTGCTGATGAATAGTGAATTGGCGCTAGACGATAAAGAACCAAGCAACCAATACTCACAGCGTATCAAAACGGTTGAGATAGACAGTACCTATCTAAATTCTGAAAATAGCGAACTGATTATCGCGCTTACCAACCTTATCAGCACCGCTTTATCTCTACGTAAACAGCGTCAGCAAGAGCATCAGCTTATACTGTTTGAAGAGAGAACCACTATCGCAAGGGAGTTACATGATTCTTTAGCTCAGTCGCTATCATATCTAAAAATCCAAGTCAGCGTCTTAGAGAAGCGCTTAGACAATGCATCCGGCGAACCCAATGCAGCCAATATTTTGCAGAGTATTAATCAGATCAAAGCAGGCCTCAATTCAGCCTATCAATCACTGCGCGACTTATTGGTTACCTTTCGTCTCACTATAGACAGTGATAACTTTGACGATGCTTTGCATGAGACCGCCAACGAGTTTTCTTTAAAAGGTAACTTCCATGTCGTGGTAAATAACAGAGTGATGACGCTAAATTTAAATGCTAATGAACAGGTAAATTTGATTCAAATTACCAGAGAGGCATTATCAAATATCAGCAGGCATGCGCAAGCAGCCAAAGTAGAAGTTGACTTAAGTTACGATGAAGATAGATATATTGTCATGACCATTGTAGATGATGGAGTCGGAATATCAGGCACTGTAGACCAGTCTCAGCATCACGGCTTAATGATTATGAAAGAGCGTGCGCATAACTTGGGCGGCGAATTAGTGGTATCTAATAAAGAACCACATGGAACGATCGTCACGACTAAATTTATTCCCCACTTCTTTGAAGAGTATGCAACCGAAGAGGCTCATTTATAAGCCCTTAACAACACTGCGTATCAATATTATTATGGATTGACGATAACTTATAATTTTTAAAGACTTAAACCCCTTATTTTGTAGAATTTTTAATTTGCGAGTGTGTTATGAGTATCAATGTTTATACCCCTACATCTCCAGCTAAGCTTTTATTAGTCGACGATCATCCTATGTTGCGCCGAGGCATTGCAGAATTATTGAGCCTTGAGAACGATGTAAAAGTAGTTGGTGAGGCCAGTAATGGACAAGAGGCACTAGCGTTTTTAGAAAATAATGAAGTAGACTTGGTTATCTTAGATCATAAAATGCCTATCCTGACTGGCCTTGAAACTTTAAGAGAAATTAGGGCTAGAGATATTGAGGTAAAAACCTTGTTGTTCACTGTCTCCGATAGTGGCGAAGACGTGCAGGAAGCTTTGAAATTGGGAGTAGATGGTTACTTACTAAAAGATATGGAACCTGAATTGATCATCGTTGATATCCGAAAAGTATTGCGAGGAGAGCTGGTCATCAGTCCAAATCTGGCATCGATACTGGCACAAACATTGCGCAAACCTAGCATCGACGATATCGCAGGCAATCTAACTACTAGAGAATTACAAGTGATTCAAATGATTGCAGAAGGGCTTAGCAATAAAATGATTGCCAATAAACTGGATATCGCAGAATCAACGGTAAAAGTCCATGTTAAGCATATTTTGAATAAAACTGGCCTACGGACGCGCGTAGAAGCTGCTGTTTGGACAGTAAACCATTTATCCAAATAAGCTTATAGTTTAAAAAAAGCCACCTTACGTTACGCTAGGTGGATTTTTTATGGATAGAAAAAACACTATCAACCGTTGTATTCTTTGGCAATTTGCAGATCTACCGATGACATCTTATAGTCTTCACCAAAGGCATCTTCAGGCTCTTTTAACCAGAAGAAACAAACCATCCAAGCAATAAACGCACCTGCAGCGATGATTAAAAAGAACTGGCTTGGCTCTACAAAGGTATAAATGAACAAATAGAATACTGCGCCCACATTACCATACGCGCCTGCCATACCAGATATCTGGCCCGTTAAACGACGTTTGATTGATGGAATAATACCAAAGGTCGCCCCTTCCGCTCCTTGCACAAACACTGAGCAGAGAATGGTAAAAACGACGGCGATAAATAATGGCCACTCTGCATTTAGCAGTCCCATTAGCCCAAACCCGATACCGATGCCAAACATATATATCAGCATAACTAGGCGTCGATTACCGACACGATCAGAGATATAACCTCCTAGCGGACGCGCCCATAAATTAACGAAAGCGAAAGTTGAAGCCACAAGACCTGCTACCGTAGGATCAAGCTTCCAAGTCGTGGCAAAAAACATCGGGAGCATAGAGACCACCGCAAGCTCAGCGCCAAAGTTTGCAAAATAGCTTACGTTGAGGGCAGCAACGGATTTAAACGGATACTTGTCATCTTCAGGAATACCTGCTTTTAGCATGGGTGCATTGACGCTAATCGCCTTATAAATCTGATAAATAACGACAACGGCGATAAGAAGATAGAAAGCCCAAGCACCGGCCTCGCTTAAAAAACCCATGTTTTTAGTACGATAAACCAATACTCCTAAGATGCCATACAAAGGAATAGTAAATAGGCAGTATAGCCAAAGATCTCGCCAGCTTGAGACCTCTAATGCACCCGACTTACGTGTTTTTTTGTGGGTATCTTCTGTAGGCCCATCTGTTATCAAAAACCAGTACGCAACACCGTATATAGCCATCAGCAAGCCTGATAAGGCAATCGCCCAGCGCCACCCATCATCACCACCGAAGAACTGCAGTGCTACCGTTGGAATAGTAATCGCCGCTGCTGCTGAACCAAAATTCCCCCAACCAGCATAGAACCCCTCCGCAAAGCCAATGTCTTTAGGCTTGAACCATAGCGCCGTCATATGAATACCGACGACGAAGCCTGCACCCACGATAGACATAAATAAACGCGCGACAAATAGCTGCATGGCTGAGGTACCAAAAGCGAAAAACCATGTAGGTATCGCCATCACTACCATCAGTATAGAGAATACCCTTCTAGGCCCAAAACGATCTAAGGCCATGCCCACAACCACTCGGCCAGGAATGGTCAAAGCGACGTTCGCAATCAAGAAGAGCTTGATATGATCTGAGGTTAAATAGCTCTCTGTCTGTAACATAGACGTCGCAAGTGGCGCCATATTGAACCAAACATAAAAGGTAAGAAAAAAAGCAATCCACGTATAGTGAAGCGCTCTTATCTCACGGCGCTCCATTTCCAGCAGCTCTTTTGCATGCATGATAAATACTCTCCACCATAAAACTTGTCAGTTATGAATAGTTCTGATGGAGACAAGATAGCAATAAGTAGTAGCCTTAACTATTGAGCAAAAGCAGTATAAAACCTAGTTTTAATACTACTTAATGAGGATTAAAAGCTATCACTCATTTCTTTTATACTTATTAATACTTAAAGTCGCATGACGATATAGTAGATCCACTATAAAACAAATACAGCACTACTGGGATAAATTTTGCGCAGCCTCTGTCTGCGTAGGCACAGCAAGCAAGGAAAATTTATTCCAGTAGTGGATTATAATTTATGTACTTCTTTTATTTAGGACTGACCATAGTAAAACAGTCTGTAAGTTGTTATATTATGAGAATGATTATCATTAGTATTTAAGAACAAGCTTAAAATAAACTAAAAACAAAAGACTTATTAACCAAGGAGCTATCATGACTCGTGCAATCATCCCAAGTCACTGGAAAATAAAACGTTCTACGCACTTTTTTACCAAAGATAAAGTTCCAAAAGCCTTATTAACTCATCACAATACTGCAGAGGGCGTATTTGGCCAAATTTGTGTCATGCAAGGTGTTGTCACCTTTTACGGATTTGCCAACGAAGCCGCTACCGAACCAGAGCAGACCATAGTCATTAAAGCAGGAGAATTTGCCGTTAGTCCACCACAATACTGGCATCGCGTAGAGTTGAGTGACGACGCGCAATTCAATATCAATTTTTGGACCGAAAGTGATACTGCTAATAAATCACTGTTCAACAGCTCTACCATTCATAGCAAACCTATTAAGAAGTTATTCGATAAGCCTGATGAGCAATAATAATTCTCTATATACTCTAAGTATTGGTTCTAAAAATTCAGCTAAAAAAACCCCCAGTCATTAAACTGGGGATTTTTGGATTTTGCACTACCACATAAGCAACAATCATCGAACGCATGTCAATTGAAGGCTCAACAAGTACGGCGATCTAGGCGCAAAGTACTAAATAGCTGCTGACACAAACTAACACTTCAAAGCCCTAAGAGAAGCCAGTATCATAGCAACATTGAATTAACCCTAAATTATTTATTAATAATAACCAAAGGAAAATACAGTGTCGCAGGCTCAGCCAACTATCGAACAAACACCTCACCTCACAAAAAAGCAAAACAGCTCATTAAAAAACCTTACCATCATGGGCTATCTAGAAGGTACTTCCTTCTTGTTGTTGCTCGGCATCGCCATGCCACTAAAATATATGATGGGCATTCCAGAAGCTGTGAAATATGTCGGTATGGCACACGGCGTGTTATTTATCGCCTACATCGTAATACTCATGGGCTCAACCATCAAAATTAAAATGCCGCTTTGGGCTATGCCCGCAGGTGTGCTCGGCTCGTTTTTACCGTTTGGCCCATTTATATTCGACCACTTTTTGAAAAAAAGCTTAAGTAAAAACGAGAAGATAGCAGCCTAAGATAAGTTCTGCTGTGGATACTATTGATGCATGCTTAGTTTAAAACACAGCTTTGATAAATAAGAAGCAATCGGCAACCTTAATTGCTGCATGCTAGTCAGCTCTTAAGTGAGTTTAAATAGCTGCTTTAAATAATTGCTTAAAATAGCTGTTCTAAACAGCTACTGCAAATTGCCTTTTTCTAAATTTGCTAAAAATGCTGCAAAACCTTCTGTCGCTCGAGCATCTAGACGGCTGCTAGTAATCACACGGACGCGATTACTCCAAGTAATAGCATAGCCTTGGCTCTCAAACTTTTTAACCAAGTCCACATCTTCATGGCACCTTAATGGGGCAAAGCCGCCAACGGTAAGATAGGCCTCACTGCTAAAACTTAAGTTTGCCCCATGAATATGGCGATGTCCCATCATATCTTGATAATGAGCCATATAATCTTCGCGCGTTTGCGGGGTTAAATTCACCCAGCTATCAACGCTCACCACGCCGCAAATCATATCGGTGGGCTGGTCAGTAATATGGGTAATTTGCTGCACCAGCCAATCTTTAGTCACTACTGAATCGGCATCTGTACAGGCAATCCAAGTTGCGCCATGTGTAATCGCATGGCGAATACCCAAATCTCGCACCCGTCCCACACAGCGATAATCACAGCATATATAATTAACGCCTGTACTTTTGACTATCGTAAGTGTCTCATCAGTGCAGCTATCAAGCACCACCAGCGGATACACCGCAATGGTTGAGGGCAATAGCGCAATAGCGGTCTGAACCGATGCCAAGCAATTGGCAATAGTCATCGCCTCATTATGAGCGGGAATCAAAATAGCGATTTTCATATCAACGCTGTGCCTCTCATTATGCTGCCCACCATGCCAATCACTATTTTGCAGACTGTCATACGCGGTTATACTCCATCATATTAAGTTTTCTTGCATAGCGACAGACTTTGGAGAGTGTTGCCAAACGTCTAATAAAAAATCGCTATCTATAATCTGGCTTTGATGATTAAAAGCGGGATGAGTAAAAGCTGGACGATCCACTTCATTACTTGTCACATTAAACGCTCGCTGTAAGCGTTGGTGCACCGTCTCGCCAGTCATTACAAAGTCATCGATAGCATAGCGCCAATGACAGCACAGCAATGTACCGCCTACAGCTAGGTTTTGTTTAATCCAAGTGATAACCGTATCAATATCAGTGGGCGATAAATAATATAAAATCTCACTAATAACGATTAAATCAAAGGGTGGTTTATTAGCAAGCATGCCGTTCGATAAAGGATACGCTTGTAGAAGCGCATCGTCTAAGCTCAGTAATACGTGAGGAATAACTCCTTGTATCACTCTGACATGCGATAACTCCCCCAAGCGTTGTTTGGCAAGTTGTACCGCCTGAGCATTACCATCTATACTGAGCAAAGCCTGACAACGATGGGACAGTAATTTACTAAACACCCCGTTACCACAGCCCAATTCAATGGCATTGTCATACTCTGCTTGTGGCAATACGGCGAGAGACATTTCACGTTTTCGTTTTTCATACCAGCGGGTCTGATACTGCCATGGGTCGCTATTGTCACTGTATAAAGCATCAAAATACGTCTCTGAATAGGTATCATATTGGGGTTGGGATTGAGAGTCAGATTGAGTACAGCCCATTGAGCTAGTGCTAGCAACGTTTAAACTATCACTAAGATTCATTGAAGTGTCGGCAAGATTCATTGACGGCGTAGACTTAAGATTGTGGCTCATACAAATAAACCTCCCAAGGTTGGCTAATTCTGGCGATGGTTTGAGCCGATAAAATAGGCGGGCTACCCGTACTCTCATCAATGGTAATTTGGCTAGTAAAGCAAGCAATAGCTTGGGATTTACGCTGTACTTGCTCATCGGTTAAATCTACTCTGACAGCACAGTGCCAAGGAATACGACTATCGGCAGGCTGTGCCCAATGCCAAGCCCAAATCAATACTTGATAACAGGCTAGATGATGCTGCTTAGCAAATGCGGCGACCACTTGTCCCGTTGCCTCGTGGTCAGGATGTCCATCATGAATAAAGGGCGTCACTAAAATATCGTTAGGCTGGATAATGGCTGCTAACTTTTCAGTAAACTGTGCCTGCTCAGCGAATACATCGCCATCAGTCAATTCTAGGGCAATAGTCGTCACTTGATGAGCTATGCCCAATACAGCTAATGCTTTAATACTTTCTTGCGGACGGATAATATCAAGCTGCTCTGGCGGATAAATCCTTGAGTCTGGATGGCTTTGTGTGCCATTGGTCACGTGAACAAGGATGATAGGATTGCCATTAGCAGCCAGTTGTTGCAGCAGACCACCACAGCCTAATACTTCATCATCAGGATGTGGCGCAAAGATACACACCCGCTGGTGCGGTGGAAAGTGTTTCGCCATATTTAATCGGGGCAGATTGTGCAGCCCTTGCCAATTTTGCCACGCGTCTTGACTGGTACCATCGCCTTCAATAATACGGTCGCCAACAATCGGATGTTCCTCTTTTATAGGGTTACCTTTTATAGGCTTAGCCTTACTAGGCGTTATAGTTGCCATATGTTCTCCCGCCTATCAGTTAAGTCGCTGGTCAAGTTGCCAGCTGAAACGCTAGATAACTCGCCAATCTTTTGCAGATCAAACGCGCCATGACTTTGACGAATAAATACGGGCAAATCTGCTGCTAATCTTGCAAAATGAGCATTACTACAAAACGGTGCTGCGCCTAATGCCTGTCCGACGCCCTCCAGTACTTGGCGCGCCACCTGCTCAACGTTTGCTCTTAATTGACGAATAGCAAGCTCATGGCTGTGCTGCGGCTGGGTATCTATTAAGTGAGCAACATGATAAAAATACTGCCGAGTGACTGCCAACGCTGTTCCAATTTGCCCCAAATACATGGCTTTATAATCGTTCGGTTTTTGTTGATACGCCGGGATTAAATAGCCTGCGAGACAGGTCGCCGCCCCATACCAGCAAGCGGCAACCCCTGCTGCCCCATGCCAAAATCCTACCCGTTCTAAATATGCATTTGCTGCCCCAACCTTACTAGCCGCCACCCCATTAAACTTTATGGTGGCGGTATCAGTGGCTTGCATGCCGACTGCTTGCCAAGCCCTGTTGTCAATCTCAATGCCAGCTTGCTGCATATCTACTATAAGTAGCTGCGAATGACCTTGCTCATCTCGATAAGTCATTAGCCCATGATCAACAATATTTGCCCCCGAACACCATGCTTTGGTGCCTGTAACTTTACCCTCTTGATAGCTCAAAGGATGACCCTCTGCCGCCCAAACCGCCCATAGTCCTTGTGCCGGTTTGTCATAACCCACTTCATGCAAAATACTGAGCGCATCCAAATGTGATTCAAACCATTTGGCAATCGTCAAATCAATATCTGCCACATAAGCCAAAACTTGCCAGCGGATGAATGTATTTGAGTTAGTTTCACATTTGTTTTTTTCAAAATCAGCGGCAGCACTAGCAGGGTAAGGAATTCTATCGCTATAAGTGACTAAAGTATTTAATATATCGTGACGCAATTTATCAGTTATACAAAGCGTGCTGAGCGCTTGATTATCAGCGGCTAGAATCTCTTCTACAACAGCTTGAATATTTTCTAACAAAGAGTTTTCTGCATCTAACCGTAACATAGGGGTTTCCTAATTATTCTTGTAAGTCAAACGCATGGACCGTGGCTGAGTGCGGGTTATTTGTCTGAGGTCTGTTACCACCGTATAGGTCATCTAAGAAATTTTGCTGCCAAGCGTGTAAATCATTTTGCTGCAGTCCTTGCAATAAGGTCTGATAGCGGGACTTTCGCTGCGCTAATGGCATCGTCAAGGCAGTTTTTAAACCCTGTATTATACTTTTCGGCTGATGCGGATCGACAATCACCGCCGCTTGCATTTGCTCGGCTGCCCCTGCATAACCTGACAGCAATAACACCCCAGGATTATCAGGATTTTGGGCAGCAATGTATTCTTTAGCGACTAAATTCATACCATCTTTGAGTGAATTTACCCAACCGATATCACTGTGCCAAAACGCTCTCATCAATGTCTCATGGTTCAACACTTTTTCGCTACACGTAATCGCCTGCCAATTATTTGTTAAGTCGTCTGTCAAATCGTCTATCAAAGCATCAGCATCCAAAAAACCAATTTCAAAGGCATCCGCTTGATATTCATTAGGCAGAAATTGCTGATTGACGTCATTGACTGCTTGTTTGACACTTTTATAAAGCCGTTGATAAACCGGTAAATCTAAACGGCTAGGACAAGCAATTTGCAATAGTTTTAACTGATTTTGATAGGCTGGGTTTTGCTGTAGAAAAGAACCATACGCTGAAAAACGCTCTAATAAACCTTTAGAATAATCAATTCTATCTACCGCTATTATTTGCTGGGCGGCAGGCTTTGTAGCACTATCTTTATGCGTATGTTTTGCAAACTGGGATGAGAAAGGTGAGGATAAATGGCTAACTTGCTGCTGGATTTTGTCTACATTAACGCCGATTGGATAGGCATTAATTGCTAAACAGTGCGGAGCACTTAAGTCTAGATTGAGCATCAAATTTACACTAGATGAGTTTGTAGTTTTGGCGAAAATTTGCTCGGTGTGCAAAGCGTTTGGTAGAGAAAATTTTGAAAAAATTTCCTGCAAATACCTATCTTTTAAATAACTATCTCGTGAATAGCTATCTTTTACATACATGCCTTTCAAAAGACTTTTTTCTAAAAATTCATCCTTTAAATAATGTTGGAATACGTCAATGCAGTTGGTTTTATCTTGCTCAGTTTGGGTGCCGAGCACATCATAATGAGCAAGATACCTAATCAGTTCAGAGCTTTTTTCAAGCTGTTGCCAAAATGCTAATGGGGCAAACGGAATGTGTAAAAAGAAGCCGATACGATTTGTCATACCCATTTGCTTGCAATAATACGCCACGCTTAAAAAGTGATAATCATGTACCCAAATCACATCATCGGGTTGAATAATCTTTTTTAACTGCCTGGCAAAGAGGCTATTTACCTCTTGATAACCTGCATAGTCCTCTGCTGTTTGACTCATTAAATCAGGTTGCTCATGCAGTAGCAGCCACAGCACATTATTGGCAAAACCGCAGTAAAAGTGCTGATATTGTTTGCTCGTTAGGCCCGTAGTCATATAAGTGACTTCTGCATTGGTCTCATGCATATACGCTAAAGTAGCTTGTTTATTGATGCTGAATTCATTGTTATCACAGTTGTCATCAGCCTCACCAACTTCACCATTCCAACCCATCCAGATGACTGAATTTCCTACTAATACGTCGTGCAAGGCTACTGCAAGTCCGCCTGCCATTGGATTGCCATCGGGCATTTTTACCCGATTAGATAAGACGATTAATCGGCTCATATGATTTATCTCGTTGTTCTTTCAGCAATGGAAGATTAGCGTCTGCTAAATCAGACGATAAAGTGGCGTTTCTTTGATAAAAGACAAATTGGCAAAAGCTTAAAAAGTTATCAAGTAGAACTGTTACCTCGTGAATATTATTTACGTAGTAATGAGCACACGTTGGCCCACTACCTACTTTAATACCCATACCTTTTACTGAACTATTCACTGAGCTATTCGTTGAACTACAGAATTTTTGTATTGCTCTTTTTTCACCTACCTTGTTTTTGGGTGCTTTGTTTTTGGATACTTCGTTTTCAAATACTGTGTTTTCATTTTGTACAGCAATAAAACCTGCCTCATCGGTAATGTCATCACCAATAAAAATGGCACACAGCTCCTTGTCAGTTTGCATTTTTTCTAACAAGGTTAAGATCGCTGTACCTTTATCCGCTCCTTTTGGCAATATCTCCCAAACGTATTTACCCTGCTTCAACGTCCAGTTAGCATAATTACTTAAGGTTTTTAGCATAATGGTATGAGCCACATTGGCTAATGTAGGATTTTTACGAAAGTGCAGAGCAACGGAATAAGGCTTATTTTCTATGGTTAAGTCACTATATGACGTACTATATTGGCTAATAATCTGCCTTATAGCAGTAAGTTCGGCATTATCAACATGCGCGGTGCTTGTAACGTTATTGTCGTTTTTTTTGCCTATAGCACTATTAAAGCTACCATTAAGTGCTATTTCTAATCCGTGCGTTGCTGCAATTGGCAATTGTAAAGGTGAGAGCATTTGCTTTGCTTCAGCAAGACTACGCCCTGTCACGATGGCGACTTGTACCCCATAGTTTTGTATTCGTTGTAAAAGCAATAATGTTGCATTTGGGATGATGCTATCTTTTGGATCAAGGGTAAAATCTGCAAGCGTACCGTCTATATCCAAAAACAAACAATAATCTCGCTGATGAGATAAATAATCAGCAAAATTATTTGGTTGGATGTATATAGCTGGCGTATTTAAGCTATGATTTCTTCCTGAAGTCACGCTCGTTCCTTTTTCTTTTTAATAGGACGTTGTGTCTAGCCTAATTTAATTCATATTCAAAATAAATTATGTATTAAAAGCTAACATGTTCGTAAGTATTTGTTTGTAAACAATAATAACCTACTAACAAGTTTGCCATAAAGCCAGCTACCCTGTGATGGCAAAAGTATTCAATTTGGTATAAATTTCTTTAGTGTAAGTCTTTTAGTTCATAATTTATTAATACTTGATGTAGTCGCTCCAGCATAAAAGGAATACCGTGTTACTGGGATGAATTTTTCGCAGCCTCTGTTATAGCAGCACGCAAGGAAAATTTATACCAGTAGCACGTTCTAAGAAGTGTATTTAAGATTAACTATAGTCGGTAATATCAATTTGATTGATGATTATTTTCATGACGCTTCCACTTTTATTCTTGCAACCAAAAAATCTACGGCTGCTTTTACTTTTGGCACTAGATAGCGCTGCTTTTGATATAACAAATATACGGCCATATCAGCATGTTGCGTGATTGCCAATTCATGCTCAAACTTGAGCTCTTGCAACTGCCCTGATTCAAGATATGACGCTAATGCCCAGCGAGTTGACATCAGAATACCTTCGCCCTCACAAGCCTTTCTCGCCAGCCACGGCCCATTATTTGAAATCGTGATCGCTGGCCCTGAGACATCATGCCATTGACCATCCACATGACATAACCAAGGCGTTGGCCCTGTTGGCGCTTTAAAATACAAACCATTATGTTGCTTTAACTCCATCACATTTTTAGGCATACCGTATTTTTCTAAATAGCTTGGTGAAGCGACAGGGATAAACCCATTATCCATGAGCCTTATCGCTAATACACGCTCATTAGGTGCGTAACCACCACGAATAGCGATATCAACATCATCACGTCCCAGCGTCGATAACTCATCACTTAAGCTAACATCTAGGACAATCTCAGGGTATAACGCGCTAAATTCATCCAACAATGGCAATAGGATTTTTTCACCAAAGCCCACCATTGAGCTGATGCGTAAACGTCCCATTGGCGTGGTTTGGTAACTGCGCACCGTTTCATGGCTTTGTTTTAATTGACTTAATATTTGCTGTACATCGTTATAATAAATCTGCCCCACTTCTGTCAGTTTGACGATGCGGGTCGAACGCTTTAATAACGTCGCACCCAAACTCTTTTCTAAATCAGCGACTCGCCTTGAGAGCGATGAGGGCGGCACATCAAACACCTTCGCCGCTTTGGTAAAGCTGCCCGTTTCGGCGACTTTACTGAAATAGCGTATTGCCCGTAATTGATCCAACTCACTTCTCCCTTTAAGAAACACCTACGCATTTTCGCTCTATTATTGTCTTAAAAGCAATAGTGATTCACATTTACCCTTATATACAAGCCAATTAAAACCAGTAATAATAGATTCAACTTAGACATTGCAGCCTTAGTTTCATTTCTCTGGCAATACTTCGGCAATAAAAATAACAATCACCTTAATAATGGATAACTGACTGATGATTACTTTGCACGGTTTTGCTGCTAGCAACTATTACAACCTAGTAAAACATGTCCTTTTATATAAACAACTGCCATTTCAAGAAAATCTGGTCTACGGTGGTAGTGACGAGTTACTGGCAGTCAGTCCAGTTGGCAAAGTACCTGCTATCACAACGCCTGAGGGCCTTAATTTATCAGAATCGAGCGTCATTTGTGACTTTATCGAAGAGCGTTACCCTGACACTCCTCTATATCCTACAGATGCTGGCGAACGTGCGGTCGTGCGTCAAATTATGAAAATAGCAGAGCTTTATTTAGAGCTGCCAAGCAGACGCCTGATTCCTTTTGCCTTTTCAGGTACGGCTATTCCTAAGCCTGTTGCAGCGGAAGTACGCCAAGTATTAGAGCGTGGCATTGCTGCTTTAAATCACCTAAGTCAGTTTTCACCTTGGATTGCTGGCGAGCAATTCACCATGGCGGATATCTACGTTTATTACGTTAGCACCATTGTTAGCAATTTTGCCTCAAAGCAACTTGACTGGGACGTATTAGCAGAGATAGCAGGTATGAAAGAGTGGAACACAGCGATGAGTCAATCTGCCATTGCTCAAACAATAGAAGCAGATCGCTTGGCAAACATGCCTGAGTTTATGCAGAAAGTAAAAGAGCAAATTCAAGCAGTCAACGCAGTCAATGCAGCCAACGCCGATTAGTTTTAGCAAAAAAAACGAGCCCTAAGCTTTATTTAAATTCAATAACACATACTTTGACCAATATAAAAAGTGATTGGTTTAACACCCTTAATTATTTGCAGGAGCAAAACACAATGTCAGATACAAACATCCAACTGGTCTCAACCATCAGCGCAGACAACAAACTAACCTTATCTTTGCAAGACATCAATATGCCACAGCCAGGTGCTGACGAAGTCGTTGTACGCATTGAAGCAGCGCCATTAAACCCGTCTGACCAAGCGGTGTTGTTTAGCGCCGCTGATATGTCCACAGCGACTCAGTCAGGTACAGAAGAGCGTCCCGTTATCACAGCGGATGTTCCCGCGCAGTTCATGCCAGCGCTGAAAACGCGCGTTGGTAAAGACACACCTGTAGGCAATGAAGGCGCAGGAACCGTGGTTGCAGCAGGGTCATCACCTGCAGCACAAGCATTGATGGGTAAAACGGTGGCAGTGATTGGCGGCGGTACTTATCGTCAATATTTATCTGCCAACATACAAAGCTGCTTAGTATTAAAAGACGGCACAACCGCTAAAGAAGGCGCTTCCTCTTTTGTGAATCCGCTGACTGCACTGGCAATGGCTGAAACCATGCGTGCCGAAGGTCACAAAGCCATCATTCATGCGGCAGCTGCCTCTAGCTTGGGTCAAATGCTCAACCGTATTTGTATGGCTGATGGCATTGATTTAATCAACATCGTACGTAAAGAAGAACAAGAAACCTTGCTACGTGATATGGGCGCAAAGTATGTGGTTAACTCAAGCAAAGAATCTTTCCTTGCAGATTTAACGGCAGCTATTGTTGAAACGGGTGCCACGATTGCATTTGATCCTATCGGTGGCGGTCAACTAGCCAGCGATATCCTGAACTGTATGGAAGCGGCAATCACTCGCGATGTCGAAGAATACAACGTGTATGGCTCTAATACCTTCAAACAAGTTTATGTTTATGGCGGATTAAACCGTGGCCCTATTACGCTAAATCGTAACTTCGGTTTTGCTTGGGGTGTCAACGGCTTCTTGTTATTCAATGCACTAGGCAAACTAGGCACTGAAACGGTCATGTCGATGCGTAAACGTGTGGCAGAAGAAATCACCACCACCTTTGCTAGTCGCTACACCCATGAAGTGTCATTGGCAGAGGCGCTACAATTAGATTCGATAGCGGCTTACTCTAAACAAGCGACAGGTGAGAAATACTTAATCACCCCGCAAAGCTAGTGGTTGCTGAAATAATAGATCTTCAAATTAAAAAAAAGCAGATACTGATTATAGTATCTGCTTTTTTATATCTTTAAAGATTATCTAACGCAAACAGAAAAAATGAGGTTACTTTAACAAAATGCCAACTGCCTTAAATTAGCTGACCTTTACTTATCGTTTACAACTATTAGTCTTTGACCTTAAGCCTGCTTACTCGCTATACACTTCTTCATCGCTTCTTTTTCAGTAACGCTTAGGTGACCTTGTGACCTATCCATATCCAAATTAGCTCGACATTCCAGTCTCATTTTTTTTAATTCAGTAGATGCGGCTGGTTTTTGAATATCATTCATCTCATCTACAAAGGCGATACTCGGCACCATAGCATTGGCAGAATAACTTGTTGCACTGAGTAATGTGGCTAACAATATAAACAAGGTCTGTTTCATTAGAGGTCTCTATCAATTTTTAAAGTGCGTTTTTAATTAGTGTCAAGATCGACTAACGAATAATTTAAAGCACTGTTTGTGACTCTAAGCTCGCTCAGGCTATTATGCCGACTGATTGCTATCATAGCTGGTATATACGTTACGTAGTTTGATGAAAGTTAAAGAAAGGTAACAGTTTTTGCGCTCAATAAGAATTTATAGAAATATTGGCTTGCGATGATGAGATGCGACCAAAACATCCTAACAATCGCACTCAAATGATTTGGTAAAAAAAGGTATGTTAGAAAATTCTGCTGCTTCAGGACGTAGTACGAATTACGAATTAGATTTATAGCAAAAACTATGAGCTTTGAAGGGGTTTTATACTGAGTGCAAGTCTATTACATTAAAACAAGATATATGAAGAAACTCCTGTTAATACGCTCAGTTTATCAAGTTTGGTTCTACGGTTTCTTCAGCATAGCTCTCTTTTTAAATATGATCACATTACAAACTCGAAAGCAGAACACTTGTTTCGCTATTCAAAATGCCATCAATCTCTCTTACTTGACGCAGTACTTCATCAAATTCTCTCAAGCTTGTAGTGTGTATCTCTGCTACCAAGTCCCATGCCCCATTGGTCGTATGCAGCTTAATCAGTTGCGGGATACCTCGTAACTTCCTAATCACTTGTGACGTAGACTTTCCTGTTACTTCGATCATCATCATAGCTTTGACGGTTTCTTTGTCTAGTGCCTCATGCACTCGAATCGTAAATCCTAAAATAGCACCGTTATGAATCAATCTATCCAATCTGTTTTGGATAGTGGCACGAGAGACTTTGAGTTTTTTAGCAAGGTTTGAGATGGTTGCTCGACCATCTTGTCGCAGTTCAGATATCAGTTCGCTATCTAAAGAATCATAAGTGTAATACGCCATAAAAATGCTTCCTTCATTGAGTTTTGACATTATGCTAAATAGCACCTAACAATATGCCAAAAAAATGTCCATATTTAATAACTTATTGACATTTTAACTGACAATTATAGTTGGTAGGATATTAATTGTCGGTTCAATAAACAATATTCATGAAAAGGAACAGAATTAATGTCTAAATTTATCGTACCACCAAAGGAAGGCGTTCCATTCGTTAGTGTACAAGCGATGGCTAAAATGATTCATGATTATGGCGTTGAGCAATGTATCACAGATCTAGTGGATGCTTTAGAGCAAGATTTCCTTCGTTGGGATCAATTCGAAAAATCTTCTCGCTTTGCTTCGCATTCAAAAGACGGCGTCATAGAGCTCATGCCTGTAAGCGATGGAGAGATGTTTGCTTGTAAATATGTCAATGGTCATCCAATTAATACCAAACGAAATTTACAGACCGTAGCGGCTATGGGTATCTTGTCTGACGTTGAAAACGGGTACCCTATTTTGCTGACAGAAATGTGTATCCTTACGGCATTACGTACGGCTGCCACATCAGCTATGTTGGCCAAACATTGTGCACCAAAAGGCGCTACAAAACTGGCGTTAATAGGAAACGGTGCTCAGTCTGAATTTCAAGCATTAGGTATGAAAGCCATAATAGGTATCTCAGAAGTTCGTTTGTATGATATTGATCCAGCGGCATCGCAGAAGACGGCTGACAACCTTTCAGACTCAGGTTTGAAAGTCATTGTTTGTCGCACGTTAGAGGAAGCTGTTTTAGGTGCAGAGATCATTACTACCTGTACGGCTGATAAAACAAATGCCACTATTTTACGAGACGATATAATTACAAAAGGTGTTTATATCAATGCGATAGGCGGTGATTGTCCTGGTAAGACAGAGCTGGATAGCAATATATTAATGCGAGCAGATCGTGTGATTGTAGAGTTTGAGCCTCAGACACGCATTGAGGGAGAGATCCAAAATCTATCAAGCGACTTCCCTGTTATTGAATTTCATCGAATCCTCAAAGGTGAAGTGCAAGCTCGAACGTCAGCTGATGATCTCATAGTGTTTGATGGCGTTGGTTTTGCCTCAGAAGACTTTACGGCTTTGGTATTTTTACGCGACTTGATCAGAGAGCAAAGAGGATATGAGGTTTTAGATCTGATACCTCAGCAAGCTGACCCTAAAAATCTATACTCGGTAGTGAAAGACCATAGCATAGTGACCAATGAAGCTATGGCTGTGTCATAAGTAATTAATATAGTCAGTCCAATATGAAAAAGATACAGCGGGACTGGGAAGAATTTTTTACAGCCTCTGTCGGCGTAGGCACAGCAAGCCAGAAAAATTTATACCAGTTTCGCGTTATTAAATAATGTATCCGTTTTATTTAGTATCGACTATACAAAAAAATAAGCCCTTCTCATTTTGTGTAACGTTTAAAACCAACATCATTTTTTAAATTTTATCTATGTTTAGCAAGGCTCTTGGACAGTTATGGATATGTTTATTATTTTAAATCTATCTGCTATTTTTCAAGAGCTTTAATATAGAAAAATCAATTTAATCCCAAATTTAAATGATATAAAAAATTTATTTTCTTTAATAGAGACAAAATCATGACTGATGTGATGAAAAATATAAGAATAGTAGAAGTTTATTCAGATATTGCAGGATATAAAAAAGGCGCTTCTCTAGGAATTGATGCATTAAAAGCGTCATCAAAAGAACTCAATGCAGATTATTTTGAAAAATTGCAATTCGACAGTATTGAGGATGATAGTAATAGTGAAGGGGAATCACAATTTTCACATGCAAAATATGCTGATGTGATTGAACCGATTATCTCTAAGTTAGCACATAAAATAAAAGATATAAGAAATGAGAATAAATTCCCAATTGTTTTAGCTGGAGATCATTCTAGTTGTGCAGGAACGATGCATGGCCTTAAGATGGCGCATCCCAATTCTGAAATTGGTGTGGTCTATATAGACGCACATGCTGACTTTCATTCACCATATACCAGTGGGTCAGGAAATATGCATGGAATGCCTTTGGCTATGGCTTGTGCAATTGACAATCTGGAATGTCAGCGAAATGAGCTTTCTGAAAAAGAAAAAGAGTATTGGGAGAGATTAAAATTTATGGCTTCTGATGAGCCATCAATCAAGCCTGAAAATGTGGTTTTTTGTGCCGTTAGAGATTATCAAGAAGAAGAGATGGATTTAATTAGAAGACATAAAATCCCTTTATATACCGTTGCTGAGATAACTCAAAAAGGAATCAGTTCCACAGTAGAGGAAATCTTCAAAAAATTGGAATATTGCGATCACATTTATGTCTCTTTTGATGTTGATAGTGTGGATCCTTTATATGTTCCAGGAACAGGTACGCCTGCAATGAATGGCCTGTCATATGAACAAGCAATGCAACTTAACATAGAATTAATCAAGAATAAGAAAGTATGCTGTTGGGAAATGGCAGAAATCAATCCTTTGTATAACAATTCAAAAGATGACTCAACCAGAATATTTAAAATTTTAGAAAAAGTGACACAGTCTCTTTTAAATAATTACTAGTGTGAAGTTATTTAAAATGAGTTAAAGCATCTAACCTAAGTATATTTATTGCAAATATTTCTTTAGGTTAGTTAAAAAATGGACTGCGAGTAACAATAATATGGACATTATTAAAGCCAGTGCTTCGAGTCAAGATGTTAGCAGTATCAATATCAGACAGTTTTTAAAATTCTTTATACCATCTATAATAGGTTTGATGCTTTTCGTATTTCCAATTCCATATGTAGATGGTAGATTTGTATCATATGCAGAAGGATTTACCATTCCTATCTCTGTGTTAAAGGACTATATACAAGGTTACATGGGTGACCTTTTGCCACTGTTCGTCGTAATCTCAATTATGATTACATTGTGTTGTACGCTCTATACTAAAATCATGAAACCTTCATTGATTTTAAATAATGCATTTTTAAATAACTTACTGAACGTCACAACACCTTGGCTTATTATTAGAATGCTTGGTGCATTTTTTGTTGTCGTTACCTATTTCAAATATGGTTATGAATTCATATATTCAGATAGTATCGGGGGCTTAATATTATATGAATTAATGCCAATACTTTTTATCGTATTTTTCTTAGCTGGATTATTGCTACCATTACTACTTGATTTTGGCTTATTAGAGTTTTTTGGTGTTTTATTAAGTAAAGTGATGAGACCTCTATTTGGTTTGCCAGGTAGATCATCTGTAGATTGTTTAACATCATGGTTGGGTGATGGAACCATTGGCGTATTATTAACTGATAAACAATTGGAAGGTGGGTTTTATACTAAAAAAGAAGCGGCAGTTATTGCTACCAGTTTTTCAGCAGTCTCGATTACGTTCTGCTTGGTTGTCATCTCTCAAGTTAAACTAGAAAGCTATTTTCTTAATATGATTGGAGTGGTTGCTTTATGCGGGATTGTTTGTGCTTTGATAGTACCAAGGTTATTGCCTTTATCTAAAATTGACAATACGTATGTAGTCGAGAATAGTGATAGAGATCATGAAACTATTCCTGAAGGAAAAACGTTATTTACGCACAGTTTGCATAAAGCCGTTCACAAAGCAGAAAAGAGTCCAAGTTTTTCTACCTTCTTAAAGGATGGGTTAAAAAATATTTTGGATATGTGGATCGGAATATTACCCGTCGTTATGGCAATCGGGACGATGGGCTTAATCGTTGCCGAAGAAACACCTGTATTTGATTATTTAGGTATGCCGTTTATCCCATTCTTAGAGTTATTGAATATACCTTTTGCAGCAGAAATGTCAAAAACTATTATGGTGGGTTTTGCAGATATGTTTTTACCTGCTATTATCGGCTCTTCAATAGAATCAGAATTAACTCGATTTGTAATAGCTTGCTTGTCAGTTTCTCAATTGATCTATATGTCGGAAGTAGGCGGATTGATTTTAGGAACGAAGATTCCAGTGAGCTTTTTTCAGTTATTAATAATTTTTCTATTAAGAACCATTATTTCATTACCGATTATTGCAATATGTGCTCATATGATTTTTTAAGTATAAGGCTATTTATAGATTAATCTAGTTTTATTCATCGTTGCTTTTTCAGGTAATTAAACAACCTTGATTATAGAGTGCCGCAAGCAAAGATTTTCCGCTACAGCCCATATATTACAGGCATAAAAAAAGTCCCAATCTTATGATTGGGACTTTCGAATTTGGTAGGCATAAGCAGATTCGAACTAGCGACCTCTACCATGTCAAGGTAGGTCAAGCAACTGTCCTCAAGTGACGTTATCTTCTATCTACTGTATTTAAAGGCCTATAGCTTTATACTCGCAATAAAAATCAGTACAAAATTAACATGCATTAATATTTAACTCGTAATTGGTCACTGCCATTTTACAGTACTTTGACCCCTACTCTTTCCTGAATTATGTGAGAACTAACCTAGTTTTTCATCCATTAGAGCTAATTTATTTACTCTACTCTTTCATTTGATACCTTTTAGAGCGCTTATTCATAGTTGAAACACATTGAACAAACCTTTTATTCTCTGCATAATATGCAGAGAATAAACTTCTAATTACCGCATAACTTAGGGGAAATCATGAAGCATGTGACCTACATCCATGAAAGATCAGACTGGACACAATGGCAATGGTCGGATAAAAAACTATTGCCACTAGTTAGTCGTTTGCGGATGCTACAGGGACACCTGCTTGGCAAACTATTAACGTTAGGGTTTGATTTGAACGTTGAAGCACAGTTAGATGCTGTCACTCTTGAAGTAGTTAAAACGTTTGAGATTGAAGGTGAGACGTTAAATGATGAGCAAGTACGTTCTTCTGTTGCGCGTCACTTAGGCTTAGATACTAGTGGCATGCCCGCTGCTACGCGCGAGATTGATGCAGTTGTTGAGATGATGCTTGCGGCCACTTATGATTATCAAACGCCACTGACATTGAATGATTTACTGAGATGGCATAGCGCTTTGTTCCCGACAGGATATAGTGGACTGTATAGTATTAAAGCAGGAGAAATCCGTGATGATAGTATAGGACCTATGCAAGTGGTATCTGGTGGCTACGGGCGTGAACAGGTTCATTTTGTGGCGCCAAGTGCAGATAGATTACCTATAGAGTTAGAGCGCTTTCTATTATGGTTCAATACGCCAGCTAATGAGCAGGATAATTTAGACTTTGTCATTAAAGCGGGTGTCGCTCATTTATGGTTTGTCACATTGCATCCTTTTGATGATGGCAATGGCCGCTTGACTCGTGCAATAACTGAACGGGTGCTAGCGCAAAGTGATGATAGTACGCAACGTTTTTACAGCATGTCGGCTCAAATACTTAAACAGCGTAATGAATACTACAAAATACTAGAGCGTACTCAAAAAGGGGATTCAGATATTACTGAATGGTTGGTTTGGTTTTTACAAACTTTAGAGCAAGCACTATTATCCGCACAGAAAACAACGGATAAAATCATCAGTAAAGCAAGCTTTTGGCAGACCCACCGTCAGCAAGCAATGAACCCAAGGCAAGTAAAGATGCTCAATATATTACTGACTGACTTCTATGGCAAGCTCACGACTAAAAAATGGGCGACGATGACGAAGTGTTCAACAGATACCGCCTTAAGAGATATTAATGATTTGGTAGAAAAAGGTATGTTAGAAAAGTCTGCCGCTTCAGGACGTAGTACGAGTTATGAGGTGGTCTTATAAGTTTGTGGACTGCAAATACTATTGGTCAAAACTCTATGTCCATCACTGTAAGTACTGACATTAACCTAGGTATAAAAAATGTCTAACAAATAGCTTTTTAAGTTAAGACACTTACAATACCCCAATACCACTCAACAATAACTGCCCGCCAGCGAACAATAATAACACTCCAAATGCACGTTTAAGCATCAAGGCTGGCAATACATGCGCAAGCTTGGCACCGACTTTTGCCATAGCGAAGCTGGCAACTGAGACATATAAAAACCCACTAACATGTACAAAGCCTATCGTACCTTCAGGAAGGTTAACCACGTCTTGACCAAACCATGCAAAACCTACTGCTCCAGCCAAAGCGATTGGCAAACCACAAGCGGCTGAGGTTCCAACTGACTGCTTCATTGGCAGTCCTGCCCAATTTAAAAATGGAACAGTCAAACTACCACCACCGATACCGAAAATAGACGATGCCATACCAATCCCCATACCAGCACCAAACTGTACACCAGCGTGCGGTAATGGCTTGTCCACTTGCTCTTTGCTAGATAAGAACAACATCTTTAAAGCCATTAATAATGCACCAATACCAATAATAATTTGCAATACCTTGCCATCAATCATATCGGCAATACCTGCTCCAACTAAACCACCAAGGACTAGACCTAATGCCATACTACGCCAAACTTCCCAGCGTACACCGTCACGCTTATGATGTGCCGTCAGGGAACTGATAGAGGTCACAACAATAGTCGCAAGAGAAGTACCAATCGCTAAATGGGTAATCACTTCAGGAGGAAAATGGTACGCAGTAAAAATCCACACTAGTACTGGCACAATAATCATGCCACCGCCCACACCGAACAAGCCAGCACTGACACCCGCGAACGCACCTGCAATGGCAAACCACACATATAACATCATACAGCCTACTTTTTATTATGATTATTCGTATACGATAGACTTATTAAACAAATCAGGTATCAGGCTCTAAATTATACAAGCCATCAACTAGAATCTTAGCTACTTCTTTCTATCCACTCTTTTAACCCATCTAAATTACGAAAGTCATCCCAACTTCTGCAAGGCACATGGGGTAGCAAGTTATTTACCATTCTAGACAAAGCATTGCCCGGACCTATTTCTATCACCATGCTTGGCTGATACTCTTCAATATTTTCCATACAACAGTACCAATCTAATGCGTGATCGATTTGACGTGACAAGATTTCTAAACCTTGATGTGTCTCGCTGTACCTTACGCCTTCAGTAGCACTAACAATCGGTATTGTCATAGCGGATAAAGCTAATGAGTCTGTATATTTACGGAACTTTGCTGACGCACCCTGCATCATTACCGTATGTGATGGTACTGACACATTTAACAGTTGCACATTTTGCGCACCTAGTGTTTGAGAAATTCTTGCTACCTGTTCAAGATTTTTCTTATGACCACCTATAATAAATTGGTCTCTATTAATCTTGATAGATAGATAGGTTTTGCTCTCTTCAAGCAGTTGATCCAATTTACTATCACGCACACCTTTGATTGCTAATAGCCCACTAGACTCTGTTACTTCTTGCTGCATCAGGTTGGCTCTTTTACTAACTAAATCTAATCCTTCCTCAAATGTGAGCTGGCTACTACAACAAAAGGCACTTACCTCTCCTAAAGAATACCCAGCAAAAGCCATTGGTGCTGCAATCAATTGACGTAGCTGATGCCATCGATAGTATTGCAAAGTATAAATAAACGGTTGCGCAACTTTGTTATCAAACAACTTATCACTATCAGTATTTTCACCGAATAGCTCTGGTACCATAGCGCTTAGAATCGATTGGTCGTGCTCCGAAGTATAGGTCAGTACTTCATCCACGTGCTTTTGGCTTTGTAGGCCTTGCCCACTAAATAGGATAATTAAATTCATTTTCCACCTTATAAAAGAATATCGTGACGGCCAATAGATCAGCACTACCACCTGGGCTGAGGTTATGATGAATAAAATACTGATTGATATTACTTACTTTTTGGCGCCAATCTGATTGATGAACACCCCCTTGCTGCAAAAACTGTTTCGCCAACGCTTGAGCATTTTCTAAGTCTTTTATCCCGCCCCGCCACACAATATTAGTATCTGATAATACAGATATCAGTGTCATTAACGCTTGTATACTGGCTTTTTCAAAATCTCGAGTGCTATAAATAGTGTCATAGAAGCATGGCAAAACGTCAGTTAAAATAACCTCAAAGCCATTAGAAACCATTTCGATAGCACCAGTTATGCCGTACTTCTTGAACATTTTTTGACCATGGCTATCTGGCTCACGCTTCAAACGAGTCGTTAAATCAAACTGCCACCTGTCAACCAATTGCTCACAAATATTGATAGCTGTTAACGGTATTTCTGTTTGTATACACCTACCAATCGCCGCACAGACAAAACCCAGATTAAATATTGCACCTTTATGAGTGTTAATATTTTTGGTAGCCTCTCTCATTTTTTCTTCTTGATAAATTCCCATATTTTTTAAGTCATCGAATGGCCTGTCGTCATAGCCAAACTGACTTAAAGTGGAAAAATATCCTTTCAAAGAGGTGATGCTATTTATAAAGGTATGGTGGTTCATATCTGTGTGACTACCATTGCTTGAAGGACAGACAAGACCCGGTTTATTTTCAAGACTTAACTCATCATATAAAGCTTCAAGTGCTAAATTATCAATCTGCTGCCAGACTGCCTGTGTGGGCAATAAAGGTTTGTTTGTTTGATCTAATAAAGTGTTCAAATTCATCAGTATTCCATCCTAGTAATACGTCTATTTTTTGAAGCTTGATATCACAAAGGGTTTTCACTAAAACGGTTGGAATATCAAACATAATGGCGTAGATTAGTTCATTAAAAGATATGTCGTTACATCCATGTAATCT
Source organism: Psychrobacter sp. S1-30-MNA-CIBAN-0213 (assembly GCF_040309845.1). Classification (NCBI taxonomy): domain Bacteria; kingdom Pseudomonadati; phylum Pseudomonadota; class Gammaproteobacteria; order Moraxellales; family Moraxellaceae; genus Psychrobacter; species Psychrobacter sp. S1-30-MNA-CIBAN-0213. The sequence goes on along the minus strand of NZ_JBEOPE010000003.1, from coordinate 338,739 downwards.
TATCTCCCCATCAATTTTTAAACCCACGGCAGATTTAGCAAGTAGGTTAAAGGCTTCCATTTCTAATAATATTTGTGAGATATTATTGCTGTGTGCAACGATTAAAATATCCAAATCTGATGTTGGTTTCACAAAAGGCAAACCAGTAAAATATTGATTGGCAAAGGAGCCATAGACACGCACATCACAACCTAAATGAGAACAGCGTTCGATAAATTTTTGAGTGTGTTCTCGAATCGCTTGCGGTAATTGAGATATCAAAGCCTCAAGTGCTAAAGGTGAAGTGATGACTTCAGGCGTTTTAGATAGGTTTAGTGCTAAACGATATTTACGACCGTCTTCTATATAACTAGTAGCAACTTTGATTACACTATTAATATCTTGTCTACAAGCAGTCAATGGCTGTTGAGATTCAATCATCTTACCAACAGCCGTCGTTACAGATAAAGGTAGAGATGCATTCATAAAACCGTATGATTCATGTGGTTGTAAGTAAACTAAATCATGACGTTGCATACATCTCACCTCTATAAAGACTTGCTTAACATTAAGCCGTTAAAACCGACTGAACAATATCATTGCATAATAAACGCCCTTTTCTTTCTTCTGCCACTTGCCGGCGATCATCTGTAAGAAAATCATCAATATGTATCAGTTGGGATTCAAGAGCATTTTCTACCAGATGTTCATCAAGCTCTTTCCAGATATCATCAACTGCTCCCATTGCATAATAGTTCTCTACACCTGGAGCAAAAATGGCTGATGTCTGTGACAAGGATTTCAGTTTATCTAACGGTATTTTGGTTACCCTGGACATCGCATTTAAGTCCATTACTTTAACTTGGCTTGATTGCATAGCAAATACTTGATTTGCCATAAGACCATAAGATAAAAACCCACCACTAACCGCCTCACCCAAGACAATGGCTATATTTGGATGAGCGCTACGTCTGAGCAAATCTACACAAGATGCTAGATGAGCAAATGTTCTATTTAAACATAATAGCTCGTCAGCTCTCGATGAGTCTTGCCCCATCGTGTCTACAATAAATACGATGGGTGTTTTTTGACCTTTTGCTATGACATCTAATATCTCATTTGCAAGGGTCATTGCAATCAGCTGGTTCATAGCTGCAGAATCGACTGTACCAATAATTTCAACTTTCCCAAGTTTAGTGTCTGCACTACCTCGTATCATTGAATTATCAATGTGATACTCAAGCTCGTTAGGAAAAAGCGCTTCTAAAATTGTTTTCGTTTGCATGACATTATCCTTTTTTAATAGCTCTAATCTGTTGAGCGCTAAGCATGGAGATAGATTCAGGGTTGTCTATGTTCATCGATTGCCAAATTGGTATGCTATCTTTCTCTCCAAACCACTGATCATACTGACTTTGCAATGCGGCTTGCTGTTGCTGTAAATAATCTAAATCTAAATCCACAGCAGGTTGCTGAAGAGCTTCAACAATCCCTTGTTTAATATCTTCAATATCATCCTCAACCAAAAAGTCGACATGGTCGAGCAGATAGCGTGTTTTGCCGCCCGTCACTCGCCAGACTAAAGCTCTGTCTTTAGAGTCAAACTCTTCTACACCCTTAATAGTTTCAATGACTTCAGGACCTGAAAGGGCTAAACGTCCCTCTTCTGTCATGATAACGTGCGTACTTAGGCACGCACATATACCCATGCCACCAAAGGCACCATTCGTACCACCAATGACGGTAATAATAGGAATGCCTGCATTGCGAACCTTTAACATTGCACGCATAATCTCAGAAATCGTGATTAAACCAGCGTTTGCCTCGTGAAGGCGAACACCACCTGAGTCAACCAAAAATATGATGGCTTTAGGCTTTTCCTCAATAGCTTTGAGTAACATGCCGACAATTTTTGCCCCATGTATTTCACCTACCGCACCACCCATGAATTTGCCTTCTTGAGCGATCATGTATACTGGCTCATCTTGAATTTTTGCCTGCCCAATAATGACACCATCATCGAAACTGCCTACAATATCTAAAGACGCAAGATTTGGGCTCACAGGTATGCTACCTGGCTTAAGGACTTCCTGAAAACTGTTCTTATCAACAATACTGGCTATCCGATTACGTGCCGTCTTTTCATAAAAGCTTTGCTGAATATGTGAATTATCCATGTGATTCGTCCTCTAAGATGTTAATCGCTTGGCTTAAGCGTAAACTCACTACCGCAGGAGTCGCACCCATATCGTTAACTTTAAACTCCAATCCACCTACTGCATAACGACTAGAGAAGTCCTGTAACACAGCCTGCCAAATGTGATCAAAGCCTGTGACTGAAGTATCAATAATAAACTTGCTATTTTCACTATTAGCTAAGGGTGTTACTAATACCTCTAAATTACCTGAGCCAACCACACCGCAAATAACTTCTTTCCTGATGTTTTCGATTGGCTGTGAAATAAAGTCGAAATTAAGTACATTCATAGTTATATCCTTAGTATTATTTTTACCAGTTTCTAAAACGACTTGGTGGAGAGTAAGTTCCATTGGACCACTTCACTAGATCTTTAACAGATTTTGCTGCCAATAGATCTCTAGTAGCTTTTGAAGCATCTACGCCAATATCCTCTGGTCTTTGGATAATCCCACGCTGTCTTAATTCTTTAACTTTTTCATGATCTCGTTGCATGCCGATAGGTGTGTAGCCCGCTACACCGCGAATAGCTTGCTCTCTTTCCTCTGGTGTGCGACACAATAATAAGTTTGCAATCCCTTCTTCGGTCACAATATGCGTGACATCATCACCATAGATCATGATGGGTGGAAAATCACTTCCCATCTTTTCTTGTAATTGCCATGCATCAAGCTCTTCGACAAATACAGAATCCATATGCTCACGGTAAGTTTCTACCATTTGCACCACGAGCTTACGACCTTTTACAACGCGTCCGTCTGTGGCTTCTTTACCTGCTTTAAGATATGCATAGCTAGAGTGTCTACGTCCATGTGGATCTGATCCCATATTGGGAGCCCCACCAAAACCTGCAATACGGTCTACCGTCGCGGTCGAGCTGTTACCTTGTAAGTCAATCTGCAAGGTTGCGCCTATAAATAAATCACAAGCATACAAACCTGCTGTTTGACTAAAAGCACGGTTGGATCTCATACTTCCATCTTTGCCTGTAAAAAACACATCAGGACGACTTTGAATGTATTCATCCATCCCTACCTCTGAGCCAAAGCTATGAATGCTATCCACAAACCCGCTTTCTATCGCTGGAATCATAGTAGGATGAGGATTAAGTGCCCAGTTAGTACAAATCTTGCCTTTAAGGTTTAATTCTGCCCCGTAAGTAGGTAAAAGCAATTCAATGGCGGCTGTATTAAAGCCGATACCATGGTTTAGGCGTTTAATTTGATATGGTGCATAGATACCTTTTATCACCATCATTGCCATCAATATCTGTACTTCAGTAATCTGGGCAGGATCACGTGTAAACAAAGGCTCTATATAGTTAGGCTTAGGTGCCACAATGAAAAAATCTACCCAGTCCGCAGGAATATCAACGCGTGGCACGCTATTTACTAGCTCATTCACTTGTGCAATGACAATACCGCTTTTGAATGCCGTGGCTTCTACAATTGCGGGTGTATCTTCAGTATTTGGACCGGTATACAAGTTGCCTTCTGCATCGGCAGCATGTGCTGTGATCAAGCACACGTTTGGTATTAAGTCGATAAAATATCTACCATATAACTCTAGATAGGTATGAATCGAGCCAATTTGGATTTTTTGTTGCTGAACCAGCTTGGCTAATCTCAATGCTTGTGGACCAGAAAAAGAAAAATCCACTTTACTGGCAATACCTTTTTCAAATATATCGATATGGCTGGGTAGCGCTAAAACCGACTGTAATATATGCAAGTCGTTTAGCACTTCATTATTACACTGGGATAAACATTCAGATAAAAAGTCAGCTTGCTTTTGATTATTACCTTCAATACAAACTCTATCTTCAGATGCAAGTACCGTTTCCAGTAGTTCAATTGTTCTATCACTCGGGACTAGTTTTTCTAATCCTTTGTCTTTTGCAGCACTTAGTTTGGTAAGCCGTCTAGTTTTTTGTGTATCCCATACTTTTTTGTCAATATTCGCTTTCATAAGACTTCCTTTATCTACTTATTAAAATATTGCGTTTAGTGTTAAGAAAAATATAGACGGGCCTAATAGAGCACCTAGCCCCGTATAGAAAGTGGCTACCAATGCTCCATATGGAACCAGTCTTACATCAGTACCTGCCAAGCCAGCTGCTACTCCACTAGTAGTACCTACCAAGCCTCCAAAAATCATGGCTGAACGTGGGCTTTTAAGATACATAAATCTGGCAAGCAAAGGAGTTGCGATCATAAAGAAGACTGCTTTAATCAAACCAATTGCAATAGATAAAGCAATCACATCGGAGGTTGCTCCAATTGCTGTACCTGTAATAGGACCCACAATGTAAGTCATTGCACCTGCACCAATGGTAGTCATAGAGACAGCATCTCTATAGCCTAATGTCCATGCAACACCGGCCCCTACCACAAACGGTATAACGCAACCTAATATCAAGGCAATAATACCGATTTTCCCAGCACGTTTTATTTCTTTAACGTCCACTTCAAAAGCAGTAGATGCAATGGCAAGATCTCGCAGCATCGCGCCACCTAGAAGAGCAAATCCAGAGAAAATTTCTATATCGGAAATACCCTTGCTACCATTCGTATATAGACCTGCAAAATAAGCAGCAACCAAACCAAGGGTGATAGCAATTGCAGATGACTGTAGTTTATTGTTGGTTAGGTACTTGGATAGTATTTGAGAGAAGAGCATCACCAGGCCTGTTACTGCTAGAGCAGTTACAAAGGCATTTTTAGTGAGGGTTTCTATAATTAAGTCCATTTAATTACTCCATTGGGCGATTGAATTGGTAGTTTCAGTTTTCTTATAGTGTTAATAATATTGATAAAACACTCACAATTGGTCGCGATGCTCTTCAGTATCATCCCAAGTAAATGTATCGTAATCATTACCAATATTATTAAGTAAGCGTACGACAAAGACAGTTGCAGTAAGCGCAATAACAGAAACAACAGCTGCTACCATTCCGCCAGATAGTGCAGCGACTACGTTCTGTCCTGCAGCCATCGCAACAACGATAGGGATGTACATACCTGCCCAATATAGAACACCAAACTGCGTCGACTTAGGTAGATAACCTTTTTTAGCAAGCATTTCTTTGCCGACAATTAGTAGAATCATTGCGATAGCTACACCACCAATATTAGCGTCAACCCCTAATATTTGTCCTAGCAATCCACCAAGAAAAACTCCTAGCAAATAACTAACTGCCAATAAAGCAGTACCATATATGATCATAAAAACCTTCCTTGGATATCATGACAGCCTTCTCGGTAATATCTAACTTGATATACGGGCTGTATAAAATAAGAATCTAAACTAGTAACAACTAGATTTAGGCACAAGCGCAAATAATTGTAGTTTGATGGTGTCTTTTAGGGTTCTTTGAATTTCCTTATCTATCCCTACCTTATAAAGAATATAAGCCTTAATAGAGCTCAAAACCTTTAGAAGGATCTATCACCTACTACCTACTTGTTTGATATAATCTAATACAGTTGGTTTGAAAGCGCAACCATATTGTATTTATTGAATTGTTTATTGTATACAAATGGAGGATTTATGAGTTTAATTGATGATTTACCCTTATCATTACAGGTCAGTAAAAAAATAGAAGATGAAATTATTTATGGTCGTCTTCCACCTGGAACTAAACTTGACGAAGCAAAACTTTGTGAAAAATATGGGGTCTCAAGAACACCTATCCGTGAAGCATTGAAGCTTCTGGCATCTGAAGGATTAGTAAAAATCCGACCTCGTAGAGGAGCAATAATACCTACTTTGGACATCGTCACGTTGTGTGAGATGTTTGAGGTGATGGCAGAGCTTGAAGGAATGTGTGGCAGATTGGCGGCTAGAAGGATAAATGAAGAGGAAAAAGTTGAGCTTTTGTCTCTTCATGACCAATGCAAAGAATATGTCTTAGAAGGAAACACAGAAAGTTATTACGAAGCCAATAGGAAGTTTCATTTTTTTCTTTATCAGCTTAGTCATAATAATTTTTTAATAGAGCAAACGAGCAACTTGCATAATCGATTACACCCCTATAGACGGCTGCAACTGCGAGTAAATAATCGGATGCAGAATTCTTTTGAAGAACATCAAAGCATTGTAGATGCCATTATCAATACTGATGAGGATTTAGCCGAAACCTTACTAAAAGGACATGTTTCAGTCCAAGGTGAAAAATTTACAGATTTGATCGCAACTATGAATTCTAATGATAGTATCCAGAATTAGTATGATGGGTCGCTTTAGGATAATGGTTATATAATAAGTTTGGAAAAATCGACTCCAAATCCATAGGAATAACCTAAGAATGGTTCGATTTATATCAGATAAAGTTTAGATTTAAACTTGGTAAATAAAGCGGCCTGATAGTAAAACCTGCTTATTATGTGCATTACTTTATTCAAAAGTCTAAACAAAGAGGCAGATAGGATAGAGGAGTTTAACGCTTTCAACTTAAACGTTGAGACTGCTGAGCAAGATCTACCAAAAGCATCATAAACGCTGCTTTATTCCATTAAGATAGAAATTCTTGTAGATTTCTATCTTTTTGACTATCTGTTTTGATAATTAGCATTGATGCTTAAAAAATATCTTTACGATATTCCTTATTTATTAGGTAATAATTACTTTGTTTTTATAGGCATTATTATATTGATAATGTGTGGCTCACTGAAGCAATTAAGATATTAAGAAACCCTTCATGCTATTATTTGTATAGCATGAAGGGTTTCTTATGCTTCTTTTTTTACTTAGGTGATGTGCTTAATACTAAGGTTTGAGTACGGAAGAATATAAAAAATTATTATCAGAATCCATACCTCAAATGTCTCACGTGTCTGTTGAAGTTAATAAAATCTGAATGGGGTGATTTAAATTCAGGAGAGTGCTTTGATAAATCAGTAGCATAGTAAGCTTCAGAATGTCAGCGCCGTATGTCATTGGTTTTTGGAAAGAAAGTCCTTAGTAGCGCCCTTTTCACACACCAATGCTTCCGCAATGGCGACCCCCTGTTATATATAAAGTCGACATCAACGACCTGAGCTTGGCCAACGCGGATGATAGTCATCGACTACGAAAGGATGGGTATGGCGTATCCCGTTGGATGTAGGAGATCCAGTGGCATGAGCATGACCTTCTGGTAGGTTAGAATGTTCGTGTTCAATCTCTGTTAAATCAATAGATGGCCATACTCTTAAAGCCGCCCAGACGGCTAGTGCAGCAGCACAGCCTAATACCGCAAAAGCTACGGTCATACTGTAGCGAGCACCTAACCAACCAGCCAAAGGATAAAACACCAACCAACTGACATGAGACAAGGCAAACTGAGCGGCAAACAATGCAGGACGATCTTCTTGATGTGAAGATCGCCATAACAAGCGTCCAGCAGGTGTCTGAGCAGCAGAGTAACCTAAACCTAGCACGAACCATAAGGCCATGAGCGAGTTTTGTCCTATTATCAATGTACCAGCGAACATACCCACTACTAACAACCCTACACCGCTTAACATGACCCTACGGTCTGTCAGCTTACCTAATAAACTTGGCAAAGCTAGGGCAGCAATCATAGAGCCTGCACCGAAGCTTGCCAATGCTAATGCGACTGCGCTCTGAGTTAGTCCCATGCCACCCTGAATAATTACCACTGTATTCACAAAAACCATAGACGCAGCGGCAGAAACAGCAACATTGACCGCGAGTAATCCGCGCAGTCGAGGGGTAGCTAAATAGATTCGAATGCCGCGTGTGGTTCTATCGTAGATACTACGTCGCACGGGCATTGCATGCGCTGGTAGCGTGACCGATACGACTAATATGGCAGACGCTAAAAACCCCAGTACCGTCCCCGTAAACAGATTGTGAAAGCTCATTACTGTCAGCAATGCTGCTGCTAACATGGGACTGACCAGACTTTCCATATCGTAGGCGAGGCGTGAGAGCGATAAGGCTTTGGTGTAATCTGCTTCGTTAGGTAGAACATCAGGAATGGTGGCTTGAAAAGTCGGTGTAAAGGCTGCTGAGGCGGCTTGTAGCACGAAAATTAGGACATAAACTTCCCAAATCTGGGAGACAAATGGCAGTAAGAGAGCGACACCTGCGCGTACTAAATCCAGTGTTACCAGCATCGTGCGTTTGGGCAACCGTTCGGCAAAGGCTGCTGCAATGGGTGCGATACCAACATAGGCAACCATCTTGATGGCCAATGCGGTTCCCATAACGACCCCAGCATTATTCCCAGCCAAATCAAATGCTAGCAATCCTAGCGCCACGGTAGCTAGACCAGTACCAATCAGAGCAATCACTTGCGCGGCAAACAAGTGGCGATAGGTTCGATTCACAAAGATACTAAGCATCCGATGCCTCTTTATTTCAGCCGGTTGACCTTATAGATAACGGGTTATTTCCTTAAACTCATCTATAGAGTCCTGCTGGTTTTTATCAACAGACCCTAATAAGTCTTCAAGGCAATGATCCAAGTGGTCTTGAATTAAAACTTTTTTAGCTTGATGAATGGCATTTTCTACAGCCTGCAACTGCTGCGCTACATCAAGACAGGTTCGACCCTCTACCAACATTTCTATCGTACTACTCAGATGACCATTCGCTTTTTTAAGGCGTGTGATAACGGCTGGATGAGAAGCGTGTATGTGTGGTTTTTTCATAGTGACAGTGTCCTTCCTCTAGGGAATATGATTATACCCGATAAAAACCTAAGTTTTTTATTGACAGTATCCCCCCCTAGGGGATAGTATCTTACTCCTTAATTACTTGGTTTGCATTCAAAAATCTCATGATTTACGTGTCAATCTGTAAGAAAGTGCTTAGTGATGCAAGTCATGATTACTTTATCGATTGAGGTCAAAATTTTTTATTGTATTACATCATGCCGTGTATCCATTATTTCACACCATAGGATTCTTAATGCACAGCTATGTTCATAATAGACCAACAAGCTCGCCATGGGCGACTTGGCAAACCCGTCTGCTATTACTCTCGGTACTGCTTTTCTATGTCCTTATTGGCAGCAATGAAGCTTTGGCTCACGCTGTAACAGCGGGCGATAAAGGCTATATTCAGGAGATTTCAGGGGTCAATATTTTACCCTTTATGTACTTGGGCGCTAAGCACATGATAACGGGGTATGACCACATCCTGTTTCTCTTCGGGGTCATCTTCTTTCTTTACCGCATGAAGCACATTGGCATCTATGTGAGCTTATTTGCATTAGGTCATTCCACCACGATGATCTTAGGCGTGTATTTCAACATCGGTATGAACAGTTATCTGATTGATGCAATTATTGGTCTCTCTGTTGTTTACAAAGCCTTAGACAACATTGGTGCTTTTCAGCGATGGTTCGGGTATCAACCAAACACCAAAATAGCAGTGCTTATATTTGGCCTTTTCCATGGCTTTGGGTTATCAACTAAAATTCTTGAATATGAGATGTCACCTGACGGTCTACTTCCTAACCTGCTCGCATTTAACGTGGGTGTGGAAATTGGGCAACTACTGGCTCTAGCGATCATATTGATTGGTATGAGCTACTGGCGACGCACGTCAAGTTTCATCCGTAACGCCTATACCGCCAACGTTGCCATGATGAGCGCAGGATTTATTTTAGTGGGCATGCAGCTCACTGGCTATTTAATGTCTCAATAATCTAAGGATTTCTAATATGTATAACAGTGATACCCCCTTGCAGGCTGAACTTCCCTCTTCAAAGCAGCTTATGAAATCTACTGTTCTGGCTGTAATTGCAGCCATAGTTCTTTTATTTACGGTGGTTCTCCCAGCTGAATATGGTATTGACCCAACTGGGGTTGGTAAACTGCTTCGTTTGACGGAAATGGGACAGGTTAAGCAGCAATTAGCAGAAGAAGTCGCCGCCGATGCTGCTGGTTTACTAGCAACCGAAACCCCAGACATCGACAATGTGACAGAACAAACAATGGATACCACGCCTACTGATACTACTGTCGCTGATGGACAGTGGCGTGATGAAATTCCCTTCATCCTGACTCCAGGTGAAGGAATAGAAATTAAAATGAAAATGGACTCAGGTGACAAAGCAAAATACTCTTGGGTAGTCACTGGCGGTGAGGTTAACTTTGACACTCACGGTGATGCATCAGGCAAAGCCATTAGTTATGAAAAAGGTCGCAGAGTTGCCGCTGATGAAGGTGTTCTAGAAGCTGCGTTTACAGGTAATCACGGCTGGTTTTGGCGCAATCGCGGCGAATCGGATGTTCAAGTTGTTTTGCGTACCCGTGGTGATTACAGCACTATTAAAACGATGTAAAAGGAGTAGCGGTTAGTTCTTGCCGCTACTACCTGATTAGAAACAGAGCTATCTCACTAATCTTAGAGTAACAAGCTAAACAAACCCAATCCTCGCATTAGAACACAAGCGGTCTAATACGAAAACTCATTTAGGATTGGATAGCGATGTATATACTTCTAGAAGTTATTGAAGATGTGATCTATGAGAGAAGCACAAAAGGATGTAGTCACAGCCGTATCAAAACCTAGTGGCTTTTACAAGCCATTCCACCAACTCAAGGGCAGGAGCCTCACTCAAACACTGCGGACAATTAAGATAGGTCATTACGCAGTCATTCAGATCGGTTAGCATATGTAGTAACAACCCCAAACCAATTATTTTATAAGGCTTTGGTAAAAATAGCATAGCCGCATATACTGCCATTGCATAGTAAGTATGCAGCGGATGAAAGTTAATGCTACAACGATTGGGTGAAAAAATAGGAGTGGCCAGCAAATGATCTAAATCTATTAGCATAGTGGCCAATAAGATTAAATATACCCGTTTATAGTCGTCACGAAAAAACATATAGGCGATGACCAATGGCATACCAAAGTGTAGAAAATAATGGATAGCGGTTTGAATCATTGTTTTTCCAATTCGAGATAGTTTGTAGTGGCACAACAATGCTTGATAAAGCCTAAGATATTTTTGTCTTTCGAATGCATATGAGGTATATGCATCATACACTTACTTTCCTATTGTTGAATTTTTCCAAAAAATCACTAGTTGATATTAAGGTATAGCCGTAAATAGGTGGGTACTTATAATTGATAATGAGGAGATTGGTACGCATGGTCATTCATTTTTTAATTTAATGATCGCCCATATGTATGCATGAGTCGTTGAATTAAGAGTGACCAAAGTGAAAGCAGCTATCAATTTCGACTGACGATCTCACTTCATTTTAAAACTTGGAACAAATGAAAAGGCTTTGTGCTATCAGCAAATTGAAACAGCAATGGAGTTATATCAGCTTTTCTAAGATTAATTTTTTTAGCAATATCATCTAGACTTATTCCTTCTGAATTTAGTTCATTGGTTATCGTGTTGAGTACTTGAGAGGTCTATCTATTCATAGGATGAGGCTCTGACTTGCGATAGTTATACTTTGCAATTGCTGGACAAAGCACTCTTGTATAAATCCATTCGCTTATGAACCCTAGTTTATGCATTCTATATGCCAGTGCCACTAAAGATACACCGAACACTTTTTTCAGCTCAATAAGATTGTTTAAAGTAGGGTTTACATGTTTATATTCCATTAATGCAACTTCGGGCATTAAAAACGCAGACGCAAACTCATCTGCACCTCTTTCAACTGCTTTAGAATCTAAATCTTGATCAAGCGATTTGCCGAAACTTTCAGACATTTTCATGCTGTAGATATCTCTAACTAAATGACCTAACTCGTGACATGCATCAAACCTGCTTCTCTCCATAGTTTTTTGGTTGTTCAGAAAGATAAAAGGCTGGTCATCATACCAAACGCTAAAAGCATCAATATATTCCGATTTTACAAAAATCGAAAAAATACGTATACCTTTCGACTCTAACAGAGCAATTAAGCTTCCAATAGGTTTATCGCCTAAACCCCAGTCATAACGGAGCGTATTAGCCGCTTCTTCAAACCAATCATTAAGCATAAAACCGGTTATGCCATAAGTTAGAGCTTCGGCTTTGACTTTCTTGGTCATTCTAGAATGAGATCTAAAACTAACGCTATGTTCATCAATGATTGGTAAATCACTGCCTTTAAAAAAATCGATAGGCAAGCTTAGTACCCTTGAAAGATCAACAAAATTAGGCTCAGTATTTCCATTTAGATAATTTGTTAATGTTCTAGGAGTAATACCTAGCTTTTCCGCCAGTTCGGCTTTGCTCACAGCCCGCCTATCGATTGCAAACTGTAATCGATTTGGATTAAACATATATTAGCTTATAGGAGCAATCGGCTATTTTGGAGGTCTAATTACCACTAGTGAAAATTATATTTTATAACCTGATTCGTAAGAAAAACTGGTTTTCTTACGAATCAGGTGCTAGATTGAGATAGGACATTATTGTACTTAAAAGCTTATCAGCTCCAATGTTCTGGATTCTCAAAAGTTTCATATTAGACAAGGATAAAATTATGAAAAGTACAGAATGGCAAGTAATTAGTGCTGCAAAGGAAGCTGGGATTCCGGATCCCGGATTTGAAATTGATAAGAATACTGCCATAGTAATAACCGATCCGCAGAATGATTTTTTGCGAGAAGATGGGGTGGCTTGGCCTATTGTAAAAGAAAGTGTTAAAGAGAATAATACAATAGAGAACATGTCTACCGTCTTTAGGCTAGCCAGAGAAAAAGGAATGAAGGTATTCATATCACCCCATTATTTTTTTCCGACAGATAAGGAATGGAAGTTTGGTGGTGCTCTTGAGGAGTTTATGCATTCCAAAGAGATGTATAAACGCAAAGGGCGGTTGGATATGGAAGGCTTTGAAGACTCTGGGGCCGATTTTCTCGAGGAATTTAAGCAATACCTTGAAGGAGAAAATATTATTCTTTGTAACCCTCATAAATTGTATAGCCCAAAGAATACAGACCTTAGCCTGCAACTTAGAAAGTATAAGATAGAAAAAGTACTAATGGCCGGAATGTCTACAAATTTATGTGTAGAATCCCATACTCGGAATCTTCTTGAAGAAGGATTTGAAGTAGGAGTGATTGCAGATGCCAGTGGGAGTGCTAAGTTACCGGGACTAGATACTTTTCAAGGAGCTTTAATGAATTTGAGAATGATTACCAGCCATGTATTTACCACAGAAGAATTTGAGGAAGCTTTAAAAGCTGCAACGCTTTCCTGATTAACCAGAATGGTAATCATCCCAACCATAAGACACTTATGAAATAGAACTAGGCTGCGTGGTTTAGTGTCTGCAGAAATGTTGAGAATTAACTTCGTATTGCTCTAATCTGCTTTCCTCTTGAGCAACTTGCTAATGAAGATGGCAGTAATATCTGTAAAATTAGCCTTGATATGTCTCCGGTTAATTTTCTGTAATGGCGAGCGGTACAACGAAAACGCTGCACTGGACAGCAATGTAGAGTAGTATCATTGCCATTCGGTGCAGTGCTGCCATGTTAGATATCTCCGTACTACTCATGCTTTAACTAAGAAATTGATTGATGTGTTCACCAATTTCATCAGGCTTCTCGTCAATTAACCAATGAGCAACATCTTTGATCCAGACAAGATTGGCATTTGGAATCGCTTCCACCAGTTTTGGCGCGTATTCTGGTTTCTGAAAGGGGTCTTTATCACCCCATATAATGAGTGTCTCATGTGGAAGGTTGCTGAGCTCGTCAGCAATGGCCTGAGTATATTCTTTGTTCAACCGTCTAAGATTGCGAAAAAAGGCCCGCTTACCCTCTTCAGTTGACCAAGGTTCAAGATAGAGCTCAATAAGCTCATCAGTCATGACGCTCTTATCGTACACACCTTTTGGCATAAAGCCTCGCATCATACTTAAAAAGTCCTCAAGACTCATCTCCGACTCAGCGCCAGGTTCCTGTAATGGCTCAAACTCTGGGATAGGCCACGAATCGAAACAGATACTATCTATCAAAACGAGCTTTCTAACTTTCTCTGGATAATTAACTGCTATCAACTGAGCAATACCCCCACCAATATCATGTCCAACAATATCTGCTTGCCGCGCACCTAGAACGTCCATGAGCTTTACAATCATGTTGCTCTGAGCATTAATGGACACATCCGCGCTTTTCGGTTTCGCAGATCGACCATAATTGAGAAGGTCGGGGGCGATGACGCGATGTGTTTTTGCAAGTTGTGGAATAATATCTCGCCACATGAGGCTATTGGTTGGAATACCGTGCAGCAAAATTAATGGACTACCTGAGCCCTGTTCCAAAAATGCAATCTTATGCCCATCAATGTACGTATGGTTTTCTGTTATTTGAGTATTCATATCATTTTCCTAAAAATGAAAATCGATGATCATGAGACCATTCTATGAAAAAGAGAAACAGATTTATTTTTCAGCTAAGATGAGCTAAAAAGGCAATAACTGACCGCAACGTTACAATAGTGATTATTTCATGAAGTGATTCTTCAGGAAGTTTGCGGTCTCAGTGGTCAATGACAACATAGCTATCAAAAATAGCACCAACTGTGTACGGTCTTACATTCATAAGAAGCTTAGTCTCGCCTCACTAATGTCCTTCGCATTCAGACAACAGCCTAATACAGTGGCTTTATTGGAATAATGTGACTTTATCAAATAATGTCATATTGAAGTTAGGCAAACAAATCTGACGAAATTGATTTAATAATACATCAATAACAAAAGTATTATGGCCTCAGCCGTTATTGGTTTGTATCTCTATCGTTATTGGTTTGTTGAAAGATCCAAGTAATCTATAATATTCTGGGTGTCTAACGCCATCGAAAGAAAGTGTTACCTATGTTTGGTATTGAGAACTATGTAGGACTTATCGTGGCTGCCATTTTGTTGAACCTAACTCTAGGCACAGATAGTATGTATCTCATCACATATAGTATTTCATAAGGCAGGGAAGCTGGATTTTATTCTGTTTTGGGCATTAATCAGGCATTTTAATACATACTTTGTTGGCTTCGCTAGGTTGACCAGTATTACTAGTCAAATACCCAACGGCATTTATGCTAGTGAAATATATCTGCGCAAGTCATTTGTGCTATTTAAGCTTTAATATGATAACGAGCAAAAAGGAGTCTTTAATAGCAAACAGCTTGCAGGAAGATAGAAATTGCGCAAACCTCAGTTTCAAGTCTTTAAAGGCTTGTTAAATATACAAGCAAGGTGTATTAACCAATGTTTTCATTCCAAAAGCTTAAGAAAAAATCTATTATTTAAAACTGTTTTAAGTAAAATAAGTGGGATTGTATTCCTTGCGTTAGGCATTAAATTAATGGCTAAAAGGGCTTAAAAAAATATGCTTAAGTCGTAAAACCCTAGGTATTAACAATATTTCCTGTCATATTTTGTGTTCTTCTAATGAAATTTTATTTTTAAGAGTGTACCCCAAAGGAATCAGTCTGCTGCATCTGTAAATACATTTATAGACTACTCAGAATAGACCGTTGTCATGGAATCACTTGTATTAGACTGTTGAGCTAATGATGTGTATTAGAACTTATTTGAGCACGTCCAATAAAGATTAATCAACAGACTATGCCGTCAGGTTGCCTAATTAAAAAACTCTAAGTTAATATCTACGGATTTGAGAGCAAGGGTCAATAATTATAGGTTTCTATTTTTTTAACTATTGATTTTGATAATTAATATGTATGCTTAAAAAATATCTTGACTATATTCCTCTCCCATTTCAATCTAAACTATCAAAAGTACGTGTAGCATAGGTTGAGAGTGAAAACATAGAATCCCTTGAAATCAGTAATATTATCCTTGAAGGCTCTGCATCATCTGGCGACAGTAAGTGGCTAAATTTTCTGGTAAATCCTCTGGGCAGACACCGCACTGCTGGTTGCCAGGGACAGCATAGTCAATGAATTTTGGATACGATAGATTTAGGTTGCTCATGATGACCTTGAATTCTTCGAGTGTTATGTCCCCGCCAAGCCGTGGATTGCGCTTTTTTTCCTGAGCGATTGAAGATACAAAGCGCTCCTTATAGTCGTGCGCAGGATAGACCAGCGTGTCGTCTGGCAAAGAAAAAAGTTTCTGCCGCACAGATTTATACAGTGCATCGGCATCGCCGTTCTGGAAGTCGGTCCGACCACATCCATCGATAAGTAAAGCATCACCAGTGAACACCCGCTCATTATAGAGATACGCAAAATGACCATCAGTGTGTCCCGGCGTATGCAATGGATGCAAGGTAATACCAGCAACCTGTAAAGGTTTTCCTTCTTCCAGCCCGACATCTACACACGGTAGACGGTCAAAGGCAGGTGCTGCAATCTTGCTACCGACAGCACGCTTCATTTCTAATGCTGCAGTAATGTGGTCTGCATGAATATGCGTGTCAACTGTGTAAACCAAATCCAGCCCCAATCTATGTACTTCAGCCAAGTCACGATCCATGGTCGCGATGACCGGATCAATCAGGATAGCCTGACCTGTATCCTCGTCTCCTAGCAGATAGGTATAGGTGCTAGAAAGGGGTTCGTACAATTGATGAAATATCATGATTACTCCTTATCTGATGTGGTAGACGATGCCCAACATACTGCTTATTGTATCTATGTTTTATATATTATATTCTAACATAGTGTATGCATAAAGCATTACACTGTATGTGTTTTATGTGACATTAGTAGACCAAATTAGTTGATTAGCACTTCATAGCTTTATAATATCTACAAACCTCATTGTTTATTCTAGCTCTTCGATAAGAGCTTGTATCTCAGCGATTTCACGCTTTTGCGCTTTAATAATATCGTCAGCGAGCTATTGTACTCGTGGGTCTTCGATATCTGCTCTTGAGCTGGTCAAAATGGCAATCGAGTGATGCTGTATCATCGCTTCCATCCAATCGACTTGATCAACAGTTGCTTGAGTGAGCTATACAGGCATCGAACTGCAAGTGTTAGATATGAATTTAATGACTAGGAAATCGACAGCATGGGTCATCACCATCGAGCTGTCTGATTAAAATCGCCCATGTTAGTTTCTACAATTTATTCATCATAGCTCACTTTTTATAACTTTAATTGGAGTTTTAGAATGCTAGTTAATCATCTTCCAACATTATTAGCTGAAAGAAGACTAAAAGTAGCGGATGCAGTTAGAGCGACAGGTATAAGTAAAACCACTTTGCACAAAATTTATAACGATCAATCTACAAGAATTGATTTCGATACTATAGATAAGCTATGCAAATATTTAGAAGTAGAAGTTGGAGATATTTTTGAATATGTAGAAGAAAATGAATCAGAAAATATTGAGAAATAGACTTGAAGTTGAAAATTGAGGTAGAGGTCAAAAAGAAGGTTTATGTTTTAGTAATTTTTGAGGGCTGGTCACGTTTTGGTCACCGTTTGGTCACCGTTTGGTCACCGTCGCTTTTCTAGCTAATTTATAGCTAATTAAACAACCTTAATTATAGAGTGCCGCAAGCAAAGATTTTCCGCTACAGCCCATATATTACAGGCATAAAAAAAGTCCCAATCTTATGATTGGGACTTTCGAATTTGGTAGGCATAAGCAGATTCGAACTGCTGACCTCTACCATGTCAAGGTAGCGCTCTAACCAACTGAGCTATACGCCTATTTAGGTTGAGCATTTTAGCAAGTTTTCGAGACTTTGCAAGTGTTTTCTATCTAAACTAGAAGTTATTATTCAAATAGACGTGATTTAACAGCTTGAACAACCTGATTATATAGTGAAAACCGTAATAAGCAATTATGATGGACAACCTTAACCAAGCTAAATACTTACAACAACCTACATACGTTTTCCTTAAGTTGTTTGAGTGCGCGCTGATATTTAGCATTACTCGCATCGAGCGTACTCAGTCGCCCATAGCGTAGTTGTCGGTAATCTTGTTTAATGTTATCGATATGCTGTCGAGTGAATGTTAGGTTGTCTGCCATTAATATGTTATCAGGCGCTGCTAGACTATCCGCTAGCCGATCAAGCCACGCTAATTGTCCTTCACTCTCATCACGAGCGAGTAACTTATCGTTTTTACTAATTCGTTTAGACAATTTAGCCAAAGGCAAATCTGCCGGATGCCAACGCTTACGTCGACGTTGCCATATTATCAGCACCAACACTGATATGACCACGATGGCACTGGCCGCAAGCCAAACGATTTGTTGCATGAACGAGCTGATATTGAACCACTTTAGTAGCGAGCCTGCTTGCTTATCTTGATCGTAGCCAACAACATCTTTTTGCCAATAATAGCTGGCTTGGTCAGACAAACGTCTGAGTGTTTGCAGCATCTGATACTGCTGGTAGCTAATCTGCGCGCCAGCACCATCGCCAAACAATGCCGCTCCTTGCGTTTGAGTTAATGCGTCCATCCCTTGTTCAACACGCTCTGGCGCGACGAATGCAGTCGGGTCAACGCGTACCCACCCCTGACCGTCAAGCCATACTTCAGTCCATGCGTGAGCATCCATCTGCCGTACTTCCCACACGTTGCCACCGCGACTCAGCTCACCGCCTTGATAGCCAGCCACGACTCGCGCTGGAACGCCAGCCGCACGCATCATAAAAGTAAAACTTGAAGAATAATGTTCACAGAACCCTGCTTTGGTATCAAATAAAAACTCATCGATACGGTTATCATTTAGCCGTGGCGGCGATAACGTATAACGAAATTCCGTTTGATTAATCCAGCGCTCAAGCGCTTGCATATAGCGCACAGGATCAGAGCCTGATTGCGCAAATAGCTGCTGAGCAAGTGCACGCGCTTGCGGATTGCCATCGTTAGGTAGAGCCAAGTTAATACGACGAGAGGACTTATCAAGCACAGGGTCAATACGCATCGGTGCAAAACGTAGGACGTTATAACGTAGCTGCTGGGTAACAGGTAAGTCTTTTAATAAGGTAAATTCTGAGGTAATGCTGACGTCTGTACGCTGGGTAAATGGGTAATCGAGACCAAATAACCAGTTTTGTTGAGTTGGCTCCAAGATAACTTCATAGTTATTGGGTGCAAGCTGTACTTCATCAGGAACGGTGGCAAGTGCTTGTTCAATCCATACAGGAATTTGCTTTGTAGGCTGCCACTGCTGCTGCGTGCTACGATTAGGTCGCCATGTCACACCATCAAAGTCACTAAATACCAAACCACGCCAGTACAGCTCATGTTGTGGTGGAGTTTCATCCGCAAACTCAACTCTAAAAGCAAGCGCGGTTGATTGACTTAGATTAGCGAAGTCACCAGGTGACATACTATCAGAGACGCCAGTTGTCGCCTGCTGCCCTGATAGTTGCACTGACCATAATGGCGGTAGCCGTGGAAAGAATAAAAACAGCACCACTAATAACGGTAGTGCCCCTACTCCTAATATGCCAAGTGTACGCAGGCGTCCATCACCGCGTATATTGCCATCGTCATTAAGCGCAATGAATGCTAGCAAGATGACAATCGTACCTATGATGACCTCTAAAGTAGTGACTAATCCTTGATTCATCAAAAATAGCGCAGCAAGCACAAACAGTGATAAATTTAACACTACATAAGCATCACGGCGCTTATACAACTCCCAAAGCTTACTAATCAAGCACAGTACTAAAAATGCCACACCCATATCCAGACCAAAGCTTGTGTTATAAGTCAGCCACAAGCCTACCAGTCCTAATAAAAACCCAAGCATTTGCATGCTTTGATACATGCGCTTGAGATGGCGCAGTTGCTTAAACCTCTGTTTAAACTTAGCTTTGATATAAGGCAGTTGGGCAATGATAGTGATTAAAGCAAAGACCATTAACCATAGTGGCAGATGAGCAGCATGGGGAAGGATTACGATAACCTGAGTCAGCAATACCCAATAATAAGCCGGTAGCGCTAGCAATTTGCTATACCATTTTCTGTTTGGGTTATAGCTGTTATTAGCAGTATTTCCCAATGCTAGATTTTCAAAACTTGCAGGCGAGGTTACCGCTGCAAAAGCAGATGAGTTCGGCAAAGATATGTTAGAAGAAGGGTTGCGTGTGCGCTTAGAATCAATCATGACGACTGTGCCAACCGAAGCAAACACACTTGCGCAAATGCCTCGCCATGTCCAATCGCTGACTCTGTATGGCTCTCGTTAGGCAATTGCATGGTAAAGGGCACTCCAAGGCTGCCAAGCGTAATTGCGCCATGAGCCAGTTGCGCAAGCTTTTGTTCATGATGGGCAGCTGGCATATCGGCATAATCTAAAACCTGCTCTACTCCGACTGGATCAGCGAAATGCTTAGTAAGCATCCCCTGACCACGTGCCACATGCGCCCACGAGACTCTTGCTAGTGATTCGCCTTCGATGTAACTATCAAGACGCTCAAAATCATCTTGGCCTTGGATATGTTGACTATACTGTCCACCCGTCGGCAAATCATCTAAGCTTGCAGTCACATACTGTGTCTGCCAGTCAAAAGCCGATGGCTTTGGATAGACCCAAGCAGTGCGCGCAAAATAAACGTACGACCATGCGCGCATAATACCAAGCGGATAAACCGTACTGACTGTTAATCTAGGAAGCTCAAGCTGACCGCGTTTATAGGTAATAATAGGCAGACGAATAATTTGCTCACCTTGTACGCGCGGTAGCAGTACCTGCAGCTTGGGATCGTTATTAAGTAATTTACGGCTACGCTTGCTGTTGCGCTTATGGCCATGTTCGTTATTTTCTTGCTTATCCAACTGATGTTGCTCAAACCTGAACATCAATTGTCGTCTTGGTTGGCGACTCTCACTACGCACTTGCAGGGTCACCCAAACTGGCGCCCCTACTTCTGCCATAGTTACTTCCAGCAATTGAACTTGCACGCCAGATATGTGCAAAAAGGTCATATGAAAGCTAATCAGCCATATACTAATAAGGTAAAAACAAAGCCCCAAAACCAAGTTATTGCCATAGTTGATACCAGCAATAAAGGTAATCATCAATAGTACAGCGAAAAGTAGCCCTTCACGTCGGAAGAAAATATAGACATTACGCAAGTTGAGAGTAGCACTATCACTCTTGGGAGCACGCTTAGCAAACCAGCGTGCCATTGCTCGTTTGATTGGCTGGGTCAGGGTACGTGGTGATAAGGTGCGCGGTAATACAGTCATAGCTGCCTTGTCATTATGGTTAGCACTTAAATAACTTTGCTTTCGTCCAAATTATTATTTAAACAATTACCGTTACTTCATTGATAATCCGCTGAGCAATGGTCTGTGGTGCTTGCCCACCAACGACATGCGATGGCACAAAGCGCTGACCTAACCTGTGGTCTGTAACAGCAGTAAATACTGCTTGAATATCCTCTGGTGATACCTCTTGATGACCTGACACATACGCATGAGCCTGTGCTGCTCGCTGCAGCGACAATACACCTCGCGGTGATAGCCCATGATACTCTTGGCTAATTCGGGTCTTTGCGACCAGACGCTGTAGATAATCCAGTACCACATCCGCGACATATACTTGTTGAACGCCTTGGCGTGCAAGCAGCACAGCATCCGTAGCAAGCATCGCATCTAAACTTGCGAGTAGCTCTCGACGATCTTGACCTCGGAGCAATGCGCGCTCTGCTGTTGGCGAAGGATAACCAAGCGACAAGCACATCAAGAACCGATCCAATTGTGACTCAGGCAGCGGATACGCACCCGCTTGCTGCATTGGGTTTTGGGTAGCAATGACGAAGAATGGCTTGGGTAAGCGATAGGTCTGGCCATCTTGGGTTACTTGGTGCTCTTCCATTGCTTCAAGTAAGGCACTTTGAGTTTTTGGGCTGGAGCGGTTAATTTCATCGGCAAGTAGTAGCTGAGTAAAGATAGGCCCTTTACGGAACTCAAAACTCTGCGTAGTTTGATTATAGATACTCATACCCAAGATATCTGCTGGCAGCATATCGTTGGTAAATTGCACACGATTAAATGATAGGCCAAGTAGCTGCGCTAAACCTTGTGCTAACGTCGTCTTGCCCATTCCCGGTAAATCTTGCAGTAGCAAATGCCCACCTGCCAGCACACAGCTAAGTGCAAGCTTAACCACTTGCGGCTTATCGAGCACCACTTGATTGAGCTGTACAAGCAATTGTGCCACTTGGCGTTGATTGGCTAAATAATCGGCAGTAGTATTGTTTGAATGCTCTAAACCAGAGTCTGACTCTAACTGAGATACCGTATTTTTATGAGATGATAAATCGTAAGCATGGCTTTGGTGCATAATAAACTACCAACTTGATTAGAGCATGCTTGAATATTTACAGATAGACTCTGTCAGAGTTATGGTCAATATCAAATACACCCTATTATAATAAGGTTAAAAAGAGCAATCAAAAAGCGTTCTAATGGAAATACGTAAGATTAATTATAATAAACATAAGGCAGAGTTATTAAAGGTTTGATATCAGTAGCTTGCGGCTGGCTTGTTTTCTGCACCTGCTGGTATCTCGACTGCCTCATTGTTCATCTGCGTGTGCTTAGCCTTTACCACTTGATTCCCATCGCTATCAACAATCGGAGCAGTCATACGCAGAGTAGACAGATAAGCGATAATATCAGCACGCTCATCGGCATCTGGCATCGGGTCTGACAACATCTTTGAATCTGGCATCGCTTTTTGAGCATCTGCAATATAAGGATCTAATGTTTCGGCATCCCATACCCAGCCTGAGCTTGTTAGTGCTGCACCATAGTCATAGTCTTCTAACTCGGCAGCAGGCGCACCGTATATATTCATCAGTTGCGGGCCTTTTTTATTACTTCCCGGGTTTAACTGATGGCACTGGCCGCAAGCCTCTTCATAGATGATAGCGCCATTATCAGCATCCCCTGCGCTATACACTGGTAAGGTAACAGGGTCACGATAATCAGGTGGCGTACGCTCACAAGCAGTGAGCGAAAACGTTGCAATTAATATACCACCGAGTGCAATATTGACGTTAATAGGCATATTTATATATTCTTCAGATTTATTGATTGAGGGGGCTTTATAAGCGTGTGAGGATGATAGCAGACGTGTAGCGATAATGCAGAAATGTTGGTACGCTCTGAGATGCTGAGCGTACGCTGTTAAATTACATCGAAACTTAATAGCTAATTTTTATGATCTAGAGGGTTTCTGCTCTTTAGACAGTTTCTCTTTAAATACCATTTTTCTTAAACAACGATCTTCTTAAACAACGTTCATCGTTTTATTTGGCATCTCTAAATAATAGCCTTGCAAGTAACGCGCACCGACACTCCATGACACTGACATCGTAGCGGCCTCTTCAATATAAGGCATCAACACATCAATATTAAGCTCATTAGTGCGAACAATCAGAGATTTAATGGCATCCAAATTATCAGGTTTACTGATCTCATTGACATATTCACGAGCCAAGCGTGTCATATCAGGCTGCACGAATTCAGCAATTTCAATTGATTTTGCCGAGGTGCCAAAGTTATGAATACCTACTTGACAACTAATATCGCTCAGAGCTGCAAACTGAGATTTGGCAATCGTAAGGTGATTGGCCACATCTTGCTCATTAAACTGCAGTGTTAAGGCTCCTGATACGCCGCCCACTGCTTTAATTAGCTGACTGGCCACACTAGGCAGTTTCTTATCTATCAATGAGGCACTGGTCAACTGGACTAAGATGCGCGCTTCGGGGTGAGTCTTGCGCACCTCATTTAACTGTTTACAAGCATTGATCAATATCCAGCGGTCTATTTTTTCGCGCAGATGGTGTGTTTTTGCAACTGTCATAAATTTGTCAGGTGTCAACACAGTATTATCAGCGTCGGCTAATGGCAGGCGCAGATAAACTTCAAAAAAGTCACTGCGATCTTGATTGATATCATAAATTGGCTGGAAGAAAAGCTCAAAGCGGTTGTGAGTGATGGCACTTACTAAGTACTCGGCTAAAGCACTATCATCACTGTTCGCATGCTCACTTGGATCATACAGATGATAAGCATTACCGTGGTTTGCAGTCTCAATTCTAATATGATTAATCGCATCAATAGCACGCTCGAGCAATATTTGCGGCTCGGCAGCGTTAGCGTCCATTTTGACAATACCAATACTGACTGTTGTATTAGTCGTGCGTTCATCAACTTCAATGAGCATATCACTGATATGCTGACGAACACTCTCAGCGAGCTCGATAAGTGCCTGAGACGATAAACCTTCAACTAGAACGGTAAATGCCGTATCACTAAAGCGGCTAATATGACCATCTGCTACTGTCTGCTCCAGCATACGAGCCACTTGCTGAACGGTGGCATCTACTCCTTGCAAACCTAAGCTACTACTGATTTTGCCAATATTATCTAGCTGTATATATAATAAGCCTGCACTCACCTTACCTTCTAGCACTGATTGGTGTAAAGCCTCAAAACGCTCTTCAAAGCCGCGACGGTTATTAAGTCCTGTTAGGCTATCTTGGCGTTCAGCTACTGCTAAACGTTTAGCAATCTCAGCACTGTTATTGTTATTTTGCTGAATGATAATTTGGGTAACTGGCTCACCATCCAAGGTAGCTGCTGCTAACTGTAGCTTGGCCTCAAAAGTGCTACCGTCCATACGCTTACTTTCAAAATTGAATTCAACTTGCTCGCGATTACCTTTATCGAACTGACGTAAAAACTCTTTAAAGCCTTTAACGTTGTCTTTTCCTGCGATAAAATCAATGACAGGCAAACCGATAATATCATCCATCGATTCAAAATTGAATAATTGTAAATAAGGGTCATTGGCAAAGATATGGATTCCTTGATCAATGTAGGCAACGGCACTTTTAGAGTTTTTAATCAAAATATTGGCGCGCTGCTCTGCTTCAGAGAGTACATAGCGCAAAGTATTCAGCTGTCGCAGACTACGTAAGTTAGCATGTTGCAGGCAGATGGCCATTACTACTTGCACTTCTTTTTCTGCTAACAGTGCCTTTACCATCACTCCATCAATGACTGCTGGCAAACCATCATCGTTGCGGCCAGTGCCTGCCATCTCATCACTCATAAGCCCAATTATAGGCAAATCAAGGTTTTGTTCCTGCACAATACCGACCACATCAGTGAAGCTCAAATCATAGGCACGCCCAAACACTAAAACATCCCACTGGTGGCGCAGTGACTTTAGCAGCTCTTCTTTATCGTCTAGGAATCCTAAATTAACCTCATCATAATAAGCAGATAATAAACTGACTAAACGCTCAGCATATAGCTGATCTTCGTCTATAACCAACAGATTTAAGATAGATTTGGTTCGCATAATAGGCCTTTTTATTCTTATAATCGTGATTATAGTATACTATATTACAATAACACTTAAGCAATACTTAACTAACGAATAGTGCCAGCTAGTTAACTACTATTAACCACAATTTATAAATTATGATTTAAAATAACCGACTCTCCAGTTACTTACAATCAAAAATTAATCGCAATCAAATTTGCATAAAAATGTGGATTGTATCAGCCTTACTCAATTAAATCTGTATCACTTTATACTGACTAAACTCATCACTATTGATTAAACATTGCTGCAAACAAAGCGTCTTTTGTTTGTCATCAATGCGCAGCATGACTTTATCATTAGATTGAAAGTGATAAGGAGGGACTATGATAGTAAATTCTGTTTGCAATTCTTTATCACCAGCGATCATAAAAGCTGGTACAAAGCATTGGCTACGGTGGTCTCTAATATCTAATCGCAGGGCACAAGCTGTCAATGCATGCCCAAATACCTGCCACTCTACTTCAATGTACCTATTTTCAAAATTGAGCCAGCGCACCATACCCATTGACCACTTCAATTTGCTACTATTATTTGGATGATGTAACAATAACAAACTCATCAGGCCTAGTGGTGGCGGAGCCGTATTAAGCTTATCAATAGTATGAGTATCGACATCAGTTACGATAGTTTTATTCAAATGAGAAGACGGTTTTTCTAGCCTTTCATCTATTGCTGTTTGAGGTTGTGTTAGGTCTTCTGTTGGCAATAAATGCAATGTTCTAAATTGCGATGTGGTATCCGCGTGATCAAAAGTCTCAACGTTAAGTGTGATGTTTACAACGTCTTTTTTGGGCTGCGTATCATAGCGTGGCAATTGCTCAGTCGGTAACTCTGAGGCAGCAATTATGTTCATCAAGCTATGCGCACCTGCTACCTCATAATGAATGTTGTTAAAACCCCTAATGATAGTAGCGCGCTGCTTTGAATGATATTTGGTCGGCATTACCATTTGCCGCTCGACATAACGATGCTTAATCGCCATCAACATTTTATTAACTAGCTGATATTCAATCGCTGCATTATTACTATCAAGTAAGGCCTGCTTGCGCTGATGTAGATATGCTGTCAATGGCTCAAGGTCGATAAACAAGCAACGATGATGCTCTTCATAAGGATTGATGGCTGAGTTGGCAGTAAGGTATTCAGGCGGGTTGTCACTTTGCAGATCCACAAAAATACGTGTCTCAGTCTGCGGCTCAATAGTAGCATGGACATGAGTTGACCATAAGGGTAGTAAACGTTGAGTTAACAACATATTGGGACGACGCATGGCACGGACATTCAATAAACTATGCAAGCAAATCTGTACATATAAGTCGTGAATGCTAAGCGCATGATTCGTAACTACCTGCGTGCTTAAATTAGTGTGAGCTACATTTACTTTACAAGCTAAGTGATACAACTCATTGAATGCTGCCCATAAATATGGCCGTGGTTGTTGGTAGGATATATTTTGCCCATACAATAACTTTTGATAGGTTATTAGCGATTGATAAATAGTGGCCGCTAAAATGAGCGGTGAGGTTTTTGCTAAAGTTAGAAAACGTCTCCAACCATGTCCTGACGTTGTGCTTTGCTGGTCATTCAACGCTAAGCTCTTACGTTGTATAACATTGTCATAAGCCAAGATAGTCAAATAATATAACGATTCAACTTGAGAAATATATGCCAGCTGCTCGTTGTTGAATGCACCCAACTCATAGTTATAGTGTTTATGCAGTGAGGTAATTAAGCGATCCGAGGCACAGGAGACAATACTCAAAAGCTTAAGTCGCAGTTTATCATCTAAGTCTGCAACAGCCAGCTCAGTCAATATCTGCTCAAGCTGCATTGCCTGCTGAGCCTCAGTCTGTGTTGGTAAGCTCGCTGCCCACTTAAGCAGTTGCTGCTCTTGTCCATTAACATAGTTATGCGAAGGCTGTTTTAGTGGTGCTTTATGTGATAAATAATTCTGAAAGTCTGACAGCGTTATCATAAGCCCTCTTTAGCAAAACATTTAAGTTCAGGTTAGCAGTTGACACATCCATTATTTTCTTAGCACACCACAGAGCATTACTAATGTTTAGCAAAATATACTAACACAACTTACTATGTTGAATACCTTAACTGCCTTTGTAAATATCAATCGGTACTTTAAATGGTCTATTCGGCAATTCTTGTACCAGTTTGGGTACCAGATACCCAGGAAGTGCCGCTAATAATAACCAATATAAGCTAATAGCCGACCGCTCATCGTTATCAAAATGCGCAGCTCCCGCCACTTTATCTAACACATGCAAATAATAAGGCAAAACGCCCGCGTCGAATAAACGCTGACTGAGCGCTGTTTGAGTCATTACGCTATCATTAATACCCTTTAATAAGACTGCTTGATTTAGTAGCACGACTCCAGCAACCCGCGCTCGCTGCAAATACTCAGCGGTATTGATATCAATCTCATTAGCATGGTTGCAGTGAATGACCATGACAATGTTGCAACGACTTTGGCTAAGACGATCTAACAACGCATTGTCCAAGCGCTCAGGAATCACCAATGGTAAGCGCGTATGCAAACGAATAGTCGTCAGTTGCGGTATCGCCTCTAAAGTATCAAGCCATGCAAACAGCCGCCGATTAGAGACACTGAGTGGATCGCCGCCACTCAAGATTACCTCATTTACTTCGGGATGCTCGGTAATATATGATGTGATGGCCAAATGTTCAGCCGAGGTTGGCATATTAGCGTTATAATCGAAATGCTGACGAAAGCAATAACGACAATGAATTGCACAAGCGCCTGTGACTGTTAACAGCACCCTTGATTGGTACTTATGCAGCAACCCTTTGATTGGGTTTTGATCGTTTTCAGCCAACGGATCAGCGACGTAACCCGTCACCGTAATTTGTTCTTGCTTATCTGGCAAGACCTGTTTTAATAACGGATCATTGGCATCGCCAGCAGTCATCTTAGCAACGAAGGCACGCGGGACACGCAGATGAAAGTGCGCTGGGATATAAATCTGGGCTTTTAGCGTCTCAAGATTGAGTACGGTAAGCAACTCATCCACTGAAGTAATCGCTTCGGATAATTGTGTTTGCCAGTTTTTTTGTGTGATTAAATGGTTTATCATGACAACCTAATGCGTGTGCCTAAAAACCGACATTATACGCTGTAAGTCAGCGCGCTATCAAAGCATGCCTATCAAACATAATGGTTTATGCCTATCTACCTTTGCCATTAACAGACTTCGGCCAGTTATGATAGGTATTTAAGCACAGATATCATCATGTCAGGTTTGGTGGCGCACCGATAATTAATCATTAACTTAGTAGCAATCTATCAATATAATTACCGCAACCTTTAGGAGTCTCTTGTGGCAAGTTTTTCTACCAACGAATTTAAAGCCGGTTTAAAAGTCATGCTTGATGGCAATCCTTATGCCATTGTCGAAAATGAGTTTGTTAAGCCAGGTAAAGGTCAAGCCTTCAACCGTGTCAAAATGCGTAATCTGCGTAGTGGCAGAATGCTTGAGCAAACCTTTAAATCAGGTGACAGCTTAGAAGCTGCTGACGTGATAGATACTGAAATGAACTATCTGTATAACGACGGTGAATTTTGGCACTTTATGCATCCTGAAAGCTTTGAGCAGTTACAAGCGGACAAAACAGCGATAGGTAATGCAGCACAATGGTTAAAAGAAAATAGTAACGCACTATGTGTGATTACTTTATTCAATGGCGTGCCATTAACTATTACTCCGCCAAATTTCGTCGAATTACAGATTACTGAAACAGATCCTGGAGTACGCGGTGACACATCTGGTGGTGGTGGTAAGCCTGCCACTCTAGAAACTGGCGCAGTTGTGCGTGTACCACTATTTGTACAACAAGGCGAAATAGTCCGTGTCGATACGCGCACGAGCGACTATCAGACTCGTGTTGGTTAACAAAGTTAGACCCATAAAAAAGCTCAACCATCGTAACGATGGTTGAGCTTTTTTTGGTCTTCGTAATAACTATTTGTAATAACTGAAGGTCAAGATAATGCTTTAAGCCTACCGTCATTGGCTTGTTTTTTTGTGGCTTGTTGATGCATGAGCCAGTATTGTACCAGCGCATTAAGTTGCTCTTTTTTGAAAGGTTTGGTGCAGTAGTCTTGCATACCAACTTTCAGATACTTTTCGCGTTCACCATCCATTGCGTTTGCAGTCAGTGCAATAATAGGTGGTAACGACTTTGGATCATAAATCTCGTGCAGCTTAATCGTTGCTTGCATCCCATCCATAATCGGCATGTGATGATCCATTAGTATCACGTCAAAACGCTGCGGATGTGCTGAGAACTTATCGATAGCTTTTTGACCATCAGTGACATGCGTTACCTTGTGTCCGCTATCACATAGGGCTTTTTTGGCAATCATTGCATTAACGTTATCATCTTCAACTAGTAATATATGTCCCGAATACTGTGAGTCAGGCTCAACATCTATAGTATCCGAGAGCTGCCAATCATCATATTCTGTTTGATCTATAGTTGCTAGTGGCAACAATACTTTAAATGTAGTGCCTTCTCCCACTACACTGTTTGCCCAAATATGACCGCTCATCAAATTAACTAAAGATTTGCATACAGACAAGCCAAGACCCGTACCACCATATAAGCGATGGGTGGACTTGTCTGCTTGGTTATAGGCATCAAATATGGCATCCAAGGATTCGGGCTTGATACCGACACCTGTATCTGTAACATCAATACAGACAGTCATGTCATGGCAGATTATCTTATCAGTTTTTAAACCTAGACTGCTGCATCCACCCTCACTACAATGCGGCGCGTGGGTGACGTTGATACTGACACGCCCACCTTCACGAGTGAATTTGATGGCGTTATTGACAAGGTTTGCCAAAATCTGTTTGAGGCGTACCGGATCGCCTTGCACGTAAGGCGATAGCTCTTCATTATAATTATAATCAAGTGTTAATCCGCGCTGACGAGCTCTAACTGCAAACAAACTCATAATCTCATCACATAATACCGATAAGTCCATGGGTATAGCATCAATAGTCATCTTACCGGACTCAACTTTCGATAAGTCCAAAATACCATTGATAATTGAAAGTAGATGCTCAGTTGATACCTTTATATTATCTACATAATCTTTTTGTTCGGCATCTAGGTCAGTATCATCGAGCATCTCGACCATACCAATAATGCCATTCATAGGTGTCCGTATCTCATGGCTCATATTGGCCAAAAATTCAGACTTCATTTTATTGGCATGTTTGGCACGATGTTGGTTTTTTTGTAGTTGTAACGCGTCTGCTGCCATATCAGCGAACTGCATTAGCAGTCTCGCCTTGTCGTCATTAAACTCATGATTGGGTTTGATATCGAATAAACAAAGTGAGCCCAAATGATAAGTCTTATTATCCTCTTTTAGAATGATAGGTGCACCAGCATAAAACCGTAGCTTAGGATCTTCTGTCACTAATGGATTACCAGCGAAACGCTTATCAAGCAACAAATCTGGCACGATAAAAACATTATCAGATAACACGGTATAATTACAGATTGACACTCCACGCTTAGTCGTGCGCAAGCTACCAAATCCATGTGGGGATTTTAGATACTGTACATGCTCGTCCATAAAAGTGATGGCAACCATAGGCACATCAAAAAATAGTTTCACAAGCTCAGTTAAGCGCGAAAATGCGGGCTCATTACAAGTATTAAGCACGTCGTATTCATGCAGCTTAGCAACACGTAAATGCTCATCTAATGCTAGCGGATAGGTATGAATCGACAAAGCTGTCTCCAAATTAATAGGAAGTAATGGGTTAAGCGTTAACTTGCTTGGTCAACATCTGTAACGCTTCACTGACCATAATCATTGCCACCACAGACGTTACGGCTACTGCAGAGCCATAGCCTCCGCATTGTAATCCGCCTGCCTGACAGCTTTTGTCTACACGCGGCGGTTCAGTTGAATACACACATCTGATACCGAATTTATCTTTTAAGGCACTATTGATACCTTTCTCATGACGCAGTTTGTTACGTAGACGTGCTAATAATGGATCTTGATAACTGTCTTTTAAGTCACTGACTGTAATTTGAGATGGGTCTATCTTACCCCCTGCTCCACCTGCACAAACGAGTTTTAGTTTGTTAAAACGGCAGTGTAGTGCAATAGCGAGCTTGGCACTCATATCATCGACACAGTCTAAAATGACAATAGGTCTATGCTCGGCAGCGGCAGTTTTTGCTTCATGGCGACTGGGTAATAATTCGTCGACATTATCAACAGTCAAAAAATCATCTACCAAATGTAAAGTAAGTTTTGGGTTAATTTCATGCAACCGCGCACCCATCGCTGCTATTTTACTTTGACCAAAAGTACTATCGAGCGCAGGCAGCTGCCGATTGACATTGGAGGCTACCAATATATCTAAGTCGATTAAAGTAATGTTGCCTACTGCGGTACGCGCTAACGCTTCAGCAGCCCAAGAGCCAACGCCACCAACGCCAATAATGTAAACATGTGCAGCAGCAAAGATATCGAATGCAGCTGTACCATATAATGTCTGCGTCCCTTGAAAGCGCCGCTCGTATTGCTGGTCTACAGATGCTACGTTACTTACTGTATTAGTTGCTGCATTTAATGTGCCATGTTCTGAAGCCCCATCAGTAGTGTCCAGTTGTACATCGGTTTGCTTGGGTTGCGGTGGTTGATTCATAACGAATTAGAAGCTCTTGTGATTGGTGACATCATAGTTAATAGTGTTTTATGCTTAATTTTGACTTATGCTTAATTGCATACTATGTGGGATAAGACCAAGAAGTTTGCAAGGCATTGCAACTATTTTGCCACAATTGATGGGCAAGCTCTGCTGGCTCTACGTTGAGCAATTCACTAAGACTCATCAGCACCCATGGTAAATTGGCGGGTATATTGCGGTTGTGTCCGTCAGCGCCTTGCCATTCATTATCTGGACTTTGTCCCGATGCTAAGCGACTGTCTGATTGGCTAGTTAGTTGATCGTCATCTGATGTCTGACACATGATCGGCGTCATATCAGGACAGTCGGTTTCAATGACCAAACATTCTAATCCGTAGCTATCAACGGCAGCTTTGATGGCGCGGCGCAGCTTTTTGGCGTTTTGGTTGGTAATTTGTCCAGTAACACCAAGCTTAAAGCCCAACTTAACAAACGCTTTCGCCTCTTGCTCACCGCCGCTAAAGCTGTGAGCAATACCGCCTAGCTTATGCGCATTGTAATCATGTGCTTTGATGATGGCCAACGCTTCGGCATGCGCTTTACGGATATGCAGCATCACAGGTAGCTTGTGCGTTACCGCTATATCTAGCTGCGCCTCAAAGAAGCGTTTCTGCTTGGCAAAAGCTTCAGGTTGTTTCATCGCATCGGTGTAGGTATCCAATCCTATTTCACCAATTGCCAACGGGCGCTGTTCTTGGATCATCTGCGCCATACTAGTGAGATGCGCATCAGTATGCTGTTCGATATAAAAAGGATGTAGACCAAGCGCAATATGCGCTTTAGGGTATAAGTTTGCACAATTAGCTTTGTCCATGCTTTTAGACAAATGCATTTGTTCGATTGCCTGCTGAGTCTCATACAGTCGAGAAAAATGTTGATATAGATAACCGACCAACATCAAATGATGAACACCGTGCACATAAGCTTGCCGCGTCTGTGCTTGTCTATCGCTATCAAAGACTGGCGCATCAAAATGAGTGTGGGTATCGATAAGAGGATAGATGGCAGGTAATGGGAAGTGGTTTGAAATTGAAGTTGGGTCTGTACGAGTCATAATCCGCCTTGATAGTAAGTTCTTTATAGTCGGTTAATGAATGATTTATGAATGAGTAGTTAGTTGATTATGATGATAGAAAATTTTCGGTTTTTAAGTGATTAATAGCTTTGTATCAACACATTAATGCATTGATATAAAGCTATTAGGGCGTGTCCTCATTTTGATAACATAAAAGCGGTTTCTTAACGGTTTACTTTTTCTTACCGAATTCGTTATCTTGAGAGTCTTTAGCTTTAGAACCTTTAGATTGGTGCTTTTTAGTTTTTGAGTCGTCTGCTCTAGATTCCTCATTAGCATTGAGAGTTGCTTGCCAGCTGCTACGTCTTGGTAGCAATAGTAAGGCCGTTCCGACAATACCCAATGTCAGCCACTTTTTTTTATTCATCCACTTAACTCCCAATTACTGTCTCTATCTCTACTATTGTCTCGCGTAGGTTAAATACACAGCTTAATGACAAACTCAGAAGTCTAGCACTTAGCGCTTTAGCGGATAAGTAGTAATCCCCGTACTTGGGCTATCAACCTTTGTAAATCCTTGCGATGCAGGTTTTGGCTTTTGATCTCGCTTAGGTACGAGCGGGTTCAGTGGCATCAACTCATAGTCGGCATCAACCTTACCATCCCACCCTTCAGTGCCACTCAATGGCAGCTGCTTAATCGTACCGTTTTTATCGATAACCAATTGCAATACGCGCATCTGATTAAATTTACGCTCCGTGACACTAGCGACTGCGCCACCATCGCGTAGGATAGTTGGTTGTAAGAATATAATTAAGTTACTCTTTTGGGTATTGTCACTATCAGATCGAAACAGTCGACCAATAATAGGTATGTTACCTAGACCAGGGACTCTTTGTTGACTGGTCGTCGTGTTATCACGCATCAAACCGCCAAGCGCAATAGTCTGTTGGTCGTCTGCTAAAATAGTAGTATTAATAAGGCTTTTATTAGTAGTTAACCCGCTGGCATTGCCGACGCTACTTGGTACCACTGAAGACACCTCTTGCGAAACTTCTAAACGTACCGTGCCGTTATCACCAATGTGGGGAATGACGTTAAGATTAATACCGATATCTTGGCGCTCAATAGTCTGAAATGGGTTGTCAGAAGAGCTACCACTAGTGGTATAAGAGCCAGTCACAAAAGGTACGTTTTGACCGACTAAAATGCTGGCTTTTTCGTTGTCTAACGTCAAAATTGATGGCATGGATAATAAGTTAGCACTAGTAGAAGAGTCGAGTGCTTGCAAAATAGCCCCATAAAATTGCGTATTTCCATTGCGGTCTGTACTACTATCACCAATGCCAAGTAACGCCCCAGCGATAGAGCCAGCTGCAGAGCTGATACCTGATGCGCCGCCGGACAGCACTGCACCGGCAAGTGATGCTGCACTGACTCCAGCATTATTGAAGTTAACTACCCCATAGCCGCTGTTGGCATTGCCCAGTGCCCACTGTACCCCAAGCTGGGTCGCATCATCGCCTGAGACTTCAACGATAGCAGCTTGAATGAGGACTTGTGCACGGCGGTTATCCAGCTGATTGACAGCAGCTTCAATCTCAAACATCAGCTCTGGTGCAGCATTAACGATAATTGAGTTTTGAGTCTCATCAGCGATAATGCTGAACGGGCGGCCGCCAGTGCTTGTACCTGATCCACCTGAGCTAGTCGCAGATGCTGCCGATGAGTTATTACCACCCGTTAAACTGTTACCATTTGACGTATCACCAGTATTACTATTTAACGCACCACTCGTGCCTGTGCTACTAGCATCGTTGAGTGAGGCTGATTCCAAAGTTGAAGTTGCACCAGCACTATTAATAGACTGATTGGCAAGTAAGCCGCGTAGCATCTCTGCGATATGTCCGGCGCTCGCATACTTTAAGCGAAAGACTCGTAAACCGCTTAGCCGACGCGAGGGCGTAGTATCAAGCTGATTGACCATTTCTTGCACTTTAGCAATCATCTCAGGACTACCTTTAACCAGTAGCCTATCACTGGAAGTATCAGCAATAACTTTAAGCTGATTACCTCCTTGCGCCTGCCCTGCACCTGTACTTAAAACCAGCGCGCTAATGAGGTCCATCATACGCTCGGCATCTACATGACGCAGCGGTATGACCTGTAAACTATCATTAACATTATTATCTAAATCACGAATAAGCGTGGTTAATTGGTTCAAACTATCAGCACGATCAGACAGTACCAGTGCGTTTACTCCAGGCACAGCAGCAGCATGTGCAGATTGTGGCATTAGTGGACGAATAACGCCCAATACCTCCGCTGCCTGCGTATTGGTCAAATAAATAACGCGAGTTGCTAGCGCTTCACCGACACTATCACCGCGCAAATCGACGGCAACACCGGACTGCTTAGCGACATTGTCAGGGACTAGTTTAATCGTCGTTCCTGAATCAATCGCTGCAATACCATTGACCTGCATCACACTCAAAAACAGCT
Source organism: Psychrobacter sp. S1-30-MNA-CIBAN-0213 (assembly GCF_040309845.1). Classification (NCBI taxonomy): domain Bacteria; kingdom Pseudomonadati; phylum Pseudomonadota; class Gammaproteobacteria; order Moraxellales; family Moraxellaceae; genus Psychrobacter; species Psychrobacter sp. S1-30-MNA-CIBAN-0213. The sequence goes on along the minus strand of NZ_JBEOPE010000003.1, from coordinate 303,018 downwards.
GATAAATCTCATCACGAGATAAAGCTTTGTTGGAGATAACGGTCACATTGCCATTAATACGTGGATCAAGAACAAAGTTTTGGTCGGTAATCGTTGCCACTTCATTGATGAAAGCCTTGATATCCGCGTCTTGCAGATTCACCTTCCAGCTTTCGGCACTGGCAAACCCAAACGTTGCTGCCCATAGCGGCAGTGCTAAACACAATGGCCGACATATATACAGCAAACGCTGCAATGAATGGCGTAAAGGTGTTACTGAAAATTTATGGAAACTTATCATGGTCATAATTACCCATTGTGATATCACTCAGTCTAAACTGAAACGTTGCTAAGATAGCGCTAACAATATTGTCATTTGGTTAAAATAGTGGTGACTTGTTCAAACAGCTTTCATTTAAACACAATAATAGAGTCTAAAACTGCTGACGAATCGTAATCACTTGGTCCCCGCGTTTTACTTCAATCTGAGCTTCACCTGACTGCTGAACTTGTTTTAATAAGCCAGCATCTTGCGTAGGATCACTGCCGATACTTTGACCATTCACCTTAAGCACTCGATCACCCGGCTCTAGTCCCAACCGATTACGTACGCCGGCTGGCATCGCAGCGGTGACTTGATAACCTTCTCCTGCAGCCATTACCCCCATACGACTCAAATAGCTGGCTGGACTGTCTTGTAATGCTGTAACGGCTTCATCAATAGCAGAGTTTGAGTTACCTGTATCATTGCTATCGGCAGCAGATCCATTAGCAGAATCAGCAACATCATCACTAGGTGTAGAGTTAGGTATCGGCATCGGTTGCGTTGATGGTAACGAATTATTAGTCGAACTATTGTTATCTGGCAAACGCTGATTACTCACGTTCCCAGCAGCCATATCACTTTGATCAAGTGGCATTGAGTCCGCCATGCTAATGACAATTTGCTTACTAGCAGCGTCAGTAATAATGACAGCATTCCAATCGACTGCAATAAGGGTATAGCCACTATCTTGTAAGCTTTCACCAATACGGTAATTTTTTACTTCACCATTTACATCTAATAATGCCGAAGATAAACTTTCTGGTATCGCTAACAGCACCCCTTTTAGAGCCACGTTAGGCGGTGGCTGTACGGCAGCTGCAACAGGTTCAGGGTCAGCGAAAATAGCAAACAAACTGCTATTATCAGCATTGGATGCTGCATTATTCTGCAATGACTGTATCTGCAAGGCAGGTGCAGTAGGCGGCGCTAATATCAGCCATAGTAGACGTGCTGCTGTCCAAGCTAACCAACCAAGGGCCAATAATAACAGCCATGCCGAAAATCGATTCAGGTTATCTATCACTGGTTTTAGGCGTGCCGATACACTCATCATTTAACGCACCCCTAGGCCTGTCATTAACGGCTGGCGAACACTCACCACCGCTGTATCTTTCGGTGCTTGCCCCTCATACTCTGGCATATTCTCTAATAACCGCTGCGTCAAACTTATATCTAGCATATTATCGCCATCAAGATACAAGTCGCCTAAACGCTTATCCTGATTGTCCAATAGATTCATATGCAACAGGTTTGTATCATTCTTTTGTTCTGTACTGAGTTCAGCGCGCATGGCTGGCATCGTGATATAAAACACTTTACCGCCACTTGGATAACCGACTTCACCGCCAACCCATGTCAGCTGACCGTCTGCTTTTGTAAAGCCTATCGACTTTGGATCTGAACCTGACTTGCGTTGCAATGAAATCGCATTGACTTGAATAGGGGTATTGGGCAGCTGCCAATCGACCAATCCAGCGAGCGTTTCCGGCGCAATTTTGCCACTCATATCAGCAACCTGCCAAGCGTTACGCCCTACTTTGATTTGTCCATCAAGGCGCGTTTGACCGGTACTGATGTCGATATCAGCGCCTATTTTACCTAAGAACAATTGCCACGGCTGCCAAGACCAATCGGCTGAACCTGTCAACGGGATGGTCGCTACTGGCAATTGCCAAATGGCTGAGCCTTGCCATAAATTACCTGACACATGCTGCACATAAGGTGAATCCGGTGCGTATTTTTCAATTACCCACGCTGCTGGCATCTGTAACAATGCAAATAGAGTGAATAAAATGAATCCAACCAGCCACCACAGCTTACGAGGACGCTTATGAGACGAAGCAGATGCTTTGGGCACAGTTAGAGTACTCTTATTGGCAAGGTAAAAATGATATTATCATAACAAACAATCACCTATATATGACAGCAAAAAAACCAGTATCTTTATTTAAAGATACTGGCTCTTAAAATCTAATCAGACAATTGCATTATCAATTTAATATATAACTCTCTTTCAAAGAGCTGATAAAGTCAGTGCAATATAGATTGGCTATAGCAAAATATATCTTGCCCATAGTCATTATATAAACAAGCTACCATATTAGCTTGATTTTTATACAGCAAAATCTTCAAGATCACTACCTGCTGCTAGTGCATCAACTAACCACGTAGGCTTACGGCCACGGCCAGTCCATGTCTCTTGATGGTTATCAGTATTACGATATTTGATACTGCGTTTTTTCTCTAATTTTTCACCAGCCTTTAGAATCTCTTCGATGGTACTGTTGCTTTCTTCTGCAATTTTTTCGAACTGCATATAAGCATCATATAAACGCTGGTGTTGTTTTTTGGCGATAAGTTGCTGTGCATTTTCAGTAATGGCACGTAACTCATCTACGTTTAAATTGTCTAAATCAATGGTATTATTTTTATTCATAACAGCCTCGGTTTCAAAAATAGAAATAAGCTCAATAGGTCTTTTATAACTTCTCGAGCGCTGGATAGATATCTAGCAATACTGCTTTACCGCTGTTGATGTCTCTTTGAATATAGTAATTAAACCAGATTTAATGTAAATCCATTTAATCGATTCTATAATATGCGACACCTAATTAAACAGCTTTAGTAACCGTGCGAGATTAACATAATTTTTATCCTTAATGAATAATTAAATATTAATAATAGCATTTAAGTTTTTGAATAATAAAAGTCTATATTCATATTAAATAATATTAGCTTTCATAATCATCTATCAATAACTACGCATATTCTATTATCTTTTATAGACATAAGTTTGTTATAGAAATATGGTTAAACATCTAAATGACTCATTTTATAAACAGAAAAAACCAACTACTTTTTAATTCCCTAACGCATTTAAGGCTATAAAAACATTAGCCATAAAAAAGAGCCTATATTTGAAGGCTCTTTTTTATATTAAAGTCTAAGGTGTATAAGTTAAAAAGGTAATATATACGTAATTCAATAGATATATAAATAAGTTTTTATTTATCATAACCTTAACTAGTGCTTTATATCTATAATCAACATTTACTTATAAATTTGTAGAAATAAAGGAAAAAAACAACTTTTTAGCTATCTTAATCAACATTCCAAGTAATAGACATAGTTACTAGTAATGATTTTATTAAGAACTTACTGCTTCATACGAACTAGAGGTAAGGCACGATAGGCACCACTACCTTCATACTTAGACAGCATAACTCTTTCTCCCGCTTGAGGTCGAATACCATATATACAATCCACGTGGTAGAAAATATTAGTAGTATTATCAATTGGATCGACAAATCCCCATTTTGAATTATTTGGTGTTCTCATTGTACCAAAATATCTTTCTCTAACTGGATAGCAAAGTAGGCCACATTCTGTAACTAGTTCATCAGCAGTTGGTCTATCTTTTGAATCGATAGATAGGCATTTTTTTATTAGCTCAACTATTTTCGTAGATAAGTGGCTAAACTGTGGATTGGCGGTTACGAACTCAGGAAAGTCTTCATAATCAGCATCAAGGATACGTTTAACAACTTTTAAACCTGAGCCAAAAGGCTTTTTACCTGTTAATAATTCATACATCATAGCCCCAAGCGACCAAATATCAGTTTGTACTCCTACATCTTTGGGAGTGTCTATAGCCTCGGGTGACATATAAGGCAATGCCCCAAGAGCAGTAGCTGAAACACTTAGCGTATCTTCACCACCTATGGCTGCTTCTGTTAATTCTTCAGCGGCCATCTTAGCAATACCAAAATCTGTAATCTTAACACCCAATAATTGAAAACCATTAACAATCATTATATTTGTTGGTTTCAAATCTCTATGTATGACATTTGCATGATGCGAAGCAGCAAGTCCTTTGGCTAAATAATGAAATAATCTAGCCACAAGAAACGGATCTAAATAATCTGCTTCTTTAAGGAGAGTTTTAGACAAATCACCTCCAACAACCAGCTCTTCAACTAAATACGCCCTCTCGCCAACCTCAAAATAGTCTAATGTCTTTGCAACATTAGGATGATTAACCTTTGCTGAAACAACTGCACTTCTATGAAACCTCTTTTCCGCAGATGGATTTTTTGGAGTTTTTAGTGCAATTCTATTGTTGAGAGTTTTATCGTATGCCGCATATACGAATTGCATGCCCCCTTCACCAACAAATTCTTCAATTCGATATCGCTCACCTACAATATCATCTCGCTCGTGTGGACCGATCATAATGTAACCTCCGGATTTGAAACATCAAAAGTTACAAACCTTCTTTCAAAATGCTGCCTTTGTTTGCTTCCTAAACCAATTACACATGCTCCAGGAATCTTTCTGCCAGACGTTGCTTGTTCATTGTTGACAAACACTTCACCTACAACATTTTTCAATACAAAATCATGTCCAGTATATTCAATCTCAAAACTACCGATTGTCCCATATTTTAATTTTGCACTTTTAGTTAATGAATTTAATAAGTTAGTATTTCCATCCATAACAACGATTGCTTGATGTTTGTTAAATAGTAAATATTTACTAATTTCGTTTGTGATATCCGCAATATCTGGTCTATCAGTAGGATCATGTGCTAAACAATTTTCAAAAAGCACTTTTAAAGTTGGATAAGGATCTAAGTATGGGCAATCAAAAGAGTTTATAGGAGCAGCTTTAGGTGGCATCTCCAATAGTGGCTTAGGTATATCTTGTGTAGCTAAATAAAGAGCTGAAATTCCAAATGCATATATGTCGATAGCAGATGTAAAGTTTACCTCTTGATGAGTGTACTGTTCAGGAGCAGAAAATCCTTGGGTGCCTTTAAATCCAAAAGTCACAGCATCCAAACCCGAATTCCTTGATAATCCGAAGTCAAATATTTTAACAATACCTTCGCTATCCAGTTTCATGTTGTTAGGTTTAATATCTCTATGAATCAACTTAGCATCATGAATATCAGATATGCCGGAAGCAATTTGCCAAAGTACTTTTAGCAAATCATTATGAGATTGAAGATGATATTTAGATTCAACTAAATCTTCACCGTTTATATACTCCAGAACAATGCCAACTGTATCCATATCAGTAGCAATATCTGACACACGTATGACGTCAAATACTTGCACTACATGTTTCGACCTAATTTTCAATAATGCTTCTATTTCATCATCTAGTCGTCTAGCTTGATCAGCATCTCTAATCGTCTTTATCGCGACTTTACGTTCTAAGTGAGTATCATGACAATAAAACACATCACTAAAGCCACCGCTTTCTGACTCTCCATCAAGTATATATCTTGTGGGTAATCCATTCATTAGAATATTATTCAAAATCAATCCTCAAGTTAGGCTGTTCCGGTTCTTTTTTGGTTTCTTTTTTCTGTCTGACTTTTCTCGACTTGGGTTTATCATCAAGATTATCACTACTTTTAGAGGTGTCTTTATCTTTTAAGGTCCCACTTGTATTAGATATAATACTTGCGTTTATATCTGCTTTCGGATCTACACTAACATTAGAAATTACCTGAGGTTTTTTGGGTGATGCTGTCTCTATTCCAAACAATTGCATTTCTCCAAATGAGTCCCAAATATCTATCGTCCCTTTATAAACATTTTCAGTTTTAAGAAATAGAGAAGGTAAATCTGTTAAGAGTAAAGCACTTGCGTTATCATGACCACCACACCATTTAGCTACATTTATGAGTCTTTCAGCAAGCTCTGATGCGGGTAATACAGGCGTCATGATGCGCTTAAGAGTTTCGTGTACTATGTAGTGCGAACCATCACTAGTCATTAATAATTTTGAAATCTTATCTATATGAGGTAGCTCAATAAAATGAGGCTCTAAGCTCGGTCCAATCCCAATATATTGAAGAAGGCCGCTTACTTCAGGGGTATGAAGATTATTTTTAAGCTGCCCTGCAACAGTATCATCAGTTGTAACTTGCTCAAAACCTATATCAGTTTTTAAATAAACCCTACTATCACCAACATTCACGACTTCTATTTGTTTATCGTTATCCAGTATGAATGCAGAAAGGGTTGTACCACCATCACCATTATATTTCTCATATATTGCGTCGTTAGCAGAATTAACGGCATTTAATAGCCTATCTTTTAACCCCATCTGTCTATGCACAATACAACTAGAAATAAAGAATGATATTGCAAGTTCAGCACATTCTTTACCATTAGTCATTCCCCCCATACCATCACATAAAACTCCAACTAAAAATGACTTTTCATTAGTTACTTGGGCACGCAACAATACTAGCCGATCTTGATTCTCAGACCGTACTAATCCCACATCTGATGCTAAGGCGATAGGCAATCCTGTTACTTGTCTAACAGAACCTGTAGTTGTTTTGCGAGACAACCATCTCTGTATTTGCGTCTGTATTTGTATTTGTACTTCGTTTTTTTCCATGTGAAAGCCCAATTTTTATAATCAAATACTCTATTAATTTAATTTTTGCATAGCTGCTTTATAATTACTTTAGTTTTCTGCTTTGGATACAAAAATATAGCCACGCTCAACTCTTAAACTCCTTAGCAAAATCAACGAGAGAGTAATTCTGTAAGAGTTCTATTGAATATCTTTGACTAATAATAACATCACTACAAATTCTTCACATCTTTGGACTAAAATCATCTTCTATTCACTTGAGGCAAAGGTTTATCTAACTGCTGATTAAGCAACTTCATATCTACTTTCGGCATCATATAAGCGTTATGTTGCCATCTTACAAACTGTTCTAGTAACTTCTCATTCTGACTTTCAAGTCGTCTTACTTTAGCTTCTAGCATATCAATTTGTTTTTTGGCAAACTCCAGAGTAATATCTGGTGCATCACTGTTTTTAGCTTCTTTTAAGCTTGCTTTTCGCTCCCTAAAAGCCTCAACTAGTACCTTGTATGAGATTAGGGTATGCCGACTAATTGTATCCTCACCTAATACTTTAGCAAGCTGTTCAGCATACCTGTTCCATGTTAGCTTACCACTCCAATTATCTAGTTCATGCAACGCAACTTGGAGAGTTTTCTGTGTGATAATTTGTTTAGGCATTTTCGATTCCTAGCATTAAATTAAGTGTAGATTCTTCAACATAATCTTCGCTACTGGCTGAAACCTGCAAATCATTTTGTGCTAACGCACGCTTGATTGGACTAGGGTCATGGTCTGGTGGAATCCATAAAACAGTCCCTTCAGCGGTGTCCTTTGATTCAAGCAATAAACGCTGCGTGCGAATATGTGCCAACTTCCAACTGAGATGAGTTACCCATCTGTTAGCACCAAAATGACCACTAATTTCGTCACGCTCTGCTTTTTCGAATTGGGACTCTACTTGACCTTCTAATCTAATGATACTTTCTAAAGTATTAGGCATCCCTTTGATGCATACATGTTCTTTACACGTCATACATTCGCCACCTTTAGTACACGGTGACATAGCATAGTCATGAGTACACATCCCATATTCAGTAACATCAGCAATACCTATACGATTTAAACCTAAGTCCTTATAACTTACAGGCAAATTATGCTTTATAGCTTGAAGCGCAGTAGGACGCTCATTAAACTCTATGACACTTCTAGCTTGTTGCTCTCGCTCCTTGCTAGTTCGAAGATCATAATATCGGTTATCGTTTATTCTAGCTCGTCCTGCCCATTGAGCTAATTGCCATGCATCCATCCCGCCACGCTCAGCATTAGTAGATAGCCAAACACGAATTTGATGAGAGGTTAATTGAATCTCAGATCCATCTTCTTCTTTATAACCCATTCTTTGAAAAATTGTCTTGGGTGGATTTTTAAGTTTATCTCGAATAGCTAACTGAGCATTTAATTCATTAATACTTGGTAAACGCCATGAAAAATTTCTGGCAGAGAACTGATTATGAAGCTCACGATCCCTAATAATTACTAAAGAATCCCAAATTGGACGCTTAATCGAAGGAATATTAGGCCAGACTGATTTCTTATATTCATTCAATGTATATTGAGCTAGATTTTCATATGTAGGGCTACCATCCTTTCTCAATTTTTGTATCCATTTAGCTTGATATTCACCAATATAGTTCCAAGCTTCATCAGAATGCAGATTTATCTTTTTATTGAGTAAATTTTTAGTAGTAGATTCAGAAAAGTTCATTGCACATGCAAATTCATATGCATTTAATTCTTTGTACTCAGGGAAGTTAGTTGGAGTGCAACACCCTTCGTGACGAAAGAAAGTGTCAGGATTATCATACGCAAACTTAGCAGCTTCTCTTGCTGGCTGCCCAATTTCCATTAGCCTTGTATGTGCTTCTAATACAGTGTCTTCGAGATCTTTTGGCACCCATTTAATTGTATGACCAAATCCTTTTGCAGAATACCATCTAATGCCTAGCGCACCATTTTCACTCCTATGGATACAGTCAACAGTCAGCTCTGCTAACTCACTACCTCGTCCAGGTGCAAACATTAATAATGCAATAATGCTAGACCAATACTTATCTTCCTGAGTTTCAGCTTTTGCAAAGCTATCGGCTAAAGCTAACATCTGATGCATACTTGGACATCTATTGTCCTGCCAATCTCTAGACTCCTTATCAGTTCTTTCAGCCTTTGCGCCCACTTTAGGCCAAGGGTTTACCCATACTTGAAGCGTAGGTACAAAGCTTTTATCTCGAATAAAATTAAGCAATATTTGTATTTGATAGCCTATTTTATTTCTACGATCATCATTAGATATTCGCTTATTAGTTAGTTCGCTTATCTTACTTAAGACTAAACCATCAATTTTTAATATATCAGTTTCATCGTAAACTTCAAATAAAGCATCATGCACTACGCGCAAAGCAACCATTTTATTAGTGACACTTGATACAGCCTTAATACTTTGATTGTAACGAATATATGCCTTTGCAAAAGATAGAAAAGGTTCTTCTAATGGCTCAAAACTAGCTGGATTCGAGACTTCACGATATTTCGAAAATGTCATTGCTATTGAACGATTTTTTTGTTTGTGTTTCCATTGATTACTGCTCCACCCACCTTGATCATCGTATAAAGTTAAATTCTCTCGGCAATGAACAATGAAGCACTCTAAGTTCTGTTTTACTGTTAACTCATGTCTAGGTTGAAAGTAAATTATATTACCCACTTACTATTTTCTCCTTTAATTTTTCTTCTTCACACATCAAAATTACTTGTTGAATAGCAAGAAGTAAACGATCTGTTGATTGGATAACATAAGGAGAGACTCCAGACTCTTCTTGTCTTTTTCTTTCAAATAACACTTCCTCCAAAACATTTTCATGAGGAGCTTCCAGCCAAGGCTGAAAGTTAATACAGGTATAGCAAGCTCTATAACCAGAAGCACAGAAAGAATGTGTTCCACAGTTTCCTATACTTTCTGAACCCCCATTCTTTATCCTACTATTTGGATCGTTTGCTCTTACAGCATCCCTTTCAGAAGCGATTAACTTACCAGCGAATGCTTTTGCCAACGGTGCTAATACTGGAGCCATTACTGCATCTATTTGCTTAGCTCTTTCTTCTGTATTTTCTACATAAATACCAATATGCTGTGTATCTGAGTGATCTAGCCCAGCAGCTAGTGCCACTCCAGTTATACCACGGCGAGCAAGATTAGTACCTTTTGTATACCTAAACCTATATGCAGTAAAATTAATAAAATCTCCCGTGCGCTCTGAATAGGCTGTACTCTTTACGGAAATGCCTCTAAGAAGGCTGAATCCTGTACGTTGGCTCATATGTAAATAGTCTGGTATGTTTTCTAGCTTATTTTCCAAATCTTCTTCATCTGCGACTTCTTTAAGCCTAGTCTCTTCAAGGAATATGGGAACCTGATCTTTAACTCTTGAAGATATCTTGAAACCTAAATGTTTCTCAACTAATTTGATTGATGCATTTCGTTGGTTATTTAAAATAAGATATAGGTCTTCATTGATCAGAAGAGGTGTAAATTGTGACCTGAAATTAGCCCGAATCTGTTTTGCTCTAGGACAATTAATAATATAATCATGTCCATCTTTACCCTCATGGATCATTAAATCTTGCGATCTCAATGAGCGAATTTGGACAAACCGTCGGCCAGTAAGCGCTAATACCATAAAACAAGCGTACTCTTTCAGGATTAATTCTTTATTATTAAAAGCATTTGAAGCCCAATCAATTAAAGACCCTAGTTCATTTAGGGTTAAAGGCCCAGAATATGGACATGCTCCTTTTACTGCATTCCCTTTAGGACTACCTTTAAGTGTTAATTCCTTTAAGTAACTAACAACCTCATTATTAACACCCTTAAATCCCCATTCATACCAAGCTAAAAGAAAACCTTTGAGCGCACCTAGTCTATATTCATTATCTATATTTAACGAAGCTCTGTAGTTTGATAAACTTTGTACAGTTATGTGCCCTTCATTATTAGCTTTCATAAAAGCATTGAAATACTTAAAAGAATTAAGTGTGTGTCCCGCTGATAACTCTTCTGCATAACGGCACAAAGCATTCTTAAAACCATCTTTTAGCTCATCATCCATAGAAGTTAAGCTATTGAAGTTGATAACAGACGACCCATCTAAACGCCACTTATGATCATCAAAGCTAAATGGATATCCAAACTTAGTTTTAAGCTGCTTATCTATTTTTCTATCCACTGAGTTATCTTCAGAGTAAACCTGTAGGTTGTTACTGTCCTCTACTAATAGAAACTGCACTTTATTATTCCTTATTTATAAATTGAGACCAATGTTCCATATCTTCATACATAACTCGATTCGCCTCTTCTCTTACATGTCTTAGATTGTATGTCTCAGCTGTTGTATCAGAACTCCATCCATTTAGTTCTTTTCGAATTTGAATTTCCATCTTTTCATTAACTGGCTTTATATTTGAGTCAATCTTTGCCGCTGCATTTATCGAATCTATACGCTTTGACAAGTTATAGTTAAAATTATGACGAAATCCATGCCTTGTTATTTCTTCAAGTAATTCTGGACTTACTGCTATTGCAGGCTTAAGTATCCGATTAACAAACGTACTGTTAGATATTGGCTTGCCAAAATATTTGCCATGCTTATGAGTGACGAAAATATAAGGATGCTTTCTTGCTTCATCTATAATTGACCGCTTATCCATAATATAATCTTTCAAACGTCCAGTAAGATTTTGACTAATAGGGATTCTACGTTCTCTAGTTTTGGCTACTGGTTGTCTTTTACGAGGGTCTTCAATGGCATCATGACGCCTTACAACCGAAATGGCATTATTATGGAAATCTATATCTTCAATTTGTAAAGATAAAATCTCACCAGCCCTCATACCTGTTGAATCCATAACTTCGAATATAATCGCGTTGCGTAACTTAACATCCGTACCCTTGAAAGGGTTATCAGGTGAGTCTTCTTTCACAATTTCTAATATTCGAGCGAAAGCTTCAGGTGGTGCAGATTTTAAATTAGGGTCAGTAGCCAAACCTCTCCCTTTACTACCCTTAGGTTTATTAGCCAATAATGACTTATTCATACTAGCAATTGAAGATGATACAACCTTATTTACCAATTTGTTTTTTAGCAAGACTCTAACTATAAAATCTAAGTAGGAAGCTATATGTGACATTCTATTCGAGGCATGATTACTAGAAATACTTTGGATAGGTGTGAAATTCGCAGTTGATGCTGACGGAAACCTTACGATATTGCTACTCGATCTTTTCAACCATTTCCTCAAGCTTCTACTATCCAACATACAATGATCACGAATAGAATAGACATCTTCGGTGCTTAAAAACTTGGACTCTGTAAACTCTTCTATAAGGTTTCGATTATTGATCTCCTCCCATAATGCAAGGTGTATCAAATGCCCAAGAGTATTAATAATTGCGGACTGTGTCTGAGAAGGTCTTAGCTTCTCTGTGACATACAACGTAACCCAATAGTTAGGAGTACCATCTGAATCTATTAGGATTGGATATCTCTCTCCATTACTAAATACCAAGTTCTTAATTCGAGCCATAGTACGAACCCTTTAATCAACACTTAATTATGTATGTTATTCATAACTCTATTGTAAACTATTTTTATATTATAGATATAAAAAAAGAGCCTATTTACATAGGCTCTATCTAGCTTAATCAACATTACTTAATTATGTATTCCTCAAAAAGGAATATCATCATCTACCGGGCCATCTGGCATAGCCGTAGGTTTTGATTGTGCTGGCGTTTGAGTAGGCTGATTAAACTGATTTTGTTGAGCCGGTGCATTTTGGTTATTGAAGCTATTCTGGTTACTGCCTTGAGCTGCCGCACCGCCAGCTTGATTGTAGCCACCTTGCTGAGCTGGCTGATTGTTTGCTTGCTGACCAAAGTTGTTTTGATTACTTTGTCCGCCTTGATTACCGTAACTGCCGCCTTGATTTTGATTTGAGCCTTGACCACCAAAGTTATTGCTATCTTGACCACCACTGCTCGTGCCATCGAGCATTTGCATTTGCTCAGCACGAATCTCAGTGATGTAACGATCTTGTCCGCTTTGATCTTGGTATTTACGGGTACGCAGACTACCTTCAATATAAACCTTACTGCCTTTACGAAGATACTGCGCGGCAATCTCTCCTAAGCGATTAAATAATGCAATACGATGCCATTCGGTCGCTTCTCTTTTTTCACCGCTTTGCTTATCTGTCCATTGCTCTGACGTCGCAACCGAGATATTGGTCACGCTACCGCCATTATTAAATTGACGTGCCTCAGGGTCTGCTCCAAGGTTACCGATAATGATAACTTTATTAACTCCGCGCATGGTACCGTCCTTTTACTTATGAATAATTTAATGAATAGTTTTAACTGTCATTTAATGGAACCAATTAATACTATCAGTAATTTGTTTTTACTTTAACCAATTTTTGTTTAAATATCTAGGGGGCTTTGCGCAAGATGCGACAGCTCCTGTCGTGAAGTATCGGTTAGCTGGGTTTTGTCTAACTTAAGGTATGCTACCTGTTCTTTTGCCATTACCACCAGCTCATCGACGCCATCTACTGCCAGCATTTGCCGTGACCAATCTTGAATGTTGATATTTTTAGGAATAGTGACTGTCGTACTTGATAGATAAGGCGGCTGGGCAATCGGGATAATGAAGAGTAACGCTGCACCCATGATAGCGGCTAATATGCCCCAGGCCAGCAGATTTGGCTGCGTCAATAGTAAGCCACCCATCGCACCGCCAACAAAGGCCCCAAAGAACTGGCTAGATGAGTTAAGTCCCATTGCCGTCGCTTTATTCGCTACTGGCGCCCGCTTCGAGATCCATGATGGAATGGTGGCTTCAAGTAAATTAAAGCCCATAAAGTATAATAATAGACCTAAAATAATACCCACACCAAGATGACTACCAAAGGCGAGCAACGCTAATGAGGCAGTCATTAGCGCCAATGCTCCTAAAAACACTTGGCGCATTTTGCGTTTCTTTTCGGCAATGATGATAAACGGAATCGCGACGGCAAAGCCAATAAATAACAATGGCAAATAAACCAAGCCCTGCTGGCGTACAGACAAGCCCATCACGTCACTTAGCTGATGCGGCAAAATAACAAATATCGCCGTCATGGTAAGATGTAGCGCAAAGATGCCGATATGCAAGCGGTTTAAATCGCCTATTTTTATCACGCTAGCCAATTGCTGGCCAATCGATTTATTGTCCAAATTATGCTTAAGGACTCGTAGCGGTGTGGGCACGACGAAAAGTAGCATCATCGCTAAAACAGCAAAGCCTGCGGTTAACCAAAACAGACCAGAGATACCAAGTGAACCGACTAATAAAGGACCAAAGGCAAAAGCGAGCATGATAGAGGTGGCAATGGTCAAGCCCATGGTTGCCATCGCTTTGGTGCGCATCTCTTCACGCGTCACATCAGCGAGTAATGCCATCAATACCGCAGAGACCGCACCACTACCTGCCAGCGCTCGACCGATAATGACCTCATAAATATCAGTCGCATTTGCCGCGATGATACCGCCAAGGGCAAATAATATTAAACCCAAAAATATGATAGGTTTACGGGGAAACTTATCCGCGGCAAGACTCATTGGTATCTGAAAAATAGCCTGCCCTAGCCCATAAATACCGACCGCTAAACCGATCAAAAATGGCGTGGCATGCGCATAATTGTCACCATACACAGAAAACACAGGCACAATCATAAACAGGCCAATCATCCGCAAGGCAAATATACCACCGACCCCCAGAATTGCCCGTTTTTCTACGCTATTCATACTTGCCTCACTGGTTTATCACATCACGACTGACATCTATACATTATGACAATGCACAGCTGCGCTACACTTATGGGTCTATCGACTGCCTCTGGCAACTATCGGCTAGTAAGACTGACAAGTAGCATCTAGAGCTACCTGCTCTAAGAGCGACATGTACCAAATTTAATAATAATTTGGCAAAATGCTCGTCTATTCGCTCAACCCATAAATCAAGCCCCACAGTATAAAACATTCGCTACTTAGTTGCCGAGACTTTTGTCTTCCTGCCTAGACTTACTATTCCACGCCATCCCAATTCATTCATTTTACTCAATAATTTTGTTACTAAGTGCATCTAATACCTACTGATGCCTTGAATAATCCTGTAGTCATGACAATAAAGTAAGACGTTGTAAAAGTTATGATAGAGCAGTATATAAACAGGATAGCCTTATGAACGCGAACAATGATATTACGAGCAATTATTCATAGTACTTAACTATTCGTAGTTTGTAGATATTCCCAGTTTATAAGTACTCATAGAGTCTAAAAGATAGAGCTTAAGAGATAAAGCATAATAAATAGTTTCTAAGAATATGAAATTGGCTTATTTATATCCTTTCGTGACATTAAGTCCTTAATTTATTACTCTATGATAACTTTGAGAATGAAATTAACGTTGATAACTTAGTATTCACATACATTACAGCAATAAAGCCAATTCAATTAAAATTTAAACTTTTGTCAATATTTAAATAACGAATCGCTTTATAGTTAGAATCATCGAATACCCTAATAAATAATAAGTACCTATAAATCTTTAATGATGGTTATAAAGACCTTTTATTTTTAATAATCAAATAAAGCGTAGTCTATTTTCAAGTAGCATGACTAAATCTTTTAATTAAACCTTATCTACATTTTTGTATTTTATAACCATACGTACATAGTTGTTTTAATAACGCTTTTAGCAAATAGGAAACCCAGAACCGATGGCACACGAGCATATTAAGATTCGCGGCGCACGCACTCATAATCTAAAAAACATCGACTTAGACATTCCACGAGATAAATTTGTGGTGATTACTGGCCTATCTGGTTCTGGTAAATCATCGCTGGCCTTTGATACGCTTTATGCCGAAGGGCAACGTCGCTATGTCGAGAGTCTATCGGCTTATGCGCGTCAGTTTCTCTCGCAAATGGAGAAGCCAGAGGTCGATAGTATTGAAGGTCTCTCCCCTGCGATTGCTATCGAGCAGAAATCAACCAACCATAATCCACGCTCAACGGTCGGTACGATTACCGAAATCTATGACTATTTGCGTCTGCTCTATGCGCGTATCGGTACGCCTTATTGTCCAGAACATGGCGAGCCAATGGTCGCGCAGTCGGTCACCGAAATGGTCGATCAAGTCATGGCGCTCCCAGATGACACAAAACTAATGATACTTGCGCCAGTGGTTCGTGAGCGCAAAGGTGAGCATACAGTTCTGCTTGAGCAATTAATTGGTCAAGGATTCGTACGCGTACGTGTCGATGACGATGTTTACGATACTGATGAACTACCGACACTCGATAAAAAGAAAAAGCATACGATCGAAGTCGTGGTCGACCGCTTTAAAGTTCGTGACGACTTAGGCAACCGCGTCGCTGAAAGTTTGGAGACTGCCCTACGTTTAGGTCAAGGTTTGGTGACGCTGCACTTTATGGATGGCAATCCAAAAGAAGGCGGTGATGCTAATCAGGTCATGTCTGCCAAGCACTCTTGCCCTGTTTGTGACCGCGCAGTGTCTGAGCTTGAGCCGCGTATGTTCAGTTTTAACAATCCTTATGGTGCTTGCCCAAGTTGTGATGGTCTCGGTAAACGTCAGTATTTCTCAGCCGAAAAGCTGATTACTCACCATGAAAAATCGCTCAATCAAGGCGCGATTAATGGTTGGGATAAGCGTCATGCTTATTACTTTGGCCTGCTTTCGACTGTTTGTAAGCACTTTAAAATTGATATGGATGCACCGTGGCAAGAGCTGCCAAATGCGCAGCAAGATCTCATTATGCATGGCTCGGGTAAAGAAAAATTAACTTTTAACTTTACCGATGAGCGCGGTCGTAAAACCAATAAAACCGTACCATTTGAAGGTGTGCTGCCTTATCTAGAGCGCCGTTATGCCAAAACGCAAAGTAACCTAGTCCGTGACGAGTTGGCAAAATATTTGGCCGATACCACGTGTAACGTCTGTGATGGCGCGCGTCTCAATGAGATTTCACGCAACGTGCGCGTAGACGATCAAACCATCGCCCAAATCGTTAAGCTATCTATCGGTGACGCTGCTGACTATTATAAGACGCTAAAAATTGGCGGTCATAAAGGTGAAGTTGCAGAAAAAATCTTTAAAGAGATTAATGAGCGCTTAAACTTCCTCGTCAGTGTCGGACTTGATTATCTATCCCTTGCCCGCTCTGCTGAGACGCTATCAGGTGGTGAAGCGCAGCGTATTCGTCTTGCCAGCCAAATTGGCGCAGGTCTGATGGGTGTGATGTATGTCCTCGATGAGCCATCAATTGGTTTGCATCAGCGCGATAATGATCGTCTGCTAAAAACCCTAACGCGCTTACGTGATTTGGGCAATACGGTACTGGTCGTTGAGCATGATGAAGACGCCATTCGCCAAGCGGATCACGTTATCGATATCGGTGTTGGCGCAGGCGTACACGGCGGTCATATCATCGCTCAGGGTACGGTCGATGACATCATGGCGAACGAAGAATCACTAACTGGACAATATATGTCTGGTAAGAAAAAAATCGAGATTCCAAGCATTCGTCACAAGGCTAAAACGATAGAGATTGAGGAAAAAGGGAAAGCCAAACCGAAAAAAGTACCGATGACCATTGAGCTAAAAGGTGCATCAGGTAACAACTTACACGATGTTGATTTGACCTTGCCAATAGGTATCATGACTTGTATCACTGGCGTCTCAGGTTCTGGTAAATCGACCCTCATCAACCGTACCTTGATGCCACTCGCCGCCACGCAGTTGAATAATGCCTCAACGCTCATCGCGGATAAGCATGACAGCATCAATGGTCTTGAGCATTTGGACAAAATGGTCGATATTGATCAAAGCCCGATTGGTCGTACGCCGCGTTCAAATCCAGCGACGTATACCGGTGTCTTTACGCCAGTACGTGAGATGTTTGCACAAACGCAAGAAGCGCGCGCCCGTGGTTACAAAGCGGGTCGCTTTAGCTTTAACGTTAAAGGCGGACGCTGTGAAATGTGTCAAGGTGACGGTCTCATCAAAGTTGAGATGCACTTTTTGCCAGACATGTATGTGCCGTGTGACACCTGTGAAGGCAAACGCTATAACCGCGAGACTTTAGAGATTCACTATAAAGGTAAAAATATCGCCGATGTGCTCGATATGACCGTTGAGGATGCGACTGAGTTCTTCTCAGCCATTCCAGCGATTTATCGTCGCCTGCAAGCATTGATGGATGTTGGTCTAAGCTATATTCGCCTCGGTCAGTCTGCGCCAACACTATCTGGCGGTGAAGCTCAGCGTGTGAAGCTGGCACGTGAGCTTGCCAAACGTGATACCGGACAGACGCTCTATATCTTGGATGAGCCAACCACTGGGTTGCATTTCCATGATATCGATAAATTGCTACATATCCTGCATGCCCTACGTGATAAAGGCAATACCATCGTGGTCATCGAGCACAATCTTGACGTTATCAAAACCGCCGATTGGGTTATTGATCTTGGCCCTGAAGGTGGTAAAGGTGGTGGACTGATTATCGCTGAAGGTACACCTGAAGAAGTAGCGGAAGTGAAAGGCTCATATACTGGTGAGTTCTTAAAGCCAATGCTTAAGCAGGCGATGCAAGAAGTGAGTTAATACAAGTTAGTTAATTAATAATTGATAAAAGGCTATTCTTTAGGGAGTGGCCTTTTTTGTTGGGTTGAGTTTTTATTTTAGTGTTAACATGATAATTATTTTAAGAACATCTGTAAGGTAATGAGCAATGGCAAATGTAGCAAATCTTGAGAAGAAGCTTTTTGAGCTTATCAATACTAAAGACTCTTTTGCTATTGCTCTGACTGGCGAATGGGGTATTGGTAAGACTCATTTTTGGAATAATTTCTGTAAAAAACATCGTGAAAATTTTCGGGTTAAGAAAATTGCTTATGTATCCTTATTCGGCATTGATTCATTGGATGCCTTAAAATTTGAAATAGCTATCAAATCTTACTCTACATCACAAAGCAGTGATAATTTATCTGGAATAAAGAAAGTTTTTCAAAGCACAATTGAGGCAGTTGATCTACCTAAGATTGAAGGCAGTGGTGTTGCTCTATCTCTTAGCAAAAGTATGATTACTAGTACTATATCCAATATGGTTAATGAAACCTTAATATGTATAGACGATATTGAGCGAATATCAGACAAATTAGATATCAAAGATGTAATGGGGCTAGTCAATCATTTAAATTTAGAAAAAAAATGTAAAGTTATTGTTTTACTACACGAAGGGGAAGCTAATAAAAAATTTCATGAATACAAAGAAAAAGTCTTTGATGAAATCTTAACTCTAAGTGAATCGATAACCATTATTAAGAAAGATATAGTTGATGATAATGACTTATTCCCCATATACGAGCTATTCTATCAAACATTAAATATAAAGAACTTAAGATTTTATCAACGTGTTCAGAGCACTTTAAAGATTATAATAGATAACTCAGGCAGTGAACTATCTTTAGTAAGTAAGAAACAAATATTAGAGTTTCTTTTAGTAATTATGTTTGCGCATGATATGCCTAAATTACTAGGTTCAGAGATAGATTTTGAATCGTTTATAACAATTCTCGATGAGAAAAATCCAGTTTTTTCAGATCGGCTCATAGACTTAAAATCATCTTCTAGTGAAACATCATCTAAGAAAGACTTACACATTCTCAAACAGTTTGAAAAACTTAATGAAATTCGAGATATTATCGAACCATTTATTTCAAACTTCATTATTTCAGGTTGGGGTCATTTCGTTGTTTCATTGGTTAGAGATTTAGACCTAAACAGTGATATGGCGAAACTTCTAAATGAAAAAGATACTATCAATGAGAGAAACTTAGAAGATAGCAGACTGAAGACCCAAGTGTTACAAGAGTTTCATAACTTGGAGATCGAACCAAAATTTGCCGAACGATTATACTATGTAGCTTGTAGCAGTCTATCTTCAGAACAATTAAGTAACTTAAGCTTTTATTGTGATATTCTCGAAACTAGCAATAGGTCAGACTTGGCTACTCAACTTGAAGACCATATTAAAAGACATATTGAACAATCAGTTAGGTCATCTAAAAGTCATATGTCTATAGATGACTTCTATTTTTTTGGAAAAAAGCCTGAAGATCGCTTCTACGATTTTACTGTTAATTCACTAGCGAGCTTCAGAACTAACAGTTTTAGCTCTAAAAAGATACTTTCAATATTTTTAGATTTTCATAAAAATAGTCGTAGAGCCTGGAATAGTCATGATAAAGACCTCCTAAAGCTAATTGATAAAGATATTTTGAAACAGGTAATTTGGGCAGATATAGAAAGTAACCAAAGATACCGTAAGTTATTTATCCATTCAATTTTATTACATCCATGTCTAGGAGATATTAGTGGTAAACGTGAAGAAATTAGGCTATGGATACTAGATCTACTGCGAGAAAACATTGTTGATAATCCGAACAACGAACCTTCTATAAAAATGTGGTTAGATAATACTAATAATTTGACAGAAAACCTAACTTAGATCGTAAGCTAGCCAAAGCTCACAACCTAAATAAACTCTCTCTCAACATTCATCATCCTTGCATCTACCGTCCGTTCTATCTTCTCCTCTATCTGACTACACTGCGACTCGACTTCACGTTTAGACAGCCCGACTATAACGAATGTCCACTCGCTGGCATCATGTCGATCACGCTCGCCGCTCTCACATACCGCGACGCTTGGCGTATTGCCAAAGCGGGCGTGCAGGCCGCCCATACGTTGGCGCTTTTCTTTTAATGAGCTACATCCGGATAGCGCAAAAGTCAGCGTTAAGATAGCGATATGCATTTTATTCTCCTTGCGACAGTGGTTTACGCTTTATAATAGTAGCAAATAAGCACGGCAAGTTATGCTATCGTTACCTTGCCGTATCGATATCCTATAACCGCTCACACTGTTTATAGTTATACTATTCACAAAAATCACAATAGCCAACATGCGTACTCGCCCAATGACCTCTATCAGCTACGTACAGCAACAGCGCATTACTCGATTATGCGTGCGCTGCGGATTACTCCTTATGCAATATGGTGCCGAGTCCGCTGTGGTGGTTGACTTGTCTAAACGTTTGGGATTCGCTTTGGGAATGAGTAGCGTAGAATGTTCGCTTAATTTTAATGCCATCACCTTGACGACCATCTGTGATGAACGCTGTATCACCACCACTCGAGACACTATTAATCAAAGCATCAATGTCAATTTATTGGTACAAATCCAGCAAATTATCAATAAAACCGAAGCCGATACAAATAGCCACAAGCTATATAACAATAAGCTGAAGTCTGAGCTTACTGACCGCACCACCCTTGCGTTTGATGAATTAGATAAAACGGTTTATCCAACGTGGCTAGTGGGCATATTTGTTGGCGCATCTTGTGCCGCGTTTGCGAATCTTAATGGCGGCAGTTGGTCGATTACCGCCGTAACCTTTATCGCTGGCATGGTAGCGATGTTTACCCGCATTTATTTGGCTAAGCACCACTTCAATCCCTTTATCACGGTCATTGTTACGGCTTTTATCGCCTCTTTGATTGGGGCGACGACCTATTACTTTGATATTGGTAATAATGCCGATATTGCCGTTGCCTCTAGCGTTCTACTTTTGATACCAAGCTTTCCTTTGATCAATTCTTTCTCAGATATATTAAAGGGCTATGTCAATATTGGCGTTGGACGTGCGGTTTTTACTTATATGTTGACCTTGTCAGCGTGCGTTGGCATTGTGATGGCACTGGTTTTACTGCAAATACAGCACTGGGGGTTTTGACATGTGGTTCATTGAGACCGTGGTGCTGTCGTGTATCATTACCCTTGGTTGGACGCTTATGTTCAGCGTGCCCAAACGCTATATTTTGCCGTGTTTGCTGATGACCGCGTTTGGCTTCGGGCTAAAAACAGCGCTTGTCTATCAGCACATCCATTTGGTGGTGGCCAGCTTTTTTGGGGCGATGCTTGCCAGCTTTTTGGGCGTGTATTTTTCTAAAAAATATACCTTACCACCCAAAGCGTTAATCTCACCAAGTGTCATCTGTATGATGCCAGGCATCGCCGCTTATAAGGCAATGGTTAGTATGGTGCAGATTGGTTATTTTGGTTTTTCGGACGAATTATTTAGCCAAATGATGGTGTATTTGTTTGAAGCCTTGTTTGTGACCTCAGGATTGGTGCTGGGTTTGTCCATTCCTGGACTGTTATTTTATAGGCGGCGTGCCATTGTTTAAGTGGGTGTAGATAGGTTTAGATGGCGGGCTATTTTTGCCTAAATACTTTTACATACCGATGCGACTCAGCACACCCTAATGATAAAAACCTTGTAAGATTTATTATCATACCCATTACAATAGAGTTCAAAATTGCACCAAAACTTAATAAAGAGACATAACAATGACAAAACATTATGATTATATTTCCATTGGCGGCGGTAGCGGCGGCATTGCTTCGATTAATCGAGCGGCGAGCTATGGCAAAAAATGCGCCATTATCGAAGCTGACCAATTGGGCGGCACCTGCGTAAACTGGGGCTGCGTACCTAAAAAGGTGATGTGGTATGGGGCACAAGTTGCCGAAGCCATCGAAAAATATGCGCCAGATTATGGCTTTGATGTGGAAGTAAAAGGCTTTGATTTTCAAAAGCTGGTCAATAGTCGTCAACAATATATCCAAAACATTCACCGCTCTTATGATAATAACTTGGCGAAAAATGGCGTTGAGGTAATAAAAGGTTTTGCCAAATTTATCGATACCAATACGGTCGAAGTCAATGGCGAGCATATTACCGCTGACCATATTTTGATTGCTACAGGCGGTCACCCTATTTTCCCTGATATCAAAGGCGCAGAACATGGTATTGATTCTGATGGATTTTTTAGGTTAAACCATTTACCAAAACGTGTGGCTATCGTCGGCGCAGGATATATCGCTGTTGAGATCGCGGGCGTACTTAACAGTCTAGGCGCTGAGGTGCATCTGTATGTCCGTCAGCACTCGCCACTGCGCTCGTTTGACCATACTATCGTGGAGACTTTACTGATAGAGATGGAGCAAGACGGCATCCAATTGCACACCGATACCACACTAACGGAAGTCAATAAAAAGGAAGATGGCTGTTTAGAGTTATTTACCAAAGATGGCGCTCTTGATACCGTAGATTGCTTGATTTGGGCAATTGGTCGTGCGCCTTCTACGGACAACATCAATTTGCAAGTGACGGGTGTGGAGACGAACGAGGTTGGCAAAATCAAAGTCGATAAGTTCCAAAATACTAATGTCGAAGGCATTTATGCGGTCGGCGATATTATTGAGAACAGTATTGATTTGACGCCAGTCGCTATCGCGGCAGGCAGGCGTCTGTCTGAGCGCTTATTTAACAATAAGACTAATGAGCATTTAAAGTACGAGTTGATACCGACAGTTATCTTTACTCACCCTGCTATCGGTACGATTGGCTTGTCTGAGATCGATGCTGTTAAGGAATATGGCAAGGACAATATCAAATGCTACACCTCGGCATTTACCTCTATGTATAGCGCGGTGACTCAGCATCGTCAAAAGTGTGTGATGAAACTGGTATGCTTAGGTGATGATGAAAAAGTTATTGGCTTACATGGTATTGGCTTTGGTGTCGATGAGATGATTCAAGGCTTTGCGGT
This sequence comes from Psychrobacter sp. S1-30-MNA-CIBAN-0213, assembly GCF_040309845.1. Taxonomy (NCBI): domain Bacteria; kingdom Pseudomonadati; phylum Pseudomonadota; class Gammaproteobacteria; order Moraxellales; family Moraxellaceae; genus Psychrobacter; species Psychrobacter sp. S1-30-MNA-CIBAN-0213. The sequence continues at coordinate 279,481 of NZ_JBEOPE010000003.1, read as the reverse complement.
GGCGATAAAGATGGGCGCTACCAAAGCTGACTTTGATAATACCGTTGCTATTCACCCTACGGGTTCGGAAGAATTTGTGACGATGCGTTAGATAGACTGGGTGCTATTAGAAGAAGGGCTATTCTTGACGGAATAGCCTTTTTTATTGCCAGTTTTTTATTTAGTGTAAAACCACATACAGACAGCACAATCACGATACTGCTATGATGCGTTTAATAATGACCGTTGCGAGATGACTGTGTGGCAGGTATACCTTTTTATATTACCGATTGGTTTAGGCATCATGACTTTGGCAGCAAGCTTATTGTTTTTATTTGCTTACCTAATGTCTGATGACAATGCCACGCGCTTGCCTGCTTTCAACTGGTTTAAGCGTTTAATTATTGTGGCATTTGTTCTGCTAAGCGTTGGCTTGTTTATGACCTTTGGGCATTTTTGGGGTTAGCTCAAGTTTGATATAGATAAAGTTAACCTTTAAGCGTTAACGATTTTCTCTAACTCTAATAACTCTAAATCTTGACGTTTTGGTTCGCCATTATTGCCATCATATGGAAATGGCATCTTATTACCATTGAACTGATAACCACGGCGCTGATAGTAAGCCAATAGCTCAGGTCGATGGCTTAAAATAGACATAGTAAGACGGGTTGGTTGGCTGTTACTTTTTAAATGTCTTTCAGCGAAAGTTTCAGCGGCTTGTAATATTACATTACCAACGCCCTGCCCCTGCAGCTCTGGATGTACGGCAAACATACCAATATAAGCTTTGTTATCATTGTCAGTCCTATTAAGGTTGCTCTCATTTGTATTGTCATCAACTTTTATATCGACTGCAATACAACCCAACAGCTCACCGGTTTCATCTCCACCGCGTTCGCCTGTGGTCGTTTTTGGATAAATGAACAGATAGTGTTTTGGATTGGCAATGATGCTTGCTAGCTCAGCTTGAGTGATACGAATACCACCGACTAAATCCGCTTCATTGGTCCAGCCCTCTGTCTCTCGGTAGCAGCGGTTTAGTAACTGTTCGAGTGCGTCAATATCATCCGCTTCTGCTTGTCGTAAAAATACGGACTCTCTATTCAAGTGGTTTTTACCTGTCTGTTCTTTATTTATCTGTTCTTTATTCATGAAACTGGTTGTCCTTTTCCGTCTATTTAGTATAAAAGGCTATATGATAAAAGGCTGACCTAAATTAATAGACCAGCCTTTATAGTAAACCTTATCAGATTTAAGTACTAGCGTGATAACGCCTGTGCTTGGTCGATGAGATTAAATCCTGCATTGATTTGCGCACGCGTTGGCGCATGACCACGGCGGAGTAGCTCAGAAAAGGCAACCAGCTCTTTATTACGCCCTAACGTGCTAGCAGCACTAGCACGCGTGTCTTCCCCATCGTCATCAAAGTAATATTCGATATAATCTAGCGTATCTGGCGAGCCAAACAAGATATTGTTATCTGGCGTAGCGGCGTGTCCGCTATAGCGTAGGCTTTTGCCATATTGTGCGGTCCAAAAGAAAGGAATACGCTCCTCTACCGAGTTGACGTTGTCTTGATTTAAAATAGCTGCTGCCGTCACGATGCCATGTTGCAATGCCACTCGCCAATGTTCAATACGCATACGCCCCATTTGGTTGGTTGCTTTGGCAATATCGCCCAGCGCATAGACGCCATCACGCAGTTGTAGATGCTCATCCACTTGCACGCCGTCCGGAGTATTTACCTCATTTAACAACTCGGTACGTGGGGCAACCCCAGTTCCTAAGATAACAACATCAGCATCGAGCGTACTGCCATCTGACAGTTTTACACCGCTGACTTTACTACCTTCTCCATTGATTTCATCAACACCTGCGCCAAATGCGAAGGTAACCCCTTTTTCTTCATGGAGTTTGATAAGGGCATTACTCACCGTTTCAGAGACGATATTGCTCATGACGCGGCGGCTGCGCCCAATAACGGTGACAGATGCCGCCTTCCCCGCCTCCATTAAAGCAGACGCCACTTCCATCCCGATAAAGCCTGTGCCTACGATAACGACGTGCTTGTCATTACTGGCCGCTTTGATGTCTTTGGCATCACCCATGCTACGTAGCGTATAGACGCCATCCAAATCAACGCCTTTAAAAGGTGGTATCTTAGGTTCAGCACCTGTCGCTACGACTAGGAAGTCCGCTGTTTGCTGTTCACTATTGCCACTCTCATCTTTCATTACGATAGTGCGTTCATTAGGTAATACTTCGCTGACGGTTTGGTTTAAGCGTAGCTCGATATTATTTTTACTGGCCCACTCGCTGCCGCCAAGCATCAAATATTTCTCTTCCATTTTTCCTGCTAAAAATGCTTTTGATAATAAAGGACGGTTATAAGGGGCTTTATCGTCTTTACTGATTAAGGTGATTTTGCCGCCATAGCCGGTATGACGCAGCTGATTGGCCGTCATAAAACCTGCACCGCCGCCACCAACGATAATAGTATGCGTATCAGTCAGCTTATCGTTTGCAACGCGTTTATCTATCTTCGCTGAGGTATTGACGGTCAAGCTATCGCCCTCATCTGTTAGCTCATATTGAGTCAATCCGCGCATGGCAACCGGCTCTAATAGCGTACCATCGCGACTGTCAAAACTGCCATGATGCCACGGGCAGACCACTCGATTACCACAGCGCATGCCATCACCTAAATCTGCACCAACATGAGGACATTTGCCATCAAAGGCAAAAAACTCGTCCTCATCACGGGTAATTAAAATGATACTATCGTCATCTTGTTTATAGGATTTCATACCGCCACTTGGAATGTCAGATTTATTAAACGTTATTAGATTTTTGGCGGCGATTTTGTTATCGGCTTGGTTATTATTAACTTGGCTCATAGGTCATCCTTAACAGTTATAATTATGTTCTGCGTAAAACGTGTTTGAGATAGTCGATATACTTTAATGAATACAGGGTTACTGCGGACTACCAAGCATTACTGGAATGAATTTTACGAAGCCTCTGTCGGCGTAGGCACAGCAAGCGAGAAAAATTTGTACCAGTAACGCATAATAATGTTATGTAACCATTTTATTTAGTATCAAGTATACATTTAAAAAAAGTAGATTCATTGATAGTAGCAAGCCCAGTTAGCGTACGCTGTTTATTTGTATGTTTGCTGCGTTGCAAAACGTAACTTCCTAACCTTTACTAGCCTTTAACGAATAGCTCTATTCTTTCAACCTAAAGCTTATAACCAAAATACAAGACGACTTTATGAATTCTCAAGATCAAGATAACCAGAACGAAATGACAGCTACGTCTACTTCTGAACCTGACTTAAACAGTCAGGCATCTAATAATGAACAGTTTGATATCACCAGTTTTGATATCGAGGCAGCGACGGATACTGCGCAATTACCGCAGCCAACTTTGCCACCTCTCAAACAAGCGACTTACAAGACCCATAACACAGATTTTGTCGTCAATGAAATATTGCCGTTAGACTTTACTGGCGAGGGTGAGCACTTATGGCTACATATAGAGAAGTCAGGGGTGAATACTGCCTATCTGGCTAAATTACTGTCAGAGTGGGCAGAGATTCCCTTACGTGATGTCGGTTATTCAGGACTCAAAGACCGTCATGCGCTGACGACTCAGTGGTTTAGCTTAAGAATACCTTTGAGGCAATTGCCAGAGTCTGAGTTTGCACCAGTAGATATCAGCGACAGCGAGTCGGTCACTATCCTTGCTCAACATTGGCACAATAAAAAGCTTAATCGTGGTACGCACCGAGCTAATCAATTTATTATCACCTTGCGAGATATTGAGTTGGAAAATGAAGATAAGTCGTCTGTAGAAAAGCATTTGCAAAATATCAGCGCAAGCGGCGTGCCCAATTATTTTGGCCCACAGCGTTTTGGATGGAATGGTAATAACATTAGAGAAGCCTTGGCATTGTTTGCGCGTCCAACGCCAGAAAGTCGACCTCAGCCAAAGAAGAGCAAACGTAAACGTGCGCCGCGAGAGCAAAATTCTATGGAATTGTCTGCCGCGCGTAGCTTAATATTCAATGAGATATTGGCTGCACGGGTACGGGATGGTAGTTGGAATACTGGACTCGCAGGTGAGGTGTTTAACTTAGACGGTTCAGGCTCGATATTTACCAGTGAAGAAATAGACGATACTTTACGCGCGCGAGTTGCTAGCGGTGATATTCATCCAACAGGCGTGTTATGGGGCATGGCTAATGACAAAGTCAGCAGCGTAGCAGCTCAGCTTGAGAACGATGTGGTACAGAGTAGTGCGTTATTAACGCAGCTGGCAATGGGGTTAGAGAAGCGCGATGTGAAAGCACAACGACGAGCGCTACGATTGCCGATTGAAGCCTTGAGTTGGGAATGGCAAGGTAGTCAAAATAGTAATGAGCAAACGCTGGTATTAAACTTTACGTTGACGACTGGCAGTTTTGCGACCAGTGTATTGGCAAGCTTGGTGCAATGGTTAAGCACCTTGTAATTAATTGCGTAGTGCATGAAGGTCAAACAATCTTTATTAAACTGCGCTGTCATTAGCTGCTAGCCAATGGGGTAGCAGCTTTTAGGTGCAATAAAGGGGCTCAATATTACTATTTTCCGCTGCTAGCATCTCGTTGGCGCTAACGACTTGATTACGGCCACGATCTTTGGCTTCATATAAAGCTTTGTCTGCTATCCTAATTAAGCGCTGGCAAATATCACTTGGCAATTGCGCCTTTGGTAGCTCTGGAGCTTGTTTAGTCACCCGCTTACCTCTTCGCGACTTAACTATCTGCGACTTTGTTAGCTGCGGTGCGTGTTCTGTTGACTTTATAGAGGCATATCTTTGCTTAATGCATGTCCGCTCAGTATGAGTCAATGTATAGAGCCCTAGACTCGCCGTTATACTAAAGCTGAGACTATGATTTACTTGAATCACGTGATTGGCAATATCGCAACGCAATTGTTCCGCAATAGTCATCGCTAAATCGTGCGCCATATCAGGTAAGATAATTAGAAATTCTTCACCGCCATAACGGCTAACAATGTCTATATCAGCGAGTGTATCCATCAATATATTCGCAACTTCTTTTAATACTTGATCGCCGACTTCATGACCATAATTATCATTGATATATTTAAATAAATCTAAATCTAACAAGATGACGGTATAGTCCTGAGTATCTGTCAAATCTGCTAGCGTTTGCCGCATTTGGGTCAGACCATAGCGTCGATTCTTCAGTCCTGTCAGCTCGTCATGATTGGCATGCTGTATAATTTCTTTTTTACTGTTATCTAAGATTAATAATAGTGTACTAAATACATATACCATAAAAATAGCTTTGGGCAATGCCAAATACATGTGCGTTGCACGCCAAAAGAATACTGAAGAACGACGAATCTCGTTTATGCTATCCCAGCTAAGCGTACCATCTTGAAAAATAGTGGCTGCTATCGCATTTTCCATATTAGTCATCTCGGTATAAGTCTGATAACTATAAGTACCAAGCGGTAACGAAGTAATGGTGAGTTGACGCATACTGGGCAAATTCACGCCCAAATAAGGCAAAATAGCCACTAACATAATCAAGAATACTTGAATTAAGAATGCATACCAAATATAACGACGGCGTACCAGCATCATCGCCAGCATAGTACCGCCAACTAGCGACACTCCTGAGACCAAACTACTATGACCCATTACCAAAACGACAACTGCAATATATAAGCTATAGACAAAAATTAGTACGATTTGCCAATTATGTAGACGTTTATAGTCATTTTTAATATGCGATAAATGGCCTACCATCCACCAAAAAAACAATCCCATCAGCGTTATGGTTACCCATATTGGATATAATAGCGCCATATCTACATAGCTGCCAAAGGCATCTTGCCGTAACCATACAAGTAGACACCATAACCAATGCATTGTGACTTCCATCACAATGAACAAGGCTAACAATGATGCTCTATCCGCAGCTTGCCACTCAAAAATCATTTGGGAAAGTTTTTTGTAGCCTAGCCGATATATCGATGTAACCATATACGCGTTACCACGTGCACATTCAATCTGTCGTTAACACTAACCCAAACGGAATCGTTTGTTGATAGCCACTGACAGACTGATAGATAAGTTCAAAGCATTAAAAGCGTTGCGCCTTTATTACTATATTAGTATTAATCCTAGGATATGGCAGATGAGCATCTTATTGGTTTACTCTTTAAATGATTGATATGCTTTGTAATTTTTATCAAGCCATCCATCGACGCAGCACTATACTCGTTTTTGTGAATGTTATTCTTACTCGTATAATTCTGATATGTTTATTATTGAGTTTGACAACTTTCAAATAGTTTAGCAATACGATTGTTATAAAGGGTATCTATATACGATATATGGTTGATAATTGCTTCATAATTAATAACTAGTATTTTCAAAAAGTTGCCAGACTCCGAGCTGCTCAGTAGTCAGACTTGGCACATCACCCAAACGTCGCCATGGCATATTACTACCATGAAAGTCACTACCAATTGAAGCGACAAGCTCATGTTCAGCAATACTACGATCAACCATTTTTCGGGTGCTGATCGGCTCACTAGTCGCTGGTAACTCACAAGCATCACCGCCAAGCTGAGCAAACTCTTCGATAAGCTTACGTACTCGTGTAGCCGAAAGCTGATAACGCGTTGGATGCGCGAGCACTGCTTTACCGCCGCAAGCATGAATCAGCTCAATACCATCCGCCATACTCAGGGCATCAATCGCCACATAAGCGGATTTATTGTCGGCTAAATATTTATCGAAAGCCTTTTGTACGGTCTTAACTTCGCCACGCTCAAATAACACTTGCCCAATATGCGCACGCCCAACTGCTTGTGGATTGCCACCAGCTTTATCAAGTACGGCTTGCCAAAGCTCATCATAATCAATATCCAGCAGCTTACTGAGTTTTTCAGTGATACGCTGACCACGAGTTGCCCGGCTTTCTTGCAACTGCTGTAGAGTTTCGTGCATTTTTTCGCGATCTGTAAAATCGAGTCCAAGCACATGAATGATTTTATTGGTTGATTTATTCTTACCATAACCGCCGTTTAGCGTATGCTCACAGCTAATCTCAACGCCATTGATAAGCGTCATTCCATATGCAGTTGCTGCTGCTCTAGCTTCATCAATGCCTAGTAAAGTATCGTGATCAGTTAATGCCAGCACATCGACACCAGCTGCATGCGCGCGCTGCACTACATCTGCCGGTGCATAAGTGCCATCAGAACAGGTACTATGGCAATGTAAATCGAATTTCATAAAGTTGGCCTTAGGTTTTTAATACGGATATTGATGGATTAATTGGGAATAATTGAATGAATAATATAATTGATTCAATTTAAAAGATGTACAAGGCAACCGAGTGCAGATGTATAAGTGATACTTCAAACGAGGTTAACGCTGTAACTCTTTTATAGTGGATTGACTATAGCTAAATGGATGAATAGTAATGATACGTATTATGGCTTACGCCTATTATCGAATATGATTGTAGTGTTGTCTGCTTTTTTTTAGCGCAGTAGACGTGTAAACTACCCACTACGTTTTTGTTGGACATCCCACTTGTTATGAAAGCATTACTAGACTTCATTCCTCTGATTGCCTTTTTTATTACTGCCCGTCAGAGCGGTATTTTGGCAGCAGCAGGTGCCTTGCTGATTGCAACTATTATCATTTATGCGATTCATTTCGTGCGCCAAAAAGGTAAATTCGATAAGCAGCAATGGGTTGTATTACTATTAACCATTGTGTTTTGTGGTGGTACGCTACTGCTACGTGATGACATCTATCTACGTTGGAAATCACCAATTATCAACGGTATCTTTGCCTTAACGTTGTTTATTAGTGCGGCTATCAACAAGCCTCTAATGCAACTAGCGATGAAAGATGTGTTCACCCTAACGATGAGTGGCTGGAAAAAGCTAACTGTCGCATGGGCACTGTTCTTTGCCTTTATGGGCGTATTACATTATATCACGGCATTTACAATGTCTGATGAAGCATGGATTAACTTTAAAACCTATGGCTGGATTCCGATTATGTTGGTGTTCGTTGTCGCTCAATTTGCGGTATTAAAAAAGCATCTAAATCCAGCCTTAACTGACAAGTCTGCGAAATAAAGGTTAATAATAGTATCCTGCTTGCTTACTTCTATCAGCATTAAAAATAAAATATACTTTGGTATTCGTTATTTTATAATAAAAGTTAAATGGTTTCTAAATACCCATAGCGACAATAATTAATTGTTAATGATAAATCAGTATTGTTCTTACCGATTATAACTCTTTATTCTTACTACTTATTAAGGAAGGATTATGTCTTTATTTGCTATCATTGGTCATGATGTGGCCAACAGCGCAGCACAGCGTCAAATTACGCGTGCTGAACATGTTGAACGTTTACAAGCTTTAAGTCGCGAGCAACGCCTAGTTATTGCAGGGCCAACCCCTATTGAACATGGTAAAAGTGATATGTCAGGCAGTCTCATTATTGCAGATTTTGACTCACTTGAAGCAGCGCAGGCATGGGCAAGCGCAGAACCTTATCTACGTGATGGCGTGTACAGTCACGTTGATATCAAGCCTTTTATAAAAACGTTGCCAGCACCTACTAACGATATAGCAGATAAGGTAGTGCCATCGTGAGTCAGCGCTCATCTTTGTTAAAAAAATGTTATAAATATAGTCTTGCTAGCATCATTGTCATCACTGCGATATCAGCGCAAGCTGCCCCAACGATCACGAATACCGATCCGGCAGCAACGCCGCCTGCAACGAATCAAAATAACGCTAATCAATCAACGACACCAGCTAACAATACTTTAGCAGCACAACTACAGCCTTCAGATAAAGCATTATCCGATGCCAACCAAGCGCTACTCAGTCGCAATGCACAGCTACAAAGACAAGTTAATGACTTACAAACTCAAGTTAACGTCTTAGTCTATGAGAGCAAAGGTCAGTTGTTTTTATATGGTGCTTTCACGGTGTTGATTAGCTTATTGGTCGGTATTTTCGTCTCGTGGTTAGTGTTTGTGCGTCGTGAGCGCTGGTAGTATCAGCAGTTGTTATTGATAGACTCTATTCGATATTTCACGCCTACTAACCCTAACTATTTCCAAGCTTCTTCAATGTTTAAGCTTCTCTAATAGAGCCATCAACGCTCCTAAGAACGTTTTCATGCCTACCGCTCAAATCAAAAATGCTGAACCATCAAACGTCATTACTCCTGCCAATATTGACTGGCAAATGGATGATACAGGTAATATGGTGCCAGTGTCAGGTGAGTTTGAGGATGTTTACTTCTCACATGCTGATGGTCTAGCAGAGTCGCGTCATGTGTTTTTGGCACATAACCAGCTACCAGAGCGACTGGCAAACCTTGCACCAAAGCAATGCTTTACCATCGCTGAATTGGGTTTTGGTACTGGCCTTAATCTCTTGGCGACTTGGCAGCTCTGGCGACAACTGCGTGAAACGCATCCACAATTAGCGACTGCGAAACTGCATTTTATTACTACCGAAAAATTCCCGATACCGCTTGCAGATTTAACGCAGATACTGGCATTATGGGGACAGCGTGCGCCCGAGCTGACAGAGATAATTGAGCTATTTTTATCTGCCTATCCTCCTCTTATCGCGGGCTGTCATCGCTTGCATTTTTTCAATGATAATTTGACCGTTGATATATGGTTGGGCGATGCAGCTATCAGCTTAGCCAAATTAGCTTTGGATACGTCTACCAAGCCCGTGCCCTACATTGATGCATGGTTTTTAGATGGCTTTGCACCTTCTTGCAATAGTACCTTATGGGCTGAAAATATCTTTGCACAAATTCAGCGCCTGTCACGTTCAAAGACGACTGCAGCCACCTATAGCTGTGCCGGTATTGTCAAACGTGCGCTACAAAATTGTGGATTTGAGATTAAAAAAGTTAAAGGCTTTGGGCGTAAGCGTGAAATGCTAACGGCCATCATGACCGACCCTCTGCTACCTGATAGTAATAGTAGTAATGAAGGTTCTACAAAATCTGGCGATCAGAATCATACTGTCATCATTGGTGCTGGCGTTTCAGGGTTGCTAGCGGCATGGTCGCTAGCCAATCGCGGTATCAATGTCACACTACTGGATAAGTCAGCCCCTTTGGCGGGAGCATCAGGCAACCCTCGCGCCCTACTCGCACCCAAAATGACGCCTATCCATCACGTTGACGAACATTTGCATACCATAGGTTATCTCTATAGCAGCAGACTATATCGAAAGCTCAATGAAAAGGCTGCAAAGCAAAATACAGCGCCCGTACTTGAGTTAACTGGCGCTCTTGATCTACTTATGAAAGCCAATATCGGCACAGAACAAATTGCAAACTATCCCGACGACATGGCAACCACGCTATCGCTTGCGCAAGCACAAGAGGCTACTGGATTAAAAACGCAAGATTTATTAGAGAATTTGTACTTACCCCAATCTGGCTTGGTCAATCCTCAAGCATTAAAAAATATAATACTGACCCATCCGCTAATTCACTTTCAACACTTAGAAGTTAGCAGTATTAACGAGATGGAAAGCCATGTTTGTATTGAAGGCAGTAATCAGGATAAAGATATAATATCTATCATCGCCGATAACGTGGTGATTTGTGCCGCTTTTGAGAGCCATCAGTTAGATAAACGTATTTTTGATTGTCGTAAAATCCGCGGTCAGCTCTCTTGGTTTATTCCCTCAGCAGCACAATGGGCAAAACTGCCCAAACTTCCTCTCAAGTACGGTGGCTATTGCACCTCATTTAGCGGGCAAGCTGGTGACAGTAAGTTGAATGAGGTAGTAGAAGGCGAACAGTATTTATTACTAGGCGCAAGCTTTGTGCGCAATGATACAGACACTGATATTCGTAATGAAGAACACCAGATTAGCCGCGAAAAACTAGTCACTGCCATTCCTGAGATGGAATCGGTCATTCCAACAGATACCAGTCTGTGGCAGGGACGCGCAGGCATTCGCACCCAGACCCCTGATTATCATCCGATGGTTGGGCAGTTAGTCGGTAGTAAACGGATTTGGCCTATGAGTGCGATGGGCGCTAAAGGTTATGCGCTAGCGCCTATATGCGCTGAAACTTTGGCAGATATGATGCTAGGCTCGTTTGCACCATTGTCAGCGGCGATGCTTGCACGACTCTCGCCAAATCGCACGCGTTTGCAAACGCCGCTCAATTAAAGAACCTTGAAGTGAGTTTCGTCCTTCTTAAGGCATCGCTTTCAACGCCTACGAATATCTTGTAATATTAAGTATTGAAAGTAATTTTAATACCGTTCCCAAAAATCAGAGTATCAAGCAAAACGAGGTTAAGTAGTATGCCTTATGGGCTAAATGAGTTTGACACCGCTAAGTATATTTTTTGGGTTTGGTATAATAACGAGACATATTCAAATGGCTTACCAACAAACCACTCTTACATTGCCTGCCTATGCGCGCGGTATTCATATCATAACACCAATGATTGAAGATGCCATCGAGGCGCTAATAACTCATACATCTAAAGCAGGTCTAGTACACCTATTTTTACAGCATACTTCCGCCAGTCTCGCTATCAACGAAAATGCTGATTCAGATGTCAGATTAGATACCGAAGACTGGCTTAACAAAATAGCACCAGCCGACCAGCCAGAATATCGACATACGCTAGAAGGTTCAGACGATCTGCCAGCTCATTTTAAAAGTATAATGCTTGGGGTCAGCTTAACCGTTCCACTTATCAATGGCGCATTAGGACTAGGAATGTGGCAAGGTATTTACCTATGTGAGCATAGAGACAACCTCGAAAAATATGGCGGACAGCGAAAGCTAGTTATTACCGTAAGCACTTAGTCATATATTGTCATTCAATAGCAAATTACTGCTCACAGCTTACTATGCTTAAATAAACCCCTCTTGATGGATAACAACCTCATTATGAAAGCCCCTACTTTAGCTTTACTAAAATCCAAGTCCTACTTGCGTGTTTTTCCCGCCATTTTTTTTAGTGTGCTGATACTGACTGCCTGCCAAAGGACACCAGAACCTGAAGCAGCTAATGAGGCAAAAGCTGAAACAAACGTTCAAACTACGCCTGTTAATGATAGTCATGATAATGGGGCACCTATAGACAGCTCTCAAAACTCGGTTGATTCCATCACAGATTCAGAGCACGATGTTAACTTAAACGAGCTTGAAAACGATATCGAAACGGTAGAAATAGAACCAAATACTGCAGCCGCGACTCCTAATCCAGAACAAGCTATTAAAGGCGCGCAAATCACTGATGTCAGTTATAAAAGCGCGGCAGGTGAAAATTTATCTGTTGTCTTTGAAACGTCGGCAGCAGGCGTTTTAAATGCCATTGTGACCTTGCCTAGTAAACCAAAAATAACGCTAAGCGCGCCAGAAGGCCAAGGTAATAATCCTACATATCGCTCAAGCGATGGTAGTATTCAACTGGTCAGTCATGGCGGTGGTAGCAATATTGATTTTATTCAAAATAATAAAGTTACCAGCTTCGATGCTGTCAGTGCTGAAGCTGAAGTCATCACTGAGTAATTTATTAAAAGACAAATAGCTTAAGCTTCTTAAAAATAGTATTTTAAGCAATAAAAAAGGCGGCACATGTTACGATCGTGTGCCGCCTTTTTTATTGCTTTGGTTTAGCCAAGGCCAGTTGTTTGCCCAAACAGGCTGACCAGCCAGCTCATCACGGCCCACAATCCCCAAACAATAAATATCAAAACGACTAGCCCTAATATGTCAGGTATATGCAGATAGAGCCAAGCAACGATTGGATTACGCCAAAAGCGACTTTGCTGCTGCTTGTCTTCTAGTGATTGATGTAAAAATGGCCGATCCATATGCATGGTTTCAGTGATGCCATACTCATCTTGTAGGTGCTGATGTACGATGCCCAAGGTTTTACGACTAGGACGTATAAAGATATCCAGCAGCGTCCCGATTCCAGGTACGATGCCAACCACCATATCGATGAGCGCCAGTCTGACTGCTGGTGTCATTTTATGCGCTGGGACACCTAGCTGACGACCCAATACAAACGCATAGCTGGTCAACGCGAGTCCTGCCAAATCTCCTGCTAGCGGAATAGTCGATAGTGCCGCATCGGCGCCCATACCCTGTTTGGTAAACGGGATACGGACTAATGAATCCATGGTATTAGCAAACTTCGCCAATTTACGTTCGGTAGCGATGACTTGCTCGCGTGTTAACCCATGCTCAGCCAGCTTTGCTTGATAGTCTACCATAGGTTTATATGTCGGCTTTTTCGCTTTTAATCTCGAAAATTTATTTAATTTATCCATTAAAAGTCGTCCATATACAAGCAATTGCTATGAGAGCAAAGACGTAACGTCCTACCCATATATTGGCTAAAAACGCTTGAAAACATGCTAAAGCTTGACGACTGGCACAAGCACTGTTTTGCTTGGCAAACATCATTGCTACTAGCGCCAAACCAAATACTGGAGTGACACCTAACGTCGTCGGCGCAAAATAATGCCACATAACCACGCCCATAATGAGCAAGAACAACGTTTGTAGCAGCGAGATAATAACTACATCATAGCGACCAAATAATATCGCCGTTGACTTAACTCCAATCTTTAAATCGTCCTCACGGTCAGCCATGGCATACTGGGTATCGTAGGCTACTGTCCAGCACATGTAAGCTATAAACAACAGCCAACACCAGATATCAGGGGAGCCTTGCACTGCTACATAAGCCATCGGTATTGCCCAACCAAAAGCGGCGGCTAAAAACACTTGTGGCAAATGCGTAAAACGCTTCATAAACGGATAAATAAACGCCAGTATGACCGCGCCCAGCGACCAATAAAACACTTCAACGGGCAAGAAAAATAATAGACTGGCACTTAATAATACCAACAGCAAAAATGCAGCGATGGCTTCTTGAGCAGATAAGCGACCGTCTGCTAATGGGCGGCCTTTGGTACGGGTCACATGACCGTCTACTTTGCGATCGGCGAAGTCATTAATCGCACAACCTGCTGCCCGCATAAAAATCGCGCCCAGAGCAAATAACACAAATATCTTCAGACTTGGCAGACCTGCCGTTGCCCCTTGCTGCTGCGCTTGACCTATCGCTGCCAGCATTACGCCCCACAGCGTTGGCCATAGTAATAGCTCAATGCCTACTGGCTTATCAAAGCGCGTTAGCTGCATGTAGGCGTGTAGCTTTTCTTTGAAACTCAAAGCTGAGGGACTGTTGGTCATTAAATCATCTCTAAACATATAGCTTCTAAATATAACGGCTCTAAGTATCTATAGCCTCTAGATATACAACTTCTAAATATATAGCTTCTAAATATCTTGCCACATCCGATTTGCTTCTATCAGTGATATCTCAGGATATTGTTTACGTAAGGCTTTAATGGCGGCAACTTTCTCTTTATTTGCTGCTTGTTGACGCAAAAAGGTTAATTGCTCTTGTGGGTTGCTCAATTCTTTTAAACGCGCCTCTAACCTTAAAATTCGAGTACGCAGTATGATGTTTATCAATAATAGGCCTGCACCCATGGCCCAAATTATTAGCGTTGTCACTACGTGCTCCTGAGCCTATTGAATTTAAGCTTGTTAATTAGTTTGTTTTACATAGATAGCTAAATAAAATAACCATCAAAGCGTACTGCTTCATTATTCCAGCTTTCACTTGGTTGTTGATTAGCAAGTAACGGTGCAAACTGCGGCCGCTTCACGACCACGCGACCTTGTTTTTCACCATTTTGACTAACAACAGCTTGCGCACTTTGTAGCAATTGTCGTTCTTCTTCTGATGTTGGCGGGCTAGCTAATTGATGCAGTGCTTGCATATGCTTACCTACTTTAGCACCTTTACCTGTCTTGCTATCTTGGTAGCTATCCTCTGGAAACATTGGATCCAAATACACCACATCAATCATTTTGCTATCTGCAGTTACTGATTCAGCTTTTAGATCTGAAAAATAGCTGAGCGCATCGGTATTTATAATATGTAGACGCGTCATCAACTTTTGCCAATTCGGTAATGCACTCATCCGCTGCTGCTCTGCTAACAATAGCAATGCCATCAAGGGTTGCTGCTCAAGCATCGTTACTTGCGCGCCTGTACTGGCTAATATCAGACTATCATGACCGAATCCAGCGGTAGCATCGATGACCATGCTATCCGATGTGATTTTAGCAGCTTGTAATAACAGCTCAGATTTACGTCCAGCACTCACCACACGGCGTTGTAGCTTATCCCATTCCGGTGCCACACTCAGTCCATTACTAAGCCATGACAGCTTATTTTTTTCTTCTAACAATAAAATAGGCTGGGTAGATATCTGACTTAATTTCTGGCGACGTTTTTGATTGAGTTTTTCTGTAAATAGCTCGGTATTTAAAACGATTGGCAGTTCATGTTCAGTTATTAACGTCTGCAAGCTATCAATCTGCGCTTGCTGTGATTCGCTAACATAGAGTAGCTGGCAATGCACAAAGGCGGTAGCCTCTCTAAACTCTTGCTGCAAAGCGGTCATACCTGCCCTCCCTTTATGTTATCTGCAAACCTAGTAAAACAACGTGCAAATCTAGCCAGCCATCTGATAACCAAACAACCAAGACGCCAGTAATACCACCACCCCAGTAATAATGCGTAGCCACGCAAAAATCGTAAAATCACGGCGACTCACCCACGCGACTAACCAGCGAATACAAAGTAGCGCTACGATAAAGGACACTACTGTGCCTACGCCTAATACCAACCAATCCTCGCTACTGGTCAACACATCACCGTGTTTGAGCAAGTCCAACAAGGCTGCACCTACGATGACTGGGATACCCAAAAAGAATGAAAACTCTGCTGAAGCTTTACGCGAGACCCCAAGCCAAAGGGCACCAATAATAGTGGCCCCTGAGCGTGACGTACCTGGTATCAATGCTAAACACTGAAACAAACCAATCATTAGCGCCGTTTTTAAACTGACCTCTTCGGCTTCTGTAGCAATGATCGTCTTGGGACGTTTTTCCACGTAAAAGATCAGCAAACCACCAATGATTAGCATAATGGCGACAATCATAGGATTGAACAAATAAGTTTTGATTTCATCCGCAAAGGTGAAGCCAACGAGCATAACCGGAACAGTGGCAACGATCAGACTCAGTCCCAACTGCCTTGGATTGGTCATGCCTTCTGCTTTGCCCGTCAGCAGACCCATCAATGCTTGCCATAACCTGCCCCAATAATCATAAATGACCGCTAATATCGCACCTAGCTGAACCACAACAATGAACAAGTCAACTTTGTCTTTGGTCCAAAAGCCCATCAGATCAGCTGATAAGATTAGGTAACCAGTACTAGAGATGGGCAAAAACTCAGTGATACCTTCAACGATACCCATGATGACAGCTTGAATTAACAAGAGTATATCCACAATTATTTTCCTAAAAACAGACCTGTTGGCTGTCCTATATTGTCGTTGCTTTTATAAGGTTTGGCGCATGGTTAATACTACGCATCTAGCTATTATGAATGACGTTTACATTACTGTATTTAAATGACTATATTAAAAACTATGCTTTACCTTGTTCTTTTAACGTTTTCCACGCTTGGTTGCGCAGATACTTTGGTAGCGCATGCGCCGCATCGGTGCCGCCAGAAGTTATAAACTGAGCAATACCCAGTTGTCCAATCACTGTCGCATCCGGCCAAACATCGTCATGACATATTTGTCCATCATATAGTTTTAAGAGCAACGCGCCATTACCGGCAATAGGAATATCGAGTACTGTTTGGCTAACATAATCCAGCAGTTGCTCAGTGCTCTCTTCATCATTGACTAACACTGGCTGCATGACAGCATGATCTGATTGAGGATCTGATTGCTCGCTATCTTTTATTGCATATTGCCCAAAGTAAACTTGCTGCATACGTGCGTCAAGGGCGCTATATACTTGCGTTACACCATATTTTTGATATGCCCGCTGCGCAATCGCTTGCAGACTTGAGACTCCTACGCAAGGTAAATCATGTGCCACTGATAGCGCTTGTACCACCGCAGTATTAATACGAATACCGCTAAATGCACCTGGACCTCGATTAAATATTAATGCCTGCATGTCCGAAAGACTCAGTTTAGATTCAGACAGAGCTGCATCGATCATTGGTAAAATTTGTTGGGTCTGCTGGCGCTTACCAGTCTCGGTATGACTCGACAGTACTTGACCACTCGCATCTAAAATTGCGATTGAGCACTGATCGAACACGGTATCCATTGCTAAAAACATTGTAACCTCGGCTTATACTTTTGGCACTATAGCCAGTCCACTATAAAAGTGTTGCTGCGTTAACCTCGTTTGAAGTATGACATAACCATCGACACTCGGTTGCCCTGTCCCACTTTCAAAGTACCACTTTCAAATTGAATCGACTATATAAAAAATACGCCCTAATAAAATAGCGCCTATCATAACATTTAGGGTAAGCGATTTTTATCACTTTCTACGTTTTTCACACTTTATTCATGAGAAGACATATAAACATAGGTGTTCTAATAGGTGAGCTAAATAGCATCCATAAAAAAACCCAAAACTACTTTAGCTCTGGGTTTTTATTAGACTTATAGGGCTAACAAATTCAACTACTACTTAAAAGCGCGTTTTAAACTTTTTTGGCGCTTGGTTTTCCATCTCTTGCATCTGCTTTTGCATCTCTTCAGTGCTAGGCATATTATTAGGATCAAGTCCCATTTGCTTCGCCATTTGTTGTGGGTTCACATCTTTAGGACCGCCTTGCTGACCGCCGCCGCCAAATAAAGGACCACCGCCCCCAGCTCCGCCACCGCCGCCGCCCATTAACCCTTGCATAGACTTCATCATCTTACTGATGCCTTCAGGCTTGGAGATCATTTTCATCATTTTTGCCATTTGCTTGTGCTGCTTGAGCAAACGGTTGACGTCTTGGATCTCACGCCCTGAGCCTGCAGCAATACGACGCTTGCGACTAGGGTTAATCTTATCAGGATTCTGACGCTCAAATGGGGTCATAGAATTAATTAACGCTTCCATTTCACGGACTTTTTCTTCAGGTTTAGCGTCTTCGACAGCTTTTTGCATATCCGAACCGCCCATGCCTGGCATTTTATCAAGGAAGCCCGACATACCGCCCATATTTTTCATCTGCTGGAACTGAGTCAATAGATCCTCAAGGTCGAAGTCGCCGCCCTTTTGCATCTTTTTCGCCATTTTTTCGGCTTTATCACGGTCGATTTTTTGTTCGACTTCTTCAACCAGACTCAGTACGTCACCCATACCAAGAATACGCTGGGCAATACGCTCAGGATGGAATAGCTCTAAGGCGTCGAGTTTTTCACCGCGACCTAAGAACTTAATCGGCTTACCTGTGATAGCGCGTACAGAAAGCGCTGCACCGCCGCGAGCATCACCGTCAGTCTTAGTTAAGATAACACCCGTCAATGGCAACGCATCGTTAAAGGCTTTGGCAGTATTGGCTGCATCTTGACCTGTCATGGCATCAACCACAAACAGTGTCTCGGATGGATTAACCGCAGCGGTTAACGCCTTAATCTCATCCATCATGGTCTCATCGATAGCTAGACGACCCGCCGTATCAATAATCAAGATGTCTTGGTATTGAATTTTTGCTTCTTCGATAGCGCGTAGGGCGATATCAATTGGGTTCTCGTCGCTACTTGAGTTAACGAACTTGGCGTCAACTTGACCGGCTACTTGCTGAAGCTGCTGTATTGCCGCTGGACGATAGACGTCAGCTGAGACCAGCATGACCTTTTTCTTATGGCGCTCTTGTAGATATTTGGCCAGTTTACCTGCAGTGGTGGTTTTACCCGCACCTTGCAGACCCGCTAGCAGATATACCACAGGAGGCTTACCCGTCATTTCAAGCTGCTGATTAGCACTGCCCATCATTTCGGTCAGCTCATCGTGGACAATCTTTACAAACGCCTGACCTGGAGCTAATTCTTTTAGCACCTCAGCACCAAGCGCCTGCTCTTTAACGCGTTTCACAAAATCGCGAGTGACCGGTAGCGCCACGTCGGCTTCTAACAACGCCATACGCACTTCACGTAACGTGTCTTTGATATTGTCTTCAGTCAGTTGCCCCGTGCCGGCGATATTGCGTAGGCTCGACGATAGACGTTCTGTTAAGGTATCAAACATAAATAACTCTCAATTAAACAATTAAAATATTTTTATAAAAAGGCTTCTTGTCAAGGTATATGCAGTCAAAAAGCACTTTATTAAAGATGGATTAAACAAAATGATTTAGGGTATCGCACATTTACATCGAATATGATTTATCTAAAAATGATTGACTATCAATACTATAGCGTAATTTCCGCTAAGACTTTAGACGCATTTGGCTTTACTCTAATGGATTGACAGCCATAGTAATACGGTTAAACAAATACTGTTATATAAATACCGCTATATAAACTGTCATCTATTGAGTGGCTTATATAAACCTCTATAAATAGTTGGTGCCTCATAATGAATAACTATTTATGATCTTAGCATCTATGAATAATAATAGAGATGATTCTCAACTAGCCTTCATTTTATGATAGATTGGACGATTATTCTAATAATACCACTTTAGCGTTAAATTGAGCGGCGATTTTGCGCTCATTATGGGATGAGGCTTTTACCTGTGCACCTTGCGTTCATAATTGCTAGTATGGCTTATATAGCAGTCAGTATCCATATCAGTTGGGCGTTGACGAAGAGCAACCCTATTCATAAAGGCTTAAGCCTTGGCTTACTGGTCGTCGGTATGCTCGCACATGCCGCCCTATTATATCCGTATGTGGTTACGTTATATGGGCTAAATTTTAACTTATTTAACATAATCAGCCTAATTAGTCTGTTTTTCTTGTTTTTCTATGTACTCTTCTGTCTGTACCGTCCTATTCTTAGTCTAGGTATCCTAGCCGCACCGACTGCGCTTATTGGTATGACAGTGGGCTATGTTGGCCGCGCACCTTATCAGCCACTAACTGATGTCAGCATCGGTCTTGAAGCGCATATTCTATTATCACTTGCTGCCTACTGTGTGCTGCTGATGGCTGCAGTGCAAGCGCTATTTTTGCGTCTGCAAATTCGTGAGCTTAAGCATCATACCATCCATCGTTTTTGGGTCAATAAACTACCGCCTCTACAAAGTATGGAGAGCTTATTATTCGATATGATATTGGTAGGCTTTATACTACTCAGCATTGCGCTGGGAATTGGCTTTATCTATGTAGAAGACTTGATGGCGCAGCATATTGTGCATAAGACGGTATTTAGCATGTTATCTTGGTTGCTATTTGGCATACTGTTGATAGGCAATTGGCGCGCTGGCTGGCGTGGCAAACGTGCGGCTAATATTACTTTCTATGCCTTTATCTTATTAGCAATTGGCTTTGTCGGTAGCAAGTTTGTCTTAGAGCTAGTGTTATAGAGTGAGCCTCACAGTCGGTCAGCATAAATCATAAACGATATTGCTGACCGTAACGCTTATTTAATAAGATCTTCTCTCTAATTAAAGACCACTGTTTTATTGCCTGTCACAATGACTCGATTTTGCACATGCCAGTTCACTGCGCGTGCCAATACATTGCGCTCAATATCACGACCAATAGCACGTAATTCTACCACGCCCTGACGATGGGTCACACGGTGCACATCCTGCTCAATAATAGGGCCTTGATCGAGCTCTGCAGTGACGTAATGCGCAGTCGCACCGATAAGCTTAACGCCTTTGTCATACGCCTGACGATAAGGATCTGCTCCGACGAAAGCTGGTAAGAATGAATGATGAATATTGATAATCTGCATTGGCCAGCGTTCAATGAAATCAGACGATAGTATCTGCATATAGCGTGCTAATACTATTAAGTCGTTACCTGCCATCAATTCATCAACTCGCTCTTCCGCCTCAGGTTTATTATCCTTAGTTACCGGTACGTGATGAAAAGGTATACCGAAGTTTTCTACCGCTTGACGCAGATCTTCATGATTACTTACAACAGAAGTAATCTGGCAATCGAGCAACCCGCGTTGATGACGCCATAACAAATCTAATAATGCATGATCAAACTTCGATACCAAGATACCGACTTTAGTCTTAATCGCATTGTCATGTAGACGCCAAGTCATGTTATGACGCTTGGCAACGGTATGCGCAAAGCTGGCTTCAAAGTTATCAATAATTTCGCTTAACCCTGCTAGCGCAAACTCCAGACGCATAAAATACTGCCCACCTTCATGTGCAGTTGAATACTGATCGAGAGTGATAATATTGCCGCCATAGCGATGAATAAATTCTGATACCGCCTGCACAATACCGGCTTGATCGCGGCATTTGATTAAAAGTGTTGCAGTATCGATAGCAGTAGTAATAGGCAGCACTTTAGATGCCACTTGAGGTGAGGTTTTTGATGAAGTATTCGTTTCAGTGTCTGACATAATGCATCCAATTTAAGAAGAAAAACTTTCTACCACTAAGTATTAAAGCCCAGCTTAAAAATCAGCGTTAGCATAGGAATTGGTTATTTTAATCGTTTTTGCAATGTTTTGCTTACTGAGTTGGTTTTTTTTGGTTATTTATATTACCAATACAAAAACCCCCAACACGAGGGTTGGGGGTTCGTTCTAAATGCTAGTCTTCTGAATAAAGATTATAAACCATTATTCAACTTTAATAACTTTAGAAAACCTAACTCCATTACTACCTACACTAACAACAGAGCCCAAACTAAAGGCTTGATTAAAGTCAACTGAATAGAACGGATGATTCGCACCATTATCTGTCTTAGCTTCTCTACCAATAGAAATCGTATAATTTTGACTATTTTTCGAACTAGATAACAAACTAACTGCTGTATAACCGTTGCTTCCTATTCTTTCGTCAACCTCAATATTCATACTACTTACACACTCTACGCCCCCATCGCCAAATGGACTAGTAGCGCCAATCCATGGCGACTCTACATTTGAGCCATTAATAGATTTATCACTCTCTGCAAATGGAAGTCTGTAATAAATACTTTGCTTATTTTCACTACCATTTAAGAAAGTAGTGGCATCAAAACGTACTTTGACCCAGTTTGAGTAGCGCATTGGATAGCGAATACTAAAGTCAGCGCGACCTTCTTCGTTAGTAATAAAGGTATAACCATCATCTGATACCGTACCACCGATAATAGCGACTGGATTGATAGTATCAAGTATACCGTTGCCATTAAGATCTTGGTTTTTATCTAAGGTGTAATTGTAGTTTGGATCTTTATCAAACGTAAAGTTATAATTTGGATCATCTTCGCTATTAATCCAGTCTGACTCAAATTGAATTAACTCTTTATCTTCCTTAACTAAAGGATCCGGTGTGGTTATAACACCGTTGTTATCAGTCGTCTCTCTTCCTTGGAAGGTCACGGTACTGTTTAGCAGACACACCTTACCTTGTGCATAATCAGTCGCATAAGACTTTATTGAAACTTCTTGATTCGCTACAGCACGACCTGAGCCATCCATAACAGATATCGAACCACGTACAGTATAGTAAATATCATCAGAAGATAATTTATTAGAGAATGCTAAAGTGGTATATACAGCCTCTTTCGATACAGTGATATTAGTGGTTTTACTACCAATATTACCGTTATCTTGCAGTAAGCGCGCATTAATAATCACACCACCGATAGGTGAACTTGCATTGGCTTGATAGACAACACGTGCCTCACCTCTGCTATTTGTCACTGCTGTCGCAGCCGACAAACGACCTGCTGAAGAGTCTGACGCACGACTAAAGACGACGGTCTGACCTTCGACTGGCACATCATTTTTATCTTTTACTGTAGCCACAATTTCAGTACTACTGCCTGGAGTAATAACAGATTTCACTGCTTGGAATAGCATTTTAGCAGGTGTCGTAGCACGGAAGCGTGTATCAACTGTCGTTTGATATTTAGGCTGACCATTAACATTTTCACCGAGAACTGTTGCTTGTAATACAGCAGTACCAGCAAGATTAGATTTTAGCCATACTTTCACGGTAATGATATTACCTTGAATATCAGTTTGTTTAATAGGCTTAGTTACAATAACCTTATCAGTGAACTTATCTAAATAGTTCGGAATTAAGCTACCAATAGTCGTTTGCACTTCAACTTCTTTACCTACAAGAGTTGCCGCCTGTTCTGCACTATCAGCACGAATTTGAACATTAATTAATTGTGGCTCATCGACATTGTAAACGTTTTCAAGATTAATAAAGCTGATGCCCGCTTGAGAAATCTTAACCAACTCAATACTATTTGGACTACGCTGAGTATTGATACTATTTTCACCCAAAGCGCGAGCAAATACACGTAAATTACCATTGCTATCAAAGCTCAAATCAGCTTCGTTAACATTAAATACTGCTTTACCATCTGCATTGCTAATAGCAGTTGCACTAGAGTGGATAACATCACCGTTCGCGTCGACTAACTCCATACCAGCATTGGCAATAGCACGTCCTGCACCATCTACTAATGTGGTCGTGATAGTAGTAGAAGCGCCATCTTTTAGATTAGCTTCTGTAGCTGTAATAGTAATCTCTGTACCGATAGCTGATAAGCTTAATGACTTCTCTTCACGCACTTGCATGCTGATTTTGCCATCTGCATCGTATTGTGGTGTAACGATTTTAGCGTTAATCACTACACTATGATTTAGACGCGAATTAATAGAATTGGCTGCTAAGATGACGCCGACATCGATCTGACCATTAGCATCAGTGGTTACCATGCTTGGTGTGGTTAAAGCCGCACCACTAGCCTCTAAGTCTTCAATACTTAGCTGTACAGGCACCCCTACCAAAATACCACCATTACTGTCCGTCACACGGAAGGTAGCATTAGTCTGATCACCCCCAGTGTTTAGAGTAGACTTATCAGAGGACGCTATGAGCTGATAACTATCAATCGTAGCAGTATCTACTGCAACGATATAGTTCTGTATCAAATCAATGTTTTCAGCCGTGGTAGTGGTAGCCGTTAGCTTGATACCCGCTTCTAGAATCGCTTGGTTGACTTTAGCATCGTCTATAAGCGTGAGATCAAAGGTTGCTACGCCGTCACCATTAGTTGTAGCGATGTTATTACTAATAGTCACGCCAGTTTTGATAGGATCATTAACATTTAAACGAACTTCGCGATTGCCGATACTACCGTCGTTATTAGCAACTCGTACAAAGACTTTAAATGTATCGCCTTTAGTGTTGACGACTTTATTAGCACCAATGGTTAAGTTTTCTTGTGTACCGTCGGCAGTTGGTCTAACTGTTGCGACACTACTGGCTTGAGTTACGATAGTATTGTTTCTGTCAGCAGCAGATAGTGCTATAGCGAAACTGTTTCCAATAGCATCTTTTTGTGCATCAGTGAGATTGTTTGGCGCGGCGATAGTAAAGGTAGCGCGACCCGAATTATCAGTGATTTGCGAGCTACTCGATACAAGTGTGATACCTTGACTAGCTACAGCAGCTGGTAAAGCTAGAAATACTTTTTGTCCGGCAACAATATTATCAGCCTTATCTTGTGCCGTCACTACGATTTGGGTCTCACCACCATTTAAATTAAGCGGATTTGACTGATCGTTGATTAACGAGATCACAGCAGACATAGACTTTACTTGAATCTTAACTTGCTGAGTCTTATTAGTTAAGGTCTCAGTTAACGTTGCCGTTAATAATTGCTTACTTAGCGCATCTCTTTCTGCATCAGATAAGCCGTTTTCTACAATGACCTCAAAGTTAACAACACCATTACTATCAGTATTGGCAGTAATACTTCCCGACCCTGCCTGTCCATTGACTATTAGCAACCTTGCTAACGCTTTGTTATCTAAAACGAAGCTGACAGGTTGATTAGCAATCAAAGTCTTATTAGTTTGATTGCTAAGCTGAGCCTGAATAAGTGTATTATCACCCATGTTATTAAGTTGATAGTCGACTTGATTACCAGTGTCATTATTAGTGTTTAAGATATTTAAGGCTACACTTGGTGTAGTGAGCTGCACCTTTTGTGCTTGTTCATACGTAACACCGTTTTCCACATAAGACAGTTGATAGCTAATACCTCTATTTTTAAGGTCAGCACGCTCAGTGATTGTTAAGTCAGCTGGTACATTTATAGTAAATACCACCTGACCATTAAAATCTGTATTTTGAGTAATTGGGGTAACAGTAACACCATAAGTGTCAGCTAAATTATCTAGCTTGATCGTTACTTGTTGGTCTCTAATAGCTTGAGTAACATCCTGCTTAGAAACCAATTTAACATTAACTTGACCGGTACCACCTAACTGACTAATACT
The DNA here is from genome assembly GCF_040309845.1 of Psychrobacter sp. S1-30-MNA-CIBAN-0213. Classification (NCBI taxonomy): domain Bacteria; kingdom Pseudomonadati; phylum Pseudomonadota; class Gammaproteobacteria; order Moraxellales; family Moraxellaceae; genus Psychrobacter; species Psychrobacter sp. S1-30-MNA-CIBAN-0213. The sequence goes on along the minus strand of NZ_JBEOPE010000003.1, from coordinate 254,039 downwards.
TGGGTTAATAATAGAACCAAATTGAATACTAGTAGCTGGCCGTTTAATATCAATTTTCTGATTAATTTTAGATTGTGTACCATCATTATCAGTCAAAACAGCTGTGTAGTTAATACCCGATTGAATCAGTGCATCACGTTGCAATAGAGTTAGGTTTGGATTTATCTGGATAGTGAATGATGCCATACCTGCATTATTGGTCATCTGTTCATTACCAACAATAGTGACTCCTTGAGCCTTGTCAAGAATGAGTTTCACTACTCTGTCGTTAGCAGCACTGCCATCCATACGCTTACCAGAAAGCTGTAATGTGAACTCATTATTTAACGGGGTAATGACGCTGGGTAACGTACCTAAAAGTGAAAGCGTAATATCACTCTTACCAATGTCTGAACCTATTGTAATAGGCTGACTGCTAACACTGCTACCAGCACCTGAGGCCTCAGTGGCAGTAGCTGTTAATATAAAACTACTTGTTTTTTCTAGTTTTTCTTTTTGTGATACAGTCAAACCTGTTGGAACAATAACAGTATAACTAACCATACCCTTGGCATCAGTATTCTGCTCAGCAGCTCCATTAAATGTTAGCAAACGTGCATCTGTTAAAATCTTTGGTAAACTAGCAGTTACCTTTTGATTAGCAATAGCACCACCATTTTTATCATTCACACGAAAGCTAATTACCGCTGTACCACCTGAACTTGAAAGCTGTTTTTTACTGCTATTATCGAAGCTAATGTCATATTTTGCAGTTGGGATTTCAACCATACTTTTAACATTTTTTGCTGTGGTAGAACGATTAGGCTCAGATAAAACCACAGTGTAGCTAACGCCCTTTTCTACAATTTCTTTGCGCTGAGCTGCAGTAAGTGTAGGTGCTACAATTAGACTGACAACTGCTTTCCCTGTTGTATCAAAGGTAAAAGCCTCTGTGCTAAGCTTAACTCCAGTAACTGCATTATTAAGTTTGATTGTCCCTTTTGCCCCATTAATAGAGGTTGGTACTTTAGAGTTTTTAGCAGTTGCCGTGATAGTCAGTGACTTCTCATCTCCATAGGCATTAAGCACTACGTCCCTACCTTTCACATCTAAGACATAATCAGAGATAGGCAACGCTACAGTTAAGTTATCCGTTTCTTGCTTAGTAGCACCATTTTGTTCTTGGATACTGATTGCGTATGCAATACCTTCACCTTGTAGCAATGCATCACGCTCAGCTTTCGAAAGATTTTCATCTATTTTAATGCTGAAAGTTGCAATACCATCCGCATTTGTGACTTTACTACTGCCACCTACGATAGAGATGCCTTTGATATTATCAATACCTAGCCCAACTTTGACGTCTTGAACACGGGCACCCTTACTATTTTTGGCAATGACACTGAGTGTCGCTGTATCACCATATACATTTAAGACATTATTGGAGACCGAGCTAGTAGTCAACGAAGTACTTATATCAAGCTTACTTTCAATAACTTGAGTACCACCACCGCTGCCTTTCCTATTTACCGAAACCTTTAACTCCTGCGGTGCGACCGAAGTGCCATCCGCTTTGTTAGCAGTCGCCACTAGAGTAAAACCATTGGCTATCAGCTTATCTTTATCAGCAACTGCTTGCGGATTGAGCTTTAATGCATATACCGCGTTACCATCATTGTCGGTAGTCTGGGTACTCTGACCTTCGATAGTGATACCGTTATTTTCAGAATCTACTACTTTTAGAGTCACGGCTTTACCAACCATCGCTCCACCAGATACTTTCTCAACAGCTTTAACAGTAACGCTAAAGGCTGCTTGCTCATCAGATAACTCAATGATAGTAGGCGCTGTGTTCAGTTTTTGAATAAAGAAGTCCGGCTCAACGTCTGGCACTTGTTCATCGCCACCAGCATTGCCATTACCGCCAGTACCACCACCTGTTCCAGGTTGCGTAACACCTAAATCAGGTGCAGGTGCAACAGAATCTACTGTGTCACCATCGCCACCCCCACCACAACCTGCTAAAGCCAATGCGCAAGTCAAAGATGTAAATTGAAACAGCTTAGAAGTAAAAGGTAGCGGGCTATATGACATTTTTTGGACTCCGAATCAGCAATGATGTATTCGAGAAGATAAGCAAGAATCGTTCCCAATCTACAAATATATGAGCAAAAGTAGATAAGGTTACCGTATGTTTACTATATATATAAAGTGTATTAAATTTCTAACAGCAACTTTACTGACTTTTGTTATAAGTTACAACTAAAAATTATACCTACGGGTTAAGTAATCGATGACATACGAACGTAGATTCAGGGTATAATAGGTGACTTTTATGACGACGATTATCACAAAATAATTTGAATGTTTACTGATTTTATGGTATAAATGTCGGCTTTAAAATTTTCTGAATTGGTCAGTCTGTTATTTGCCTTTAGATGACAGCGAAAACCAGCTCAACCTTCATATAGTTTTGTTTGGTGCAATGGTGCCGCTTGCTGTGTCCATGCCGCAAATACGCGCAACTTGCCCAGACTGGTATGAGAATCCCTCATACCTCATAGATCAGGAGTTCGCCATGTCTAGAGTTTGCCAAGTGACTGGAAAGCGCCCTATGGTGGGTAATAATGTTTCGCACGCAAACAACAAAACCCGTCGTCGCTTTCTACCAAACCTTCACAACCATCGTTTTTGGGTAGAATCTGAAAACCGTTTTGTACGTCTACGTATATCTACTAAAGGTATGCGCATCATTGACAAAGTTGGTATTGATAAAGTGTTAGCAGATTTGCGCGCACAAGGTCAAAAAGTTTAAGCCACGCGCTTGTCTGCCATCATTTAAAGGAAAGCTATCATGAGAGATAAAATCAAGTTGGTATCAACTGCTGGTACTGGGTATTACTACACCACTACTAAAAATAAGCGCACAATGCCTGGCAAAATGGAGATCAAAAAGTTTGATCCTAAAATTCGCCAACATGTGATCTTTAAAGAAGCAAAAATCAAATAATTTGTATTTTTTATAGAATGATTTTTCTATAAATAAAATTATTTGAACAATAAAAAAGGGCCTATCAATTGATAAGCCCTTTTTTATTGTCTGCAATTTATATCTTATTATAAATAAATTGCCTTAAGTTCAATCATAGCCTGTTAGCTATAATTCGTAGGTTCTTTATCGTAGACATGCGCATGCCACTGACTCATCTGCTTTTGCATAATCACTTGAATAGCTGCATGAATCATATGCTGACCGATAGCTTGAGTATCACTACCAAGCAACTCTTTAAGCTTATCAGAAAAGTCGATGGTCATTAGTGGTGCTTCATCTTGTTCAGCATCACGCAACAATAATCTACCGTCATCTGCTTCTACCAGTTCAAGAGTCGTCTCTTTAGCAAATCCTGCAAACTTATCTTGGGTATCGTTGTCTACTTCTATCTCATTATCAATATCATATGGCATTTAATGTATCCTCAATTATACCGTCTTGTCATTGCATAGAGTTTTACGTCTCAAGACAACATGGGTAAATGTATCATACTCATACAATGGACGCTTTGACCCTAGAATTCAAGAGCATTAACGCAAGTCTTATAAATAAGCCGATATTGACTACGTCATAATAACTGTTCAATTAACGCCAGTAGCGCAATTTGGCTAAGGTAAATAACAAGGCGACGAACATACCCAGATAATACATGAGTTTTAACTCTAGCGTCGGGTCACGATATTTAAATGGCAGTGCGACGGCGGCAGTAGCGGTGGGAAATATCAACAGCATCAGTAGCCAGCTCTCAAAAACATGTAACCAGCCTTGGAACCCTTCGCCATGACTCAGCGAAGCTAACCCTAACAATAGACAAGCAATAATAAGGCTAGTGAACAAAACATTAGGTAAATCTTTTGGGTAAATAATATTCGCAATACGGGTGGGCATAATTTGCATATAAAATTCCAGTCAAGACTAAAATCATGACTTAATAATGATAAAAAATTTATGAATAATGTGAAATTTAGCTATAAGTGCCCATCAACCATAGCAATGAGATACAAGAAGTCAGATAACCGAGACTTATCGCATTCCAGCCCGCAATGTCAGTACCATTCAACTTGTTGAATACACGCGCACCAAGCCAAAAAAGTAACGGAATACCGAGCACAAAAGCAGGTACTATTACCGCCGCATGGCGTAACACATCTCCGACATCATCCCCCACCATTAAGCGAAAACCATATCCAGCAAGGCTCAGTATCAACGAAAATATCGCTAAGCCAATGGTAATTCCTTTGGGTACTAAACTGCGTTTTTGTTGTCGATTAGACGAACCCTTATCGTCTTGTACTGGTGAGGTTGGCTTATCCATAATGCACCTTTTTGTGACGTAAGACTATTCTTACCTGTATCACTATAATGGCTATTTGCTGCTATTTACCAAAGCTAACTCTTGACGCATGGCAGTAATAGCTGCCTGATAATCATCTTGATTAAAGATAGCAGAGCCAGCTACAAACATATCAGCACCAGCCTCAGCGATAGCACGAATATTACTCGCTTTGATACCGCCATCTACCTCTAACCTAATATCACGGCCGCTAGCATCGATACGCTGACGGACTTCGCGCACTTTACCCAAGGTACTTTCGATAAACGACTGCCCACCAAATCCTGGGTTGACGCTCATCAGTAATATTTGATCGACTTTATCCATTACATAATCTAAATAATGCAGTGGCGTGGCTGGGTTAAGTACCAAACCACATTTAGCCCCGCCGTCTTTAATCAGTTGCAAGGAGCGATCAACATGTCCACTAGCTTCTGGGTGAAAAGTAATAACGCTAGCACCGGCTTCTAAGAACTGCTCAATCATACCATCGACTGGGCTGACCATTAGATGTACGTCAATGGGTGCATCAATACCATAATCACGTAACGCCTTACAAATCATACTACCAAAGGTCAGGTTCGGTACGTAATGGTTATCCATTACATCAAAATGTATGACGTCGGCGCCTGCTTTTAGAACAGTCTCCACTTCTTCGCCCAAACGCGCAAAGTCAGCAGATAATATTGAAGGGGCGATTAGATATTGTTTAGAAGGGCTAATCATAATTGAGCTACCTAATTAATGTTTTGATAAATTGATAAGTTTGGTAAATTGACAAAAACGAGAAGGCTTACCTCAACACTATTAATGCTAGATAAACCGATAAACTTTCTATTCTAAAAAACAATGCCTTAAAAGCTTATTCTTCGGAGACTTGTGCCTCGAAAACTGATATCTTAAAAATTACTGTCTTAAAACTACTATCGTGGCTTATATTGGGTTTTGCAATAGGCACGGCCTACTTCAAAAGGTCGTTTCGCTTGATGCTTAGTAGAACGACCGGTTACACGTTGGCGCCATAGACGAAAAGATGAGGGTTTTAGCTGTTGACGCATCAATTTAATGACGTTAGCTTCACTAAGTCCATAACTGTGCTCTATAGCGCCAAAAGGCGTTCTATCTTCCCATGCCATTTCTATCACACGTGATATTTGCGCGGCATCCAGTATTTTATCAGCTGCTAAATTATCTGGTCTTGACTGCAACTGATCTGAGCTCACAATATCTAAGCTGAGCGTATCTTTGGTCTTATTACTGGCTGCTCGTTTTGTGCGTAAAGCTGTCTCTATGTCAGCCTGCATAGTAGCAAGTGATGATTGTATATTCTGTTGCTGACTATTTAAACGTTCACCTATGGATGACGCTTGATGATATACCATAAACTTTTACCTTTTGCGTATTAAGCATTTAATTAACCAAGCCCTATTTTATATCAATAACTGAGCTTGGTTAAACTATCCGCTAAGCCGTCTATCTACAGCACAGTCACAAAAATCGCTTTATAAATAATAGTTTAGGGTAAATTTACAGATAAGCATAAGGGTGTAACTAGCTCAACTGCGCCATACGCCAATGATGCTCGATATGATCATTAATCACGGTTTGAATAAAGTAATAGCTGTGGTCGTGACCTGCTTGATAGCGTAGTGTTAACGGCTGTTTGGCTTCTTCACAAGCTTTTTGTAGTTTGGACGTTTGTAGCTGACCTTCTGCTAAGAAGTTATCATCGGCACCTTGATCAACTAAGATACTTGAATACTTGCGACCAGCATTTTTAATCGTCTGCGCTGCATCAGCTTGAGCCCACAGATCGTTATCATCACCGAAATACTCGGTATAAGCTGCTTGACCCCATGCTGACTCACTGGCTGCACACACTGGCGATAGCGCTGAGACACTGACAAACTTACTTGGGAACTTAAAACCTAGTAGCAGCGCACCATGACCGCCCATTGAGTGGCCTGTAATACCGAGACTACTAATGGCAAACTCAGAGCGAAGCAAGTCATACAACTCATCTACGATATAACTTTGCATATTGAAGTTTTCGGCCCACGGCGCATTAGTTGCATCGACGTAATAACTTGCGCCTTGACCCACAAAATAACGCTCATCGTTCGGCACTTCGTCATCTTCGCTACTTCTAGGAGACGTATCTGGTGCAATAAATATCATGCCAAGCTCGCTACATCTTTGCTGAAAGTGCGCTTTATGAGTAACGTTATCGGCGTTACAAGTCAAACCTGACAAATACAATATGGCGGGGCAAAGCTTTCCTGCAAGCGCTTCATCTGGCAAATAAATACTAAACGTCATTGGCGTTTTGGTCGCGGTTGATTGGTGACTATAGTAATGCTGTTCACCGTCAAAGCAGCGGTTCACGCTTTTTTGCGTGAGCTGGGTGTTGGCAGATAGATTATTATTGTAAGAATTATTCATGATTGATATCCTTTTTATCGAAATTAGAACAAGTGATGCTTATAAAAATTATGCAATGAGACAGTTACGCAATAAGACCATGATACCATTTTCAAAAATTAAAGGAGTGCTGAAAAACAGGAACGCTGAAAAAGGGTGCACGTATCAACAGCAATTAGGCAAAACGAATAATAAGAAATCTCAAGCAGTAAGACTTCATAAATAGTGTAGTCAATAATTTTTATAGAAACAATTTTTAGGATGAGCTGGAGCCAAGGTGATTGCTATAACATATAGTCAGTTCGAAATAAAATCGATACTTTAATAGCCACATGCTACTGGTATAAATTTTTATTGCGTGCTGTTCGCAAGCGTGACAGAGGCTGCAAAAAATTTACCCCAGCAGCACTGTATCGGTTTTAAAATGATCCAATTATAGAAAATTAGCGTTTATCTTCTACTCTGTAGTAGACGTAGCAGGATTCTCCAGCTTATCAGTAGAATCTTCAGGGATAATATTAATAGGGACAGCAGTATTGTTAGTGATGTTCGCTACTGAGGAGCGCGTCTTATCAAATAACGTCTTTTCAAATGCAGGCAAGGCGGTTTTCATTAAGCTACCGACGACCATTTGTGGCTCTGATGACTCAAAGCCCATAAAGCTTTCGCGCTCACTAACACGTAGGCTGGCATCCTTGAACGCTGCCGCAAAACTGGTGTTTTCACGTAAACTTTCCGCAAAGAAGGCTTGACCAAAATAGGTCATTTCAGCCGTATTAGTACAACCAAACGACATTTTATCGGCTGCTGAAGCGGTAATAACGACAGTCGTTGGTGACGTTAGCTCATCAATGAATGAACCAGAATAACAGGCTGATACCACGATCACGCGCCAGCGAATGCCTGATGCGTCAAGTGCCTCTCGTAGCCATGCGGCATCTAGATTATCCATCTCTAGTGGAGGGTTGGATAAATGAATAAAGTCTTGGTCACCATGCGATGATAAGGTCATAAATAACACATCTTCATCAGCATCCATTTGCTGACCGATTTTTTTCAAGCCTTGTAAAATACTAGTCTTAGTCGCCACTGGCTCATCTAACCAGCTATAAGTATTATTAATTAGCGCCAGTGAATGGCCACTGGTTCCAAAGCGCACATCAAACAATTCTCGCACTTTATTAATTTCAGAGCGAAAGACGTTTTGATCAGAGAAGCCTGCCACACCCATGAAATACCAATCACTCTTACCAGGCATACTTGGGTCAATACTGGCTAATGCTTGCTGCAATAAGCGTGGCTGCTTATAAAGTGCCGCTTCCTCTAAAATAGGCTGTACAGGTATTTGCTTAAAAATAGGTTGATCAGCGACATTACGCTGCCAAATAGTCAATAGTGCCACAGCGCCTATCAGTATAATAATCCGCTCCCACCACGGTGTACGTTGCCTACGAGCAAAGATCCACAATAATGCTAGCGTTTGCCATAAGAACAGTACTAGAAACAATATCGGTAAAAATGAATAGCTCCATTCAGGTAACCAGCCGTGACTGCCTAAAACTTGCACAATGCTTTGTAGCAGTGCAGATAACGTGTCGGCCACTAACCATAGCACTACTGGTACGAATACCAGCATCTGGTTGCCAGAACGCCTCGCAAGAATAATACCGACCAAAGAGATGATTGCGGGCCAAATCAAATAGCTGACCAATCCTTGTTCATTGAAGACACTACCCGCTTCAGCAGCTAACCAAGAAAACAATACGTTGCTGCCTAGCGCTAATAAGGCGAATAAGGCAAATTGTACAAAGGTTGGTTTTACCCAAGAAAACGCACGGGTCGACCCTACCAACATCCAAAGGGCAGCGATAATATTGGCAGCGAAATTGAGCGAGAAACGCTGAAGTGAAATGGTTTTTAGCGACGAGAGTGGCAAAGACTTAGACCTCTATCCAGTCGAGAGAAATGACTATCATCATACCGATAACATAACCTCATAGTTTATCCTGCTAATCTATCGCGATTGTAACGGATTGTCAGCTAAGACGATAAGCATAATTTGTAAAAATCCATATAAAATATTGACTTAAAAAGCGAATAAAAAAAGGAGGCCTTGAATTCAAGACCTCCTTTCACATCAGCTACTAGACATTACCGCATCAATAATTCATTGACACGTTTAAGATAAGCAGCTGGATCTTCTAACTGACCGCCATCAGCCAATAATGCTTGGTCAAAGATGACTTGCGCAAGGTCGTCAAACTGCTCACTACTCTCAAGCTTTTTGATAAGCGGATGATCAGGGTTAACTTCTAATGTTGGCTTACTCGCTGGTACATCTTGACCCATCTGCTGAAGCATTTGAATCATTTGTGGTGACAGCTCGCCTTCACCAACGACTAAGCAAGCTGGACTGTCTACCAAACGTGTTGAGACTTTGACATCTTTTGCACGTTCGCCTAACGCCACTTTAAGTTTATCGACAACTGGCTTCATGATTTCTTGTGCCTTTTCAGCTTCTGCCTTTTCTTCATCGTCCTGCAAGTCGCCCAAATCTACAGCGCCTTTAGCGATGTTTTGTAGCGGCATATCATCAAACTGAGTCAAGAAGTTCATTGCCCATTCATCGACACGGCTAGTCATTAAGATAACTTCGATACCTTTTTTCTTAAACAGCTCAAGTTGCGGGCTGTTTTTGGCAGCGGCTAAGTTATCAGCCGTTAGATAATAGATAGCCTTTTGACCGTCTTTCATGCGCGCTTTATAATCTTCAAAGCTAGTCTCGACCTTATCATTAGTGCTGGTAGCATAACGAAGTAACTTGGCAATACGTTCTTGATTGCCCATGTCTTCGCCAACACCTTCTTTGATAACATCGCCAAATTCTGCGTAGAACTGCGCGAATTTTTCTTGCTTGTCATTGTCTTCGCTATTGGCCAAACTTGATAGCATTGTCAGAATGCGACGCGCGTTACCATCACGAATAGATTTCACATCACGTGACTCTTGTAATAACTCACGACTGACATTCAATGGCAAGTCTGCTGAATCAATGACGCCTTTGACGAAGCGCAAATACATCGGTAGCAGTTGCTCAGCATCATCCATGATAAATACACGTTTGACGTAAAGCTTAAGACCATGCTGCTGTTCACGAGTATATAAATCTACTGGTGCTTTTTTGGGGATATACAGCAATTGCGTATATTGAACGCGACCTTCAACACGGTTGTGCGTCCAAGTCAGTGGCGCATCCATATCATAAGTAATGTTTTTATAAAAATCGACATACTCGTCATCTTCAATCTCAGACGCTGAGCGGGTCCAAAGCGCACTGGCTTTATTGATGGTTTCCCACTCATCGGTAAGTACCATCTCGCCGCCAGCTGGAGTATTGCTCGCCTCAGAGTCTTCGCCTTCTTCCTTTACATCTTCTTGCCAGACTTCTTTACGCATCTGAATCGGCAGGCTGATATGGTCTGAATATTTATTGACCAAACGCTTAATTTTGCCGCGATCTAGATAGTTATCTTCGCCTTCAGAATATTCTTCTTTTAGATGCAAAGTGATGGCTGTGCCACGCGCTGCTTTATTGATAGGCTCAACCGTAAAGCTACCAGTACCATCTGATACCCAGCGCACCCCTTTATCCGCGGGGTCGCCTGCTTTGCGCGATTCAACACTAATCGTATCAGCTACGATAAATCCTGAATAAAAACCAACACCAAACTGTCCGATCAATTGACCGTCTTGCTTTTGTGATTCAGACAGCTTATCTAAGAATGCTTTAGTACCTGATTTAGCAATCGTACCCAAGTTTTCGATGGCATCCGCTTCATTCATACCGATACCATTATCAGTAAAGGTAATGGTTTTGGCCTCGATATCGACTGCAATACGAATACGCAGCTCACCATCGTCTTCATAAAGACTATCGTCATTGGTAGCTTCAAAGCGCAATTTATCACACGCATCAGAAGCGTTAGAAACCAGCTCACGCACAAAAATATCGGCATTAGAATAAAGCGAATGGGTTACTAAATGCAGCAGTTGCGCAACTTCCGCTTCAAAAGTGTGTTTTTTTAATTCAGGGGTACTTTCATTAGCGTTACTGTTATTAGTATTGAGATTATCAGCGTTGTTATTATCCGCTTGGGTCTGTTCACTCATAAAAAACTCCTATTATTCGTACCAAAGATGCTGTTAGCAGCATATATTAATCACAAGAACTGCAAGTACTAGCAAATAAGCGCAGCTAATTGATAAAATCTGCGATAAATAATGCTAGGCTGGTTAATCAAATAGGGGCACGGTTAAAAATTTCAAGCATAAATGGTAGCTTTATTAAGTTTAAAGCATTATTTAACTTCTGTTTGCTTATAATGAATCACAGATTAGCGCGGCATCGGTCGAATAGTTAGGATTTGCTCGCTGCGACCAAAAGGCCCATGCACATCATGCAGTACTGCACTGGTAAGCCCTATTCCGTCATCACCATATTGCTGTACCGCTTCGATACCAAGCCAGCGACCTTTAGGTGCGCGGTGCATATGAATTTGCAAATCAGTATTGGGGAACATCCACTGGGCGGCTGACAGCTCTATTCCAAGCCGTGGCACGACGCCATTGGCCGTATCAACCATACCTAATAGATGTACCAAATCATCGGTTGATTCGCCTGCCACCATCTCGATATCATTGGTTATCCAAACCATACCTTTGCCCGCACGACGATCTGGAGAAGCAACCAAACGCACGCTTTCAATAAAACCGCCAGGCCAGCCTTTCATGTCGTCCCAAACAGGCAACCCATCTGGCTGATACAACGCCTTTTGATCTTCTAACCCTGCAACAACGCTAGTATCTTGAGTCATCAGTCGCCACGCACGAGCGATAATACAATCGCGGCCACGACTGCTCATTACTGCTTCTATTAGCTCGATGGTCTTGCCCGGACGAATGCAACGGGTAGTAACCGTAAACTCATCAAGCGGGATCAGTCCCAAGATATCAAGACTAATACGGGCAACGCGCATATTGGCTTGCGGTGCAAACTTTTCTAATTCGACCGCCAGTAACCCAGTCGCTGGCGCCATGTGTTGTTCATGTTCATTCCACGCACCTTGCGCATGCTCAGTTGGCTGATAATGCGCAACGCAGGTACCATCTGTTTGCTGTTCACGTTTTATAAAGTTGTAATAAGCTGACATAACCATCCTTAGTTTTTTATAAAATCTCTCGGACCAATCCATTGTTTCGATTGTTATGAGAAGTGGCTGTATGTAAAAAAACATCACTACGTTTTATTATGAGGGTTTATTAAATACACTCTAATAGTGTTTTTTGAACTCAGTATTTTTAGACTCAGTATTATTGTGTTACTCGTAGACTATTTGGGCGCTGGTTTACCTTTACGCCCTACCTAATAAGCTCTTGTTTTCTTATATAAAGAATCTTGCGACTCTTTATAATTAAGAATAACAAAAAGATCATAATCACAATTAAGGCACTATAAAAAAGACTATTGTCTTTCATAAAATGCACGATATTCAGCCCAAGCAACACGACAACCAATCCAATTACAAACATATTTATTTTCAATTGCTTGTTAACCTCGTCAAGAGTCGCTTCTGCTAGTACAAACCTTTTTTTCTGTTTTTTCATTCTACCTAACCTATTAGTAGATGGTTTTTGTTAAGCACTTTATTTTGAACGGGCTCTACCTCTACTTGCCTACTTGGGTAACCGGAATACGCAAGGCTTTTGGCAAACTAAAGGTCACGTTTTCCTCAATACCCGACAACTCACTAGGCAAATCACCGCCCCAATCTTGTAGTTGTTGTAGAACTTCTTGAATCAGTATTTCAGGCGCTGAAGCTCCAGCGGTTACCCCAACACTTTGAATCCCATCGAACCATTTACGATTCATCTCGCTAGCATCATCAATCAGATATGCTTGGCAATTCATGCGCTCTGCTAACTCACGCAGACGATTAGAGTTTGACGAGTTTGGTGAGCCCACCACTAAGACGACTTCACAGCGACTGGCCAAATCTTTGACCGCATCTTGACGGTTTTGGGTGGCATAACAGATATCGTCTTTGCGCGGACCTTGAATACTAGGAAACTTGTCACGTAATGCATCGATGACACGAGCGGTATCATCCATCGAAAGCGTGGTTTGGGTGACAAATGCCAAACGTTCAGCATTTTGCACTGTCAACGCTTCGACATCAGTTTCATTTTCAACGAGATGGATTTGTCCACCATGACGACGGTTAAAGCGCCCCATCGTGCCTTCAACTTCAGGGTGTCCGGCATGTCCGATTAGTACTGCGTCCATACCGTCTTGCGCAAATCTTGCGACCTCGATATGTACTTTAGTGACTAAAGGACAAGTTGCATCAAAGACAGTTAGGTCTCGACGTGTCGCTTCGTCTTCAACGGCTTTTGAAACTCCATGTGCGGAGAAAATAACGATTGAGCCGTCCGGCACTTCATCCAGCTCTTCGACGAATACCGCGCCACGATTGGCCAAGTCTGAAACCACAAACTTGTTATGCACGACTTCATGACGCACATAAATAGGGGGCTCAAAACGGGTCAATGCTTCGTTAACAATCGCAATTGCGCGATCCACACCAGCACAAAATCCGCGTGGATTAGCAAGATAAATTTGCATAAGGCAGCCTATCATTGGATAATTTAGATTCTAAAAAATTAGGGTGAAACGAATACTCTACTTTAGCATAATTTGCTTTTATTGCCTTTTAAAATACCACCGTTCCAGTCGTAATTGAACTGGAGAGGCGACTAACTAAAATAAAAGTATTAAAAGCAGTTTATAATTACCAAGCAATCATGCTTTGTATCACTCTACATGATGGCATTTTATCTTTTTACCAGCCTTTATCCGTTCATTAGGACACACTGTATGACAGGTTCATTATTTATCATTACTGCCGCCTCCGGTACTGGCAAGACCTCACTGGTTAAACAGCTACTTGCTACCACCAACGATTTGACTGTTAGTGTCTCTCATACCACGCGCGCTCCACGACCTGGCGAAATTGACGGTCAGCATTATCACTTTACCAGCATAGATATGTTTACAAAGGCTATCGGCGAAGGACAGTTTTTAGAGCACGCCGAAGTGTTTGGTAATTACTATGGTACTGCAGAGCAAAGCGTACGGGCACAGTTAGAAGCGGGCATTGATGTCATTTTGGAAATTGACTGGCAAGGCGCGCTGCAAGTTAAAAATATATTTGCTGAGGCAATCATGATTTTTATCTTGCCACCGAGCGTCGCTACGTTACGTCAGCGTCTATCGACACGTGCGACAGACAGTACCGATGTTATTGAACAGCGCTTAGCAGGCTCAGTTAATGAGATGTCACAGTACGTACATGCAGATTACGTGGTGATTAATGATAATTTTGAGGTTGCCTTGACTGAGCTAAAAGCCATTATCGTTGCTGACAGACAGACTTTAACACGTCAACAGCAGCGCTATAGTCGCGTTATTACAAACTTATTATCAGGCTCGCCTGACCAATCATAAGCCTAATATCCAATCTTATATCCTCTAAAAGATTAGACGTAAAAAGCAACTGCGCGTTTGGGTAAATAAATGCTATAATAGCCAGTTATTACCCCTTATATTTTTGATACTATTTTTATCGAGTTGCGGACAATGTCCGTTACTGATAAAAACAACCGAGGTAGCTATCTATGGCACGAGTGACGATTGAAGATTGTTTGGAAAATGTTGATAATCGCTTTGAATTGGTATTAGTTGCCAGCAAACGCGCTCGCCAGCTGGCTAAAGGTATTGCTGAGCCGCTAGTAGAAGTTGACAATGACAAACCTACCGTATTGGCGCTACGTGAAATTGCCGCTGGCAAGATTACTCGTGATATCCTAAATCAGCCGGAGCATACTTTTGCGACCAGCTCACTAGATTTAGCATTATCGGGTGATCATAGCTTTTAGAGCTGTATAATCTTGATTTTATTTAATCTGTAGCAATATAATTTATATTACAGTTTGAATTGAATGCTATAACAAAAACCACAGTGTCATGCTGTGGTTTTTGCCGTTTAAGTCCAATAGGTAATTCCAGTATAATTTTCTAAACGATTGTCAACAGTCGTTACTCGGAGATAGCTGGTATCATTTATTATTACTTAAAGGTTTTTAAATTGTCTACTCGCTTAGTAGTTGACATTCAACGCAATTTACGATTAATTAGAGGGTGGCGTAGTGATAATGAAGATGAAAAACAGTAATTTTCGAGCTTGCCTATTTTCAAATAGCACAATCTTTTAAAAGCATTATCGTCCAACCAATATTTAAATAGCATTGTTCTATTTAACGTATAGGCATTGGGCAAGTAGCTTCTACCAAAATCGTAACGAACAATAGGATCGCCACTCTATGAGCCAAACCTTACCCAAACTCAGTCACTATTTGGTTGATGAAGCTCAGTATAATTTACTGCGTTCGGTTGGGTATCTATGTGCAGCTGAGCGCCATGATATTATTGATGCCTGCGCATTTGGTGATGTTGCGCACATAAAAGACAAGCGCAAGTCAGGAGAGCCTTATATTACGCATCCTATTGCGGTCGCTGAAATATTAGCTGGCTTTCGCTTAGATCGGGATACTATCATTGCAGCTATTTTGCATGATACAGTCGAAGATACTGAGGTTAGTGACGAGCAGCTTGAAGAGCGCTACGGTAAGATAGTCGCAAGACTGGTCGATGGGGTAACCAAATTAAAATCCTCCACTCATAATAAGCAACAAAATAAAGCCGCTACCTTTCATAAAATTCTCACCGCCACTTTGAACGATCCACGCGTATTAATTATCAAGCTTGCCGACCGTTTGCATAACATGTCTACACTTGATGCCGTTCGCCCTGAAAAGCAACGCGCTACTGCTCAAGAGACTTTAGATTTTTATGTACCATTTGCACGCTTAATGGGGCTCAATGATATTGCCGATTATATTGAAGTCTTATGTTATCGCAATCTTAACTCTGATATGTATAACAAAATATCTGACAAACTGTTACAGCATGGTCTTGGACGTAATTTTCAAAGGGAAGCTATTCATCGCTATCTGACTATAGTACTCAATAATTTAGAGCTTGGTGGACACGTAAAAGTATTAGACAACCGCGTGGTTATATATCGACAATTTTTCCGTAATCGCGGTGAAATCAATGCCCTGCTCCGTCATTATGCTTTTGAGATTGTGCTCGATAATATTGAAGCTTGTGACAAGCTGGCTTATTATTTGATCAAAAAATACCAGATTGATGATTCTCATATTGAAGACAATATTCGCAGACCGCTACCTGGTGGCAATCAGTCGCTCACCCTCATCTATGAGCGTGATAACGACTGTGTCAAAGTAACTATTTTAACCAAGCAGATGCAGAGTGCGGCAAGACTTGGCGTAATCGGAGCAGAACACGCCTCTGACGTTAGTCAATCAGTCATTCAAGCTTCGTTACGCAATATGAAAGACTTGGTCGATGAAGACACTTTAGATGAAAACAGTCCTGACTTTACGGCGGCTGTCTCTACCATTAATGAGCTGATGGATTATTTGCATTCCAGTAAAATCATTTGCTATAGTCCGCAGGGACGCGCTTATGAGCTACCGCAAGGTGCAACCGCACTAGATTTTGCCTATGCGGTCGGTCCTATGGTCGGAAACGTCGCCGTCGGTGCAAATGTCGATGGCAAAAAAGCCAAGCTTGGTACGGTTGTGAAAAATGGCCAGCTGGTTGAAATTGAAGTCAATAGCCACTCAGAACCAAAAGCTGAATGGCTTGGTTTTGTGGTCACCAACAAAGCACGTGAAGAGATTTTACGTTGGTTTAAAGATTTATCCGCCGCTGACAAGCAGCATCATGGTCAACAAGCTTTAGATCGAGCGTTAAAAACTTACCAAAAAAATCTTGATGATTTGACTGATAGCGATTGGAAAAACTTAATTGAATGGCGCGGCTTACCAGAAAAGAGTGCTCTATTTGAGCAGATAAGTTCTGGTACACTACTACCGCAGCTTGTAGTATCACGCTTATTTAGCGATGAGGTAAGCAATCTACAAGTACAAGGACATAATGACGATATGACGCAGCCCCAACAGCTGATTGCCAATGCTGCAGGTGTTGAGATTGATTTTGCCAATTGCTGCCATCCTATCTATGGCGACCCTATCGTTGGGCATTTATCAAAGCATGGTCTGGTTGTACATCGACATAAATGCTTCTCACTGGACGATATTCGTAAAGACAATCCTTATCAGGTCATACAATTGCGCTGGCGTAGTGATAAGGGGATAAAACAAGGTGAGGCAGTTGAGCAAAGCGGGAAAGAAGGCGGAAAAGTTCGTTTTCCAGCTTATCTAAAACTATCTATCGCTCTTAGCGACGAACAAATCACTGAAGTCATCTACCACTTGCGTCAGCTGAATATCGGCGTCGAAACGGTCGATGTACGTAGCAGTGATACCATTGTTCATATTATTGTCCGTAGCCGCGATCACTTAGCGCAAGGTATTCGTGAGCTGCGCTCTTTATTGGGCTTTCCTAATATCGTACGCCTATATCAGCTCTAAAAACATTTATAACAATTATCTAAATTTTTATTGATTAGGGCGTATCCTAGATAATCTGTCAAAAAATCGATACTTTTAGCCTAAAATTTTAGAAAAATTCAAAACAATGCTAGACTCTTCTGCTAACTTTTTAGCATACTAAACTAATGAACATACAATAAGGATATAAAATGAGCCGTCAAACCATCCAAACTGATAAAGCTCCTGCAGCCGTTGGCACCTATTCACAAGCAGTTAAAGTGGGTAACACTGTTTATATTTCAGGACAGCTTGGTTTCGATCCTGATACGATGGAATTACGAGACGGTTTTGAGGCGCAAGCGAAGCAAGTATTTGCTAACTTGAAAGCCGTTTGTGAAGCAGCTGGTGGTAGCTTAAATGATGTGGTTAAGTTTAATGTATCTTTAACTGATTTAAGCGACTTTGCCGTACTTAATGAAGTATTCGTTGAAAACCTAAGTGAGCCTTACCCTGCCCGCGCTGCCGTACAGGTTGCTGCATTGCCTAAAGGTGGCGTGGTTGAGATTGAAGCTATTTTATATATTGAGTAACGTTATATATTGGATTAGGCCGTGTCACCAATTAGCACATTGGTACATTTAATGGTCTTAAAATATTAAGTCAAAAAAGTTACTGCTAAAAAACTTCTAGAGTAAGCCCAAATATAGCTATTTGGGCTTATTGCTATTATCCTCATCAATATCATTTTCTAAATCTCTAAAAGCTAAATATAAAAGCTGGTTATCTAAAGGCTATATATCTAAACGTTGGGAATGCATTTTATGTTGGTACAAGTTGCTCTACCCGTGCCCCTTTATCGGGTATTTGACTATAGCGTACCGGCAGATGTAAACGCCTTATCAAGCTCTTCTTTACCTCATGTTGGTAGTCGCGTCGAGGTATCATTCGGTCGTCAGACTCTAGTCGGTATTGTAGTCGCTCATATCTCGGAAGCTGATAGCAGCGTACCCACGAATAAACTAAAACCCATTAATAAAAGCTTAGATGCTGAGCCTATTTTAGATGCCAGTATGTTAAAGCTGGCCTATTGGCTTGCGCGTTATTACCACTATCCGCTCGGTGATGTCTTAGCAGTCATCTTGCCAAGCCTAGTTCGTCAAGGCAAGCCACTGGACTTACTCATTACCCATTGGCGAATTTTGGCGAATGCGAGCGACAACGACTTTCGTGCCAATGCAAAAAAGCAAAAGCAGCAGTTTGATATGCTCAAATTACATGGCGAGCGCGGTGCAAGTGAAGACGTACTCTTATTGGAAGGTATGGAGCGAGCTTTTTTAAAAACGCTAGAAGATAAAGGTCTTATCGAGCGCTATATTGAGCCAAAACAAGCGCCATCTCCTGTCAAATTAGCAAAAATGCCACTCGATCTCAATGATGAGCAACAGCTTGCCGTTGCAGCCATTGTTACCGCCCATGAAGCTGAACGCTATACAGGATTTTTACTAAACGGCATTACCGGTAGTGGCAAGACCGAAGTCTATCTACAAGCGATGCAAGCTGTATTAGAAGCTGGCAAGCAGGTTTTGATTTTAGTGCCGGAGATTGGACTGACCCCGCAGACGCGTGCGCGTTTTGCCAGTCGCTTTGCCGCTCATATCGTCTTACTGCATTCAGGCATGAACAATACTCACCGCCTACAAGGCTGGCAAGATTGCCGCACTGGTCATGCTCAAATCATTATCGGGACGCGTTCAGCGGTACTATATCCTTTTAAAGATTTAGGACTTATCGTCGTTGATGAAGCACATGATGGTTCTTATAAGCAGCAAGATACACTGCGTTATCATGCTGCCGACGTCGCGCTTTATCGTGGTCTGCAATACAATATCCCAGTCGTGCTTGGTACCGCTACCCCTTCTCTTGAGCATTTAAAACTGGTCGATGACGGCAAGTTAGTAGAGTGCCAACTGCTTACTCGTCCTGGCAATGCCAAACCTGCCATGATGCAGCTGATTGATGTGCGCTTGCAAAGTACTCATCAACAAATGACGGATGACGGCGCGCGCTTTGATACAGGTTTGACCGATGCATTGATTGGTGCAATACGGCAAACACTAGAAGCTGGTAATCAAGTATTGATATTCTTAAATCGTCGCGGTTATGCCCCTGTCTTATTGTGTGAGGCTTGCGGTTGGCAGGCGGACTGCCCGCGCTGTGATGCCCATTTAACCGTTCATTATAATAGCCAAGCTCAGCATAGCAATTACTCAAGCAACTCATATCTGAAATGCCATCATTGTGATTGGCAAGCTTATATTCCTACTGTTTGCCCTGATTGCAGTAGTCAAAACTTAGATGCCAAGGGTATGGGTACCACAAGGCTGAGCGAAAACCTACACGCTATCTTTGCCAATCCGCAAACCAGTAAAGAGCTGTATCCGATTATTCAAATCGATCGCGATACTACCAGGCGTAAAGATAGCTGGGAGAATATTTATCAGCGTATCAATCAAGGCAATCCTGCTATCTTAGTCGGCACGCAAATGGTCGCCAAAGGTCATCACTTTCCCAATGTCACCTTAGTTTGTTTGCCCAATGCTGATCGTGGCTTTTTATCAGCAGACTTTCGCTCGCCTGAACATACCGCTCAGCTAATGGTTCAGGTGGCAGGCCGTGCTGGACGCGGTGATAAATCTGGTCGCGTACTGATTCAAACGCTGCAACCAGATAATGAGCTATTATTAAAGCTGGTGAAAGACGGTTATCTGTCATTCGCGCGTGAGCTATTGCAAGAGCGTAAAATGATGGGATTACCCCCTCATAGCCACGCCGCACTAATACGCTGTGAAGGCAAAACCCTTGCGGCTACTACTCAAGCCCTTAAAGATGCCATTGCCAATCTGCCTCATGGGCACAACCTCGCCGTACTTGGTCCTATCGATGCACCGATGAGTAAAAAGAACAGCCGTTATCACGCACAATTGCTGCTCTTAGCAAAAGATCGGCAGCAATTACACCATGTATTAAATCAATGGTGGCAGCCAGTACTCGCCTTGCCCAGCGCCAAATACCTGAAACTTACTTTAGACATTGATCCTGTTGGTTGGTAGTCTTAGAGCGTATCCTCAATCTGAACATTAAATTCTAAATGGGCTAAAAAGGGCTAAATAATCTTCCGTTATATCTATTCTCCATTATCTATCTACCGTATTTTTACCTCGTCATTACAGCTTCTAATACTCGACTATGTTAAATTCATAATTATCTTTTGATAGATTCTGACAAAAATGCAGCATCTACTTTGTATAAAGCATAAATTAATATCGACTAGTTTATTTAAATTTCAGCAAACCTGAGTGTTGTTATGAATCAAAAAAATTCAAACCCTGAACAAAGTAACCACTCTTATCAGAATGGAGCGGCTGTGCCTGAGCATCTGCACAAAGATGATGAGAGCAACTACACTCATGACAATCAAGACACTCACGACCACGATGAACACTTAGAGCAAACAACAGCGCCGCGTGATACCAAAGGCTATCAGCGCACTTTACTGTTTAGCTTTATTATCATTACTGGCTACATGTTTATTGAAGCTATCGGCGGCTGGCTCACAGGCAGTTTAGCGTTATTATCTGATGCAGGTCACATGCTAAGCGATGCTATAGCACTTGGCGCTACCCTAATGGCTTTTAAAATCGGTGAGAAAGCGGCTACCCATCAAAAGACTTTTGGCTATAAACGTTTTGAGATATTAGTTGCTACTGTCAATGGCGCTACGCTTGTTATCATTGCGCTGATGATTTTCTATGAAGCAATCAAACGCTTCAATTCACCGCCTGAAATCGCTACCCAAGGTATGCTTATTGTTGCCACCATCGGTATGCTAGTCAATATTTTGGTTGCGTGGCTTATGCATCGAGGTAGCCGCAGTGGAAATGGAAATGAACACGCTCACAATCACAGTCATAGCTCAAATAAAGACAACGCAAATACCAAAGCCTCGGACAATAAAGAACCCGTTAATCTCAATATGCAAAGTGCTTACTTACATGTACTGAGCGATTTAATGGGATCCGTTGCCGCTATTATTGCTGCGCTATTGATGATGAGTTTTGGTTGGGTTTGGGCAGATGCAGCGGCGTCAGTGATTGTTGCCATACTAATCTTAATCAGTGGTTACCGCGTCGTACGTGATTCGGTGCATATCTTAATGGAAGGTACGCCAGAAGGAATATCACTGGTTGATGTTGAGGATAAATTGGTTGCCCATCCACAGGTACAAAAAGTCCATGACCTGCATGTTTGGAGCATCACCAGCGGCTTAAACGCCTTATCTTGTCATGTGGTGGTCGATGGTGACATGAGAATCTCGGATGCCAGCTTATTGATTGCCAATCTTGAACAAAGCTTGTTAGAGCTCGGTATTCATCACGCCACCATTCAGGTCGAAAGCTTATCGCATCCGCAAACTGAGGCACATAGTGATGCGCTGGTCTGTGATATCTCAGAGCGTCCTGCTGATGGTAATAGCCATATTGGTCACAGCCATTAGTAACAGTCATTGGTAATGAAGAAACAATTACTGGCTGTTAGGTAGAATCGTAGATGATACAGATGCAGCTAATTAGTGGTTACCTCTAATGCAGCGATAAATATAGCGTAATATAGGCCAGAATAACCAAGCTACTGTGATAATCCAAACGATAAATCCAAGACCTAACAACTTCATTCTAATCCAAAAGTCTAAACATCCATTACACACATTAGTCAGATAAGCTGGCCCCATATTCGACGCCATTACTAACCAAAATCCAGAGGCTAGTGCTAAGACTGCAACCAGTATTCTGACAAATACTTTTCCGATAGATATTAATAATGCATGTTGCTTATTTATAGTAGGAAGGGAGTTTGGTTGATGCTCCATGATAAATTAGTCTCGATTTTTACTTTATTCCATTTTTCTCAATCTTATAAAGCCTGTCCATTTATAACCTCGTTTGCCTCTTCCGTTAAAATCACCTTAACAACTTTTATCAAGCTTTTGCTTATCCGATTTCAAAAAAAACCATTCCAAGCAGGCTTATATGGTTATAATAACTATTGTAAACCACCATTTAAGCTATAGATTGACTTTGGCAAACATACTTATTAGTATTTTTTCAACTTATCTATTGATGATATAACACTATGTCTAGACGCTCGGCGCCCTTTGTCGCCCCCGACTATATCGACAACCCTACTTCAACAGACGGCAAAAAACACGCCAAGGTTTTGCTATCAACGCTGCAAGAGGATATCTCCAGCTTTCGTAATGAGCAGTTTCCGCCTGATATTTTGCGCCAAATTCGCGACATGCCCATTTATGAAGGTAACTTAGCAGAAGTCCAAGCCTACCAACAACGCTGGCAAATTCTGCTTGAGCGTGCAATGGCATTTTATCCTGCTGCCAATCTACCACCCGACTATCTACCATTGCCGGCCAGTCTTGAGATTCCACAGTTTATCTACCATGTTCAGCGCCTACATCTAACCAAGACCCATGCAAAAGAATCCAAAAGCTTTGGGTCGGTCGGTGCGCTTACCGATAAATGCGGTGATTACAGTGCTGATGAGATCGCGCGTATGTCGTCAGTATTTGATAATGACGATGAGGCGCGCTTAGTTGCCCATCGTGAATTTATTGATCTGCGAGCGTATGTTTTTTGCCGTGACCATAAAAGCGAGATGTTAGAGCCTGAACGCATACGCTTTTATCGTACTGGGCTTATCGTCCATGCGCTGCCAGATTTCAAAATAATTGATAGTCGGCAGACGCCGCGTAAGCGTCGCAATGACGCATATAGCAATCCGCTAGCGGACAATGGAGTGTGGAAAATTTACCGTAAAAAATAACCATATTATTGTTTTATTTACGCGTGTCATTGATTATATTTTGAAGCTTTAAAATAGACAATAGCGTGCTCTATAGTTTATTTAAGCTTATTTGGTTACAGGAAAGATGAGTGAAAGTACTATCAATAGTAGACTAAGCGAACCTGACACCGTATCTAATGTAGATTAGATTGACTATATTTTTATATTGATTGCTAAGGATTTTATATGTTCGCTGCCGCTGCCGGCTCACCAAACTTGATGTTACAAGCCACCATATTTTTGGGTGCAGCGCTGCTTTTTGTTCCACTTGGTAAACGCTTTGGTATAGCCACTGTCCTCGGTTATCTGATTACAGGACTGATATTAGGCCCGAGTGCGCTAGATGTGGCAGGTGATGCCGAGAGCTTGCTACACTTTTCTGAGTTTGGTGTGGTAATGCTGCTATTCATCATTGGTCTTGAATTGCAACCATCACGGCTTTGGGCACTACGACGCTCTATATTCGTCCTTGGCGGCTTACAAGTTGGGCTTACGGGCACGCTATTGATGGTAATTCTGTATCAGTTTTTCTCTCTAAGACTAGATACTGCTTTCATTGTCGGCTTCGGCTTAGCGCTCTCTTCTACTGCCTTTGTACTACAGATACTGACCGAAAAACAGCAACTCTCTAGTACACATGGGCGTGAAGCATTTACTATCTTACTATTCCAAGATATTGCCGTTATTCCATTATTAGCAGTGATTCCATTTTTATCAGGTGTGCGCGAACAAAGCTACGATTTGATTTATTTTGGCAAAGTTTTTGCCGTCTTTGGTGGTCTTATCCTTGCTAGCCGTTATGTTATCCGACCATTTTTTAAGTTTGTAGCATCCAGTGGTGCTTCAGAGCTACTGACCGCTGTCGCCTTATTTATCGTCATGGGCGTATCTATTTTGATGGGACAAATCGGTCTGTCAATGGCTTTAGGTGCATTTTTGACCGGTGTACTATTAGCTGACTCTGAATATCGTCATGAGCTAGAAGCCAGTATTGAGCCATTTAAAGGTTTATTGCTCGGCTTATTTTTTATGTCAGTAGGTATGCTGACCGATATCAAGCTTATCTTAGCGCATCCTATATTCATAATAAGTTGTGCGTTGGCGTTGATGTTTATCAAGTTTGCCGTGATTACTGCTATTGCAAAAATATCAGGCAATCGCTGGCCGACCAGTATTCGGCTTGGTGTTACCTTAGCTCAAGGCGGTGAGTTTGCCTTTGTTTTATTCAACGTCGCGGCGACTCAAAATGTATTAGCGCCTGAACTGGAAAACACGCTTAATCTAATCGTAACCATTTCTATGGCACTCACACCGTTGGCATTTTTATTACTAGATAAAGTCGGCGAGCCTTTGTTCGCTAAAAGTAAGCCTAGTCGCGAACACGATACGATTCCCGACCATGAGCATCCAGTCATTATCGCTGGTTTTGGACGAGTCGGACAAATTATCGGGCGAGTACTACGCATGCATAATATCGAATTTACTGCCATTGAACGCTCGGCAAATCGAGTGGATTTCGTGCGTAAATTTGGTAACCAAGTCTATTATGGCGATCCAAAAAACCCTGAGATTCTGCGTGCTGCCGGTATCAGTAAAGCCCGTATTTTTATTATCGCTGTTGATGATTTAGAGCGCTCTATCACTACCGCTGAGTATCTTCGCAAAAACTATCCTGATTTAGTTGTGCTAGCGCGAGCTCGTGACCGTCAGCATTATTACCGCTTACGTGAGGTCGGTGTGCGTCATATCTGGCGTGAGACCTACTTATCCTCGCTAGATATGTCACGCGAGTCCTTACAGCTGCTTGGGATATCACCTGAAAAAGCACGTGAAACGATTCAAACTTTCCGCAACTACGATGATGATTTGATTGAACGTCAGCAAGCGATCTATGGTGATGAGGCGCGCCTGATTGAATCAGCACAATCGGCTATGGCTGAGCTTGAAAGCTTGTTTGATGAAGATATCGGTAAAGCGCGCAAGATGGACTTAGGTGAGTTTTATGAAGTCCTTAAGAATCAAGCAACGCCCGTTGATGACGCCCCAGATGATGTCGTTACTGACCCTAAGGCCTAGATGATTTGTGGTTTATTGCTCAGTTTATCGATAGCTCGGTTTGACAGTTACTTAGCTTGATAGTTACTTAGCTTGATAGCTACTAAATTTTAAGTGCCAAACATGATTTAATTAGCCATGCAGCGTTTGGGAGCCTGTTTTTTATTAAGTGAGCTTATACAATTCCAGCTATCGCTATCAGGGTTATGGTGAAACACTAAGGTTTGACCATTTAGATAACGTATAGGGAACTTGGCATTTTCAACTGTCGCCACCACTGCACAGTCAGTAGCGGATACACCTTCTACTTGCGTAGTAATATGCATGCGTACCTGCTGTGCATCGGTGCTGAGAGGTAATTTGGTTGGGCACTCTCCCGTTTGCTGATAGATTAGAGCGACCCTATTCTGCGCATTTTTAGTGATGTCATAAGCATCAAACAATACCTCATTTTCCTTTTGTTTGGCGATAATCGGCAAAAACTGCACATTGATCACCATGAGCGCAAAAGCAAAAAATCCAAAACCAAGCCCTAAACCAAATAAGCTCACTCCTCCCTCACGGCGTAGATGCGCTTGTTGCGCTGCCTCGTCTCGTGGATGGTCATTGATAGCATCCGCAATTTCACGTCTTGCCATTCGGTAATAATAAGCATCGGTCCAACGTGCGACCATAGAAGCCCAAAACAGCCAAATAACTGCTGCAATTCCAATACGTGTTGCCATCTGATAGACATCTGGGATATAAGGCATCGCCACAAATTCAAACGTGACTAGCGCGATGACAATATTAAGTTGAATAAAGGACCAGCCAGCAACGCTATAGACAAGGGCGTCCATGTAACGCTTACGATATAGCAGCCAAGGTAAGGTAATAAAGAACGCAGCCCAGTGCCACTTGGGTGACAGATATCCTTGCTGATCAAACTGCGCAAAGCGCTTAAGGTAATAACCTTGTGTACGATGACCAATAAACCATTGATCAAGCTTTTTGCGCTTGAGAGGACTCAGCTGTTCTTGATAAAACGGTGGTGGCGAATCCGTCTCAATAAATAACATAGCAGTAGGCTCTATTAACTGTGCATGATTAAAAATTACTTGAAATTTAGGATTCTAAATAGGGATTTATTGGGTCGATAGGTGACCTTTATTATATGATAATCAAAAGGCAGATGCGATATCACTTTAGTGCCGATAGGTAGCTTAATATAGCGTCTATCTAAGCGCGTTAGTAAGCGATTGATAACTTACTAATAACCACGTCCATTGTAGTTTGGTCATTCATTATAAGATTGGACGTTCACACCCAGGTGTATTTAACTTATAATACGCTCATATTCGTCACTTAATTAAGTTCTATAGATCTTATGAATGAACATTCTCACACCGATAGCCCTTCTCAAAGCCATAACGACATGGCCACTGATACCGATATCGACACTGATATAAATACCAATGAATCTGCATCGACCGACGCAGAAGCGTCTGATAGCAAACACATTCGTATCGTCAATACGTTTATGAAACGCCGCACGCATATGAATAAAAATGCCGAGCTGGCACTAACTGATCCAGAATTTGCTCAGTATTTAGTGAATAATAGTTTCGGTGATGGCAATCTAGAGGGCATAAATGATCTGCGCTCGCTATTTGCTGACACGCCGAATGGCAGTGACGCTCCGCTTACCTTAGAGATTGGTTTTGGGTTGGGTGATTCGTTCATTGAGATGGCTGCAGCTGACCCTACACGCAACTTTGTTGGAGTCGAAGTACATGAGCCCGGTATTGGCAAATGTGCCTATATGGCTGGTACACAAGGCTTGACCAACGTTAAAATTATCAATGGTGATGCCATTCAACTACTGAAGCAGCTGCCAGAAAACCATATTGACCGTATTCAACTTTACTTCCCTGATCCGTGGCAAAAAAAGCGTCATTATAAGCGCCGTTTTGTCAGTCCGGAACGCATGGCTATAGTTGCTCGCAGTCTAAAGCAAGGTGGCTGGTTTCATACGGCAACCGACTGGGAACATTATGCATTTTGGATGGTCGATGTGTTAGATAGCTTTGCTGGCCTCAGTAATCAGGCAGGTAAAGGTAGCTTTACTGCACGTCCTGACTTTCGTCCAATGACCAAGTTTGAACGTCGCGGCTTAGAACGTGGTCATGGTGTTTGGGATTTGATTTATACTAAAGACTAAATTTTTATCTTTTTTATAGTTTATATTCAGCATTCAGCGGCTAATCGACTTAGCCGCTTTTTTGTAACATTATATAATCAATTCATGTGCTCAAACTACTCGATTCATGAGCTCAAACTACATAGTATCGCCCTACTTACTCTTGTGGTTGTGCGCTACTCTAGCTTATTGTTATATCATTCATTCTTTTGCCACCCTTCTTATTTTCTAGTATCTATTCTCTGACATCTGTTTCTGTTCCTGCATTTACCAAATATCTACTTCCTAGCTGATAAAGTTTCATTCTACATTGCGGCTATGCAACATTACGCCAGTCTAGTCTTTATTTGAAGCCAAAACTTTATCTTCAGAATAATGCAAAGAGCTCTTGCTATTTTCAACTATTGTTTTTATCAAAAAAAATTTTAGCATTCCAGTTTTTCTTAAAGTTTAGGCTAATAATGACTATAAAGGTAACGAGACAATACTACGTGAAACATCGTCAAAAAATATAAAAATTAGCACGATTTTCCTATAAAATCTGAGCTACAAAAACATCTCGACTGAATCTCAAGCTTTTATCATCATCGCAAACATTGATAGCATAAGGGTTTGATGAGTTTTCCCCATAAGCTGTGGATAAGTATGTGGATAAGTGCCTACTTGACACGTATCTAGCTTGATACACTAATGCCTTAGGTAAAATCGTTCACTTTTTGTACAATTTAAATTAATATTAGAATCAATAACTTATGTTATTAAAAAAGTAAAAATAACTTTTTAGAAATTAATTTCAAATATTTTTCATACTAACCTATGTTTCACGAACGAGACTTTAGAGCCTATTATTTTCTGTGGACAACTTAATATTTTTATTGACAAATTTGGCTGGTAGTGAGTCTAAGTTACCATATTAATAGTAAGAATTTCTACTATTTCATTTAACTTTTTCGTCAATTTAAATCATGCGACAGCTGTTGTCGCTTGTTCTGTATCAGGTCAAGATGTAGCAGTCAGATTTTGCTATAATTACTTCATCAAATAACACACCTAAAGACATCACTTCTCCAAACTTTTTTCTACTTTTATTATCGATATTTTTTACTGTATAGTGGGACAAAGTATTCTTATAGAGTTTTAGCTAAGATAAATATGAAATTAAAAGTAGGTTAAGATAGACGACCCATGTATTAAAAATTTTTGTTTAATTATCACTATACATTCAAACTTTCGAATTACTCTTTTATGATAAGGACTCCATTATGGACGACAATAAAGCCAAAGCACTTAAAGCGGCACTGGGTCAAATTGAAAAGCAATTTGGCAAAAACACCATCATGCATCTAGGTGACGACTCTGCCATTTTGGATGTTGATGTGGTATCAACAGGCTCATTAGGTCTAGACATTGCCCTTGGCATTGGTGGCCTACCAAAAGGCCGTATCGTTGAGATTTATGGCCCAGAAAGCTCTGGTAAAACTACCATGACGCTACAAGCTATTGCAGAATGCCAAAAGCAAGGTGGTATCTGTGCCTTTATTGATGCTGAGCATGCACTAGATCCAGTTTATGCGCGCAAGCTTGGCGTGAATACTGATGAACTATTGCTCTCTCAGCCTGATAATGGTGAGCAAGCGCTTGAAATCACTGACATGCTTGTGCGTTCTGGGGCGGTTGATATGATTGTTATTGATTCAGTTGCTGCCTTGACGCCGCGTGCAGAGATTGAGGGCGAGATGGGCGACTCACATATGGGTTTGCAAGCACGCTTGATGAGCCAAGCCTTACGTAAGATTACTGGTAATGCTAAACGCTCTAACTGTATGGTAGTATTTATTAACCAAATCCGTATGAAAATCGGTGTCATGTTTGGTAGCCCTGAGACCACAACAGGTGGTAACGCACTTAAGTTCTACGCCTCAGTGCGTATGGACATTCGTCGTATTGGTGCGGTTAAAAATGGTGATGAAATCATCGGCAACCAAACTCGGGTTAAAGTTATCAAAAATAAGATGGCACCGCCTTTCCGCCAAGCAGAGTTTGAAATCACTTATGGTGAAGGTACTAACCACTTAGCCGAAGTGATTGACTTGGGTGTTGAGATTGGTGCGGTTGGCAAAGCAGGCTCGTGGTATAGCTATGGCGATGAAAAAATCGGTCAAGGTAAAGCCAACTCTGTGCTGTTTTTGAAAGAGAACCCTGCTATTGCCAAAGAGATTGAAGATAAAATTCGTGACGAAAAGCTTGGATCAAAAAAAGAAGCAAAAGCAACGGACGCTAATGAAGCCGATGCAGAACTGGCCTCTGAACCTGTACAATAGCAGCTTAATCACTAATCATTATCAATAATCTTGATTTCTTATGAAAATTAAAACATTAGCCGAAATTCTAGCTGAATCGGAAGCCGATTCAGCTAGTACTCCTGTCTCTAAACCAAAAACAGCCACTCAAAAGTATTTATCTAAAAAACCTGCCAAAATAAAACAATCTGTAGATAAATCAAAATATGCAAAATCTAGTCCTAGGCGCGCAGATCTTAAGGATGACGAGCCTTCTCAAACCTTTGATAACTCTGACAACGATACTACCTCATTTTTCTCTTCTGACCACTCATCCAAATCTTCTAATTCTAAATCGAAAAAGCGGAAAAAGCGCTTTCATCCGGCTGCCAATTTTGAGCCTGAAGCTAATGAAATACCTACTTACCAGCTTCCTACATCGCAAAGTATCAAAGAGATGCTAGCAGAAGTTAAACGTAACGTTCATGCTGACGCTATAGTCGATAAGTCCAATATAAAAGAATTTTCAGATATAGATAAAATTAGCGACGACAACACAATTAGTCGCACCGATGAGCACTTATCAGAGCCAGAAAAAGACTGTAGTGAAGTTAATCAAACGGACAACTTACCATCCGCGTTAAAAGCTTACCTACGTACACCTGAGCAGCGACAAGCAGAAGTAGATGCTATCAAAGCTGAAAGCCGCCTACGCTGGTTAGCGTTTTACTATTTATCGCGCCGCGAATATGGCAAAGCTGAATTAAAACAAAAACTACTCGATAAAGAGCAAGATCCTACCAAAATTGATGAACTACTCGATGAGTTTGAAGAGAAGGGTTATCAAAGTGATTACCGTACTACCTTGATGCTTATTCGGGAAAATATCCGTAAAGGTCGTGGACGTGGACGCATCAAACAAGAGTTCTATCGCAAAAAAATAGCCATACCTAGCAATATAGATGAGCTAATTGACATGGCAAATACAGAGTCTGATGAATTTAGCGAGTTCGTTGATGAGGATCCAGAAAGCTTAGTGGAAGGCGTCGACTGGCTAAAGCTTGCGGTAGCTGCACGTACCAAAAAATATGGAAACGACATCCCTATTGAGCAAAAAGACAAAGCACGCCAGCTGCGGTTTTTACAATATCGTGGATTTAAGAGTGATATCTGTTTTGCCGCGCTCAACTATACGTTAGAGACGTTAGATGAACGCTTTTAGCTAATTTTCTTGCAGATTGATTAGGTTAAAGTATTTAGAACGCAATGAATGAACCCTATTAATAATATGTACGCACGTTTAATAATAGCCGAGCACTTTCCACCAAACCAGACCTGCACCTATCCAAACGACTAAGTTAACCACACTCATTATCGCGCCAATACCCCACCACTCCCCTAATGTCACATAATCTGAGTTAAAGATAACTGGAGCGGTACCTGTCGCATAATGAGTCAAGGTCATCATGATGTTGCCTGCTGCCGCAAGTATTAACGCATATAACATTGGCGGTGCACCTAAGCTTAACCCTACTGCGTAAAAGGCTGCGAATAGCGCTGTAATATGAGCAGTCGTACTGGCAAAGAAATAATGGATATACAAATAAACCAAGGTCAAAATCGCTACTGCACCCATCCAACCAACCCCAGTCGTACCAATCATTGACTCGATGTTGCTAGAAAACCAGCTGATCAAACCAAGCTTATTTAGGTAAGACGCCATCATAATTAGCGCACCGAACCAAATAATAGTATCCCAAGCAGACTTTTCTTTGAGCACATCCTCCCACGTGAGTACACCAGTTAATATCAAAGTCGTCAATCCAATAAAAGCCGTCGTCGTGGCATCAACACTAAAGGCTTCACCGAATATAAGAGCAGGAATATTCGCCCACAGTATCAACATCAGTGCAAAGACACCGAGCATAATCTTTTCTTGCTTACTGATACTCCCCATTTCATCCAAATTTTCTGTAGCGAATTTTTTGGCGTTGGGTGTAACTTTTAAGTCAGGTGGATAAATGACATAAATGACCAGTGGCATCAATATTAAACATAGCATCCCAGGTACAAACATCGCCACTGCCCATGTTGTCCAAGACAGTTGAATGTCACCACCTGTTGCTTTGTTAACTAAATCTACGACCAGAGGGTTGGGTGCGGTTGCAGTAATAAACATGCCCGAAGTGATTGGGTTAGCATGATAATTCACATTGCTAAATAACGGCCAATCTTTTTTTGAGTACCTTCTTCTGGAGTTGAATGGAAACTCTGCGCGATGGATTTCATAATAGGGTGAATAATACCGCCACCACGGGCAGTATTAGAGGGCGTAATAGGTGCAATCATTAACTCAGCTGCAGTTAGGGAATAAGCCACACCAATCGATTTTTTGCCGAAAATAGAGATAAAGTAATAAGCAATACGGCGTCCCAAACCAGTCTTAATCAATCCTCGCGATATCATTACCGCGATACCGATCAGCCAAATAAGCGGGCTTGAGTAGCTTGAGAGAGCATCACTGATTGCCTCTTTCGGGCTCTCATTAGTCACGCCAGTGACAGCCACTAATGTCACTGCAATAATGGCAATTGCGCCAATCGGTAAAACTTTACCAATAATGGCAACAATCGTAGCAATAAACAACGCCAGCATATGCCAAGCTTCAGGTGTAACGTCAGCAGGAACTGGAATAACGAACCAGATAATCAAGCCAACTAAGACGGCAATCGCGGCAGGAATAGGTTTAAATGGCATCATCAGCTCAACCTTATCACGCGTATAGTAGGTAGTGATATCTTATTCATCAGCTTCAACAAAACCTGGAACTGTAAATAGATAAAAAAACATATAATGAAGCAGTCATTAACTAATTATATAGCTATGATATAACGATTAGACTAATGCTGCTTTATTGCTCACTTTTTTTAACATAACTATTTAATGTTAACAATGTCACTTAATGCTAAGAGTGCCACGAGTTTCTGATTATTAATTATTGGCCATAAAAAAAGAGTGCGTTATTAAACGCACTCTTTTTTAAACCAAAACATAGTGTACTGAAATTAAAAAATACTTGTCTTATTTTAGCGTACCAAGACGACTAGATAATTGACTAACAATCTGATCAATCTCTTGATTGGCTTCTGATTCATTGTCCAAATTGCCATGTGGCGTTAGCTGATTAAAGACTTCTGGCAGTAGCTCAGCCAGACCTTGGCGTACTTCTACATCATTGGCACCAGTATGCGCAGCGACTTGTTGAATTTCATTCTCGTCAAATAAACGACTGACATCATTAGGATCCAAGTTATCATTAAGTTCATGATTACTCATCCAAGAGCGTGCTTGATTGTCATAACCCATTCCTGTGACTTTAGACAATGCGCCGCTAAGTCCACCGTTACGTTGAATCCAGCTTAGTACCATAGGCATAAGAGCCGCCACTAGCATACCTTTACCACCGAAACCGCTTCTAGTACGCTGACTGCCTAATACGCTACCTAAGATATCACCTAAGCCGCCTGCACCAGAGCTCATACCACCGCGCTGATTGCCACCAGTCAAACCTCCTAAAATATCATCCAAACCAAAGCCATTACCTGGCTGTTTATCGTATTGTTGCGGATTATATTCACGTGTTTGATTGCGACTACCTGTTAATACCCCACCTAAAATATCACCAAGACCACCAGTACGACGCGGATTAATATTCTGATTGACTGGGTTGCGTTTAGAATCTTCTGGATCCATAGCACTACGGGTGACTTGTGTAATTAAATTTCCTAATAAACTCATAGTATTATCCTCTTATTATTTATAATCGTATTGTCATACCTGACATCAGAGCTGTTAAAAGCATAATCTGACCTGCTATCTAATATAACAAACCGTTTTAACTAGCAGGATAGGTATTTTGTTATAACGCGTAGGACTTCGTTAAAGAATAATGAAACATTGAATATAAAAAATTTATACAATCATATTACCCATGTAAATTTTGCCTGAAACAGACGACTTTAAACAATTTTTTCACCTGATATATTCGCTAAAATATTTAGCTGTCGCCATTCATTACGACTGACTTGATCACGAAAAACGGTCACTGTCAGAGTGCGCTTAAAAGGCTCGACAGTCATAAATTCAAAAGTTATCAACCAATGATAACGATGTATATTATTAAGCTCAGCCAGCCATAGCTCATCGCCGCGACCAGTACGCATAAGTAATTGCCAATCCTGACTCACTTGCTTATACAAAGGTGGCTGACTCAAATGTAACAATATTGGACGTGATAAAGCCAAATAGCTTACTACTACTGCACTGACAACCAGTATCACAACATCTTGCCACAATGATAATTCGGCAAGCCATAATAGTAATACCAGCGCACTTAGCAATCCGACATATATGAGCGCACGAAGATAACTGCTAGAATTAACAGCAGTATCAATACGTAACGGATTGGTTTGCGACGGAGCCACAGCGTTGTCAAGCATAAGAGAGAACCAGATTTTTATAGTGAATCTTTAGCATGGCGCCATGTCTTAATTTTATTTACTAATGTCCATATCGCTTCGTTTTCTGGACGAGCTTGATTGGTAAAGTAATCCAGTAAATCTGGGTCTTCATGAGTAAGCATTTGCGCAAAAGCCTCTTGCTCAGCAGGCGCTGCTGTCAAGTAAAGCTCTTTAACGTAAGGATCAATATAGAAATCTAACTCTTTTAATCCACGGCGTGCTTGATAAATAATACGGCGCTGTTCGTTAGTTGGTTCTGGTTGGGTTATTGCTGTCATAGGTACGGTCTCAATTAAAGATATATTTAAATAGAAGTTTGATTTTTAATCATCGAATAATAATTATGATAGTTAGGCTTTATGCTGATTATGAGTGGATAACTGTTTCCATAATGCCACTGCCTGCTGCATCATTGGCACATTATGGGTACGAATAATGCTTGCGCCTTGTTGCAAAGCCAGCAAGCCAGCGGCAGTCCCTACTGCATCACGATCAGATGCCTTAGTCTCTGCGATCATGTTGACTCCGCTATTGGCCAATACTTCTGCTAAAAAACGCTTGCGCGAAACACCAAACATCATTGGTAACCCAAGTATTTGCAAGCTATCAAGCTGTGTTAATAAGGCGCAGTGATGGTCATAGTTTTTAGC
This sequence comes from Psychrobacter sp. S1-30-MNA-CIBAN-0213, assembly GCF_040309845.1. NCBI lineage: Bacteria > Pseudomonadati > Pseudomonadota > Gammaproteobacteria > Moraxellales > Moraxellaceae > Psychrobacter > Psychrobacter sp. S1-30-MNA-CIBAN-0213. The sequence continues at coordinate 219,056 of NZ_JBEOPE010000003.1, read as the reverse complement.
AAAACCAAATCCTGGGTCAATAATTATCTTATCACGCTTCACGCCGAAGCTTGTTACCTCATCGATACGAGCGGCTAACTCAGCAATGACATCGCTAACTACATTATTATACTGCGCTAAATGATTCATGGTTGTCGGCTCACCACGCATATGCATAAGCATCACTGGTATATCAAGTTTGACCGCCATAGATACTGCACCCTCGCGCTTGAGAGCACGCACATCATTCCAAATGTCTGCACCTGCTTCAAACGCAGTCTCTATAACTGCAGGATTACTAGTATCAATAGATAGCCAAACTGCATCGCCAAGATATTGTCTGATGGCTTTGACAACTGGCACCACGCGCTGTACTTCTTCAATAGTGTCAACGGCATCCGCATTTGGACGTGTAGATTCGCCCCCAATATCAATAATAGTCGCTCCTGCCTCCAGCATTTCTTGACAGTGTGCAACGGCTTTATCAATGGCATTGAATTGTCCACCATCGGAGAATGAGTCAGGTGTTACATTCAAAATGCCCATTATATGTGGTTGAGATAAATCTAAAACTTTATTGCCACTAGACAGAGTATAAGCTGGTAAAGGGAGGAACAATGCCATAATTAATCCATTATTAATAATTGTTTTATAAATAAATATGCTTTGCTAAATGATCGATCTCAGTTATGTTCTTCAAGAAAATAAATACCGAAGCAAATAAATTTAGCTCATCATACCAGTAAATTTATACCAATAAAAAAGCCCTTTAAGAAAAAGGGCTTTTGCATAAATTATTGAATGACTTTTAATTTTACATCGCTGGCAATGGTGGTGGAGTTAAACCCGTTGGCTTAATATTACCTTTTGCGAGATTGACTTCATGTTGGTAAACTTTTGGTGGACGTGGATCTTCACCTGCTAGGATATCCTGCAACTGATCACGGTCAATCGTTTCCCATTTCATTAAGGCATCAACCATTGCATGCATTTTATCTTGATTACCTTCGATCAGCTCACGAGCAATATCATACTGCTCTTCTAACATCCGGCGTACTTCTTCATCAACTTTTTGCTGCGTCGCTTCTGAGATAGTACGGTTACTAGAACCGAAATATCCTTGCGAGCTATCATCATCTTCATACACCATAATACCAAGGGCATCAGACATACCATACTTAGTAACCATGGCGCGCGCCATTTTAGTTGCACGCTCAAAGTCGTTAGAAGCGCCTGTCGACTGCTGATTAATAAATACTTCTTCAGCAATACGACCACCGAATAATATAGCGATATCGCTTAGCATTTTTGACTTATACATACTAGTTTGATCGTGCTCAGGCAATTGCCAAGTCACACCAAGCGCAAAACCACGCGGCATAATAGTCACTTTATGCACAGGATCTGTACCTGGCAATAGCTCAGCGACCAATGCATGGCCCGCCTCATGATAAGCAGTTGCACGGCGCTCTTCTTCGCGTATCACCATTGATTTACGCTCAGGACCCATGTACAACTTATCTTTAGCATCTTCAAAATCATTCATGTCGACGCTAGTTTTATTACGACGTGCTGCAAACAATGCTGCTTCGTTTACAAGGTTAGCAAGCTGTGCGCCACTGAATCCAGGAGTACCACGAGCAAGTGCATTGGCATCAACACCGATAGTATTCGGTAGTTTTCTCAAATGCACTTTTAAAATTTGCTCACGGCCTTTAATATCTGGCAAGCCTACTTGCACCTGACGGTCAAAACGACCCGGACGCAACAATGCTTTATCGAGAACATCTGCACGGTTAGTCGCAGCGATGACAATAACGCCTTCATTACCTTCAAAACCATCCATCTCGACCAGCAACTGGTTAAGCGTCTGTTCACGCTCGTCATTACCGCCGCCCATACCAGAGCCACGATGGCGACCGACTGCATCAATCTCATCAATAAAGATGATACAAGGCGCACTTTTCTTGGCTTGTTCAAACATGTCACGTACACGAGATGCACCGACACCGACGAACATCTCAACAAAGTCAGAACCTGAAATTGAGAAGAACGGTACTTTAGCTTCACCAGCAATGGCTCGTGCTAGCAACGTTTTACCAGTACCAGGAGGACCTACCATCAGAATACCACGTGGAATCGTCGCACCAAGCTTGGTAAACTTATCGGGATCACGTAAGAACTCGACAACTTCCACCACTTCTTCTTTGGCTTCTTCACAACCAGCAACGTCTTCGAAGTTGACGTTGATTTGGTCTTCAGTCAGCATTTTAGCTTTAGATTTACCAAAGCTCATTGGACCGCCGCCCTTACCGCCAGCGCCCCCTTGCATGTTACGCATGAAGAACAAGAACAGACCAATAATCAATAGGATTGGGAAACTGGCTATTAACAATTGCATTAACACGCTTTGACGTTTAGGCGCAGTCCCTTGGACTTCGACTTGGTTCTCACGCAATAGTGGCATTAGCTGCTCATCAGTCACAGCTGGCCTAATGGTCTCAAAAGATGAGCCATTTTTCTTCTCGCCGATGATTTGCTCGCCGTCAATCTCAACACTGGCTACTTGGTTTTCGGACACTGCGGTCACAAACTCAGAGTAGTTAAGGTTATCTGGCTCAGATGATTGATCAAAGCCACTAAACACCAGCACCAAAACGCCGATTACCACCAGCCACAATAAGGTATTTTTTACCATGTCGCTCACTAGTTATTCCCATCCCTTACTTATTGGTGTGTTTACTAAACACGTGACGCCCATATATAAATGTAATATAAATTCATCATACATTATCAGACGACTTTGCTTGAAACAAAACAAAGTTAATATATTATGATATGTGGTTTTAACCTACACAATTCAAGCGAAAGCTGCGTTTATTCAGTTAACAATTGTAGCGGTTTTCGCACCTTATATGACGTATTTTATAAAGTTAATAATAGACTATTTATTAGCTATAACCTATTGAAATAACAAGTTATTTTATTGCTATCCAGAACATCTCTTTTGATCGTGGTCTGGATGCTGCAGGCTTCATACTACGAATCTTACTAAATTTAGACTGCATCTGCTTGCGTAATTCTTGTGAGCCCTCACCTTGAAACACTTTCATAATAAGCGCGCCACCTTCTGGTAAGGTATCCAAAGCAAAGTCTACAGCCAGCTCGCATAAGTACATCATTCGGGGTTGATCAATAGAACTATTCCCTGCTGTGTTAGGTGCCATATCAGACAATACCACATCTACTTGCTTGCCACCGACCTCAGCCATGATTTTGTCAAAAACTTCTGCTTCTCTAAAGTCGCCTTGAATAAACTTCACATCTGCTAAAGCATCCATAGGCAAGATATCAGACGCAATTAAAGTACCTCGTTCACCAACTAGTTTAATTGCAACCTGTGACCAACTGCCAGGAGCACTGCCTAAATCTACTACAGTCATACCAGGAGATATCAATTTGGCTTTATCGTTTATCTCAAGCAACTTATAAGCAGCACGTGCACGGTAGCCATCTTTTTGTGCTTGTTTCACATAATAGTCGTCAATATGCTCTTTCATCCAAGCACTACTACTTTTTGACAAACCTTTATTCTCAATACGCGTGGCCAAAATACCTGCTCCTATTACTTTACAACGTGACAACGTGACAACGTGACAACGTGACAACGTGACAACGTGACAACGTGACAACGTGACAACGTGACAACTTACCAATGTACAACTATTTAAATTTATATTTATATTTTTTATATTCGACAGTATTTACCTGTAGTGGGGTTTAAGCATTAAATCTGCAATGCCTATTTTACTTTTAAGACTGCCTATTTAGAATAAATCTATATAGTTAATAAAATTAATAGCATTAGTAATGATTTAACAGCTTTATGACTCAGCAGCGTCTATAATGCGGCGAGTTAATCAGTTTAACATTTTCATCACGTAAAATCGTGCAAAATACTGATGATTTCATGCAAGATGGTCACAGATTATTTATAATGAATATTAACTTTTTTAATAACATTGTTTTAATGATATTGTTTAAATAACATTGCTTCTTATTTATTATGACTCGTTATAACAACGCAACTATTTTAAGACTGTCTTTTATTTTTACTAGAATTTAGGAATACTATGCAACTCGATAACGCTACGATTAAACGCTTAAAAGGTATTGGTCATGAGCTCAAACCTGTCGTTATGATCGGTAATAATGGCATTACTCCTGCCATCACTGAAGAGATTGACCGTGCTTTGACTGATCATGAACTTATTAAAGTAAAACTACCTGCTGGTAGTAAACATGACCGCGACTTGGTCAGTACGGAACTTGCTACTGCTGCTAAGGCTGAGGTGATTCATACTATTGGACGTATGGCATTATTACTACGCCAGAATCCAAATGCCAACCCTAAGTTGTCAAACCTAGTACGCCATGCTCAATAGCAAATGAGCAATGAATGATATTGGTTAAACCCATACAACGGTTATAATTATAAAAGCCGCGACGCATCATTGCTCGCGGCTTTTATGTTATCTCTCACTTAATATATTCTATATTGAAAATCTCTGTTAGGTCACTTTTGTCATGAGTCAGCTATTCAACCTAAAACTTGCAACCGAAAATCTATTTACAGATGCAAAGCAGATTGGTGTACCCATTGATCAGCTCCTGCAAATTCGAATTAGCGTAAGTGCTTCAATCATTTATCAGCCCAAGCGACAACTTTGGCTGAGTTATCAAGTTCAGCTGCCATCACCTACCTTAGCTGCGCAACTAGATTGGCCCGCATGGCAACAAACACAGGTCAGTTTCAATGATTACTTGTGGGAGCAGACTTGCTTGGAGTGTTTTATTAGTAGTAAAGCTATTGGTGATAACGAAACGACCAGCTATATCGAAATCAACGCCAGCCCCAATGGGCAATATGCACTGTATAAGTTTAACGACTATCGCACTCCATCGACGCTACCTCCAGAAGCATTACTACAATCAGATAGCAAGACAAAGGCTCATATCATTTGGAAAGACAACTTTTCAGGCCAACAGATAAAAAGCGTAATTGGTCTGAAACCATCTCTTAGACTGGCAAGTCTCGCTATAGATTTAACTGCTGCTAAATTTATTCCATACTATCAGTATCAACGTATCTTTGGATTGTATTTAGAACAAATATCATCTGACTATTCCAATTCTGAATCGCCTGCTGATATTGGTATCGAGCTGCTACATCCTTGCGTAATTCTACGTTTTGATAAAACCAATTTATACTTCGCATCGGCTCATGCTGCCCCGCCCGACTTTCATCAGCAGTATCATTGGTCAAAACTGGATTACCAAGCTGCACTGTCTAAATCAAAGTTGTCTTAAATGAGCTTTATAATTATTAGACGACCTTATCAGACAGCTAAAAACAGATGTTTTTGATTGCAGTTTAACAAGTATAAGAATAAACATAAAAAAACTCAGTAATGTCATAAAGAGCATTACTGAGTTAGGAGAAAACGGTCAATTTTTAGCTTACGGCTACTTAATCAGACTTTATTTGTCAGCCATAGCAAGGTAGATACCACGATCTGAAGCATCATCAACGTACTGCGAATCACGCCATGTAGTATAGTTATGAACGCCGCTGTATGGGCTAATACTGTTCTGACGGAAATCAGAAACCCATCCTGAACCGTCAAAAATTTGGATATGGCCATGCGGACGTTGTGAGCTGCGATCATAGACTACGACATCACCTACTTGTGGCGGCATGTCATTGCTGATTTTGGTAAAACCTGCGTTAGCAAGTGTGCCGCGAGAGGCATACTGATAAGCTGAAGGATTAGGCGTAAATTCGTAACCAGCTGACTGTAAAGCTTTACGTACATAACGGGCACAATATCCAGAGCTTCTAGACAAAGCAACTCGTGACGCACGAGCAGCGGCGATAGCAGGAGCTGAGTTACTATCTGGTACTCTGCTACTAGCTTGCTGCTGACGCTCATATGATAAGCGATTGGTTAACGATGCTAACTGATATTCTTTTTGTTTGGCATGAGCACTTAGATTGTCGATAGCTTGACTGATTTCATCATTGCTAAAGACATGGGCGCCACTATTGGTGCTATAGACGTTGCGGCTAGAACCATAGTTTTGAGAAACTGAAATATTTGTGATGGTATGACTCAAGGTATTATTTGGTTGAAAGGTGGTTTCGGCAGCACCACTCGTTTGTGCTAAACCCATTCCCAGTACTGACAAAATTAATAAAGCTTGTTTCATAAATTTACTACCTATTTGTTAATACAAGATTGCTCGTCATCCGTGACAAAGCATTAATTGATTTAGAGGATGTACCATTGAATAACCATGATAAAATCCTTAGTACAGCAGCTAACTATTCAGTCTATGACGATTAACACAGGCATTATTGCCAGTTTGGTTATTCGCCTCTTAAACAGCTCGCTTTATATTCTATATATACTGATATTAGGCATATTTATTTTATAAATCGGCTTTTATCACCTAATTGATGAGTAAACACGATGTCAAAAAAACAGCCTAATCGTCTTGCTGAGCTTATCGACCATCAAGCATTTGCTGGTAGCGCACTACCTCAAACACTAGCTGATGATATGCGTCTTTATACACAAGTAACCAATGAGATAAAAACGCTATTGGTAGACTGTCTACCTGAAGAAATACTTAATACCTGCTGGGTTGTAGGTCTGAGCTCTGAGCAATTAACACTAAGCGTAGCCTCAGTTACTGCAGCCAATCATATTCGATACTTACAACATGCATATCTACAAGTACTGACAACGCAGTCAATTACATTTCAACAACTTAAGAAGATTCGCGTAGTAGTATCGAAAACCAATACTAATAATTCATCGTATAAAGAAAAATTATCATCACTAACTAATAATCTTAAACATGATAAAGCCAATGAAAATCAGGCTCTTAGCCAAAACACAAAGCGGACTATAGCACAGGCTGCAAAGCATGTCACCACTGATGAAAAGCTCAAAAAAGCACTTTTACGACTAGCAAATGAGTAAAATTTCGCATCTTACAATGTAATCTTATGTAAATAAAAACAGAAAATCGACATGGTAACGCTGCATTTTTGTAATTCTATAAACAAAAAAAATCATCTGTCAGCTCTATCCCTATTAAGGATTTGACTAGCAGATGATTTTTTTACTGTCCAAAGCTTTTATATTGTCTAGGCTAGAGCCTAGTTATTAAAAAATATGAAAGTATATATTTTTCAATGTGATTATAATTTGAACGTTGATATTCCCAAAATATGTAATCTTACGTAAATGTTGCGATACTTCGTGTATATTCCTGTATTCATCCTTCAACAGTTAGACCTGTTAGAGGTAAATATTCGATAGGACAGGTTACATTGTCATCAAAAGTTACAATTTCAAAGTTATTTGCATCTGATAAGATTTCACGTACTAACATATTGTTTAAGGCGTGTCCTGATTTATAGGCATTAAAACGACCTATAATAGGATATCCAATCAAATATAAATCGCCTAAAGCATCTAAAATCTTATGGCGAACGAACTCATCAGCAAAGCGTAACCCACCAGCATTTAATATACGAGCATCATCAATGACAATCGCATTGTCCATACTACCGCCCAACGCTAAGTTGTTTTGTCTTAACGTCTCAATATCCTGTAAAAATCCAAAAGTACGCGCCTCACTTAATTGCTCGATGAAATTTTGTGTTGAAAAGTTAAGTTGAGCATGTTGAAAGTCTTTATCGAAAGCTGGATGATCAAAATCAATCTCAAAATTTAATTCAAATCCTTCATAAGGACGCAGTTCTGCCCACTTATCATCAACATCGACACGAACTGGTCGGACAATACGCAGAAACTTCTTTAACTCATCTTGTTCAGTGAAGCCTGCTTGCAATAGTAAGCCCACAAAAGGTGAGGCACTACCATCCATAATCGGAATTTCGCTCGCAGATACTCTTATTAACAGGTTATCTATACCAAGTCCTGCTATTGCACTTAATAAATGCTCAACCGTACCGACGCGCGTACCACCAAATACAAGATTTGATGACATCATGGTATCTTGTACTAAAAAAGCACTAGCTGGAATCGGCTCACTACCCTCAATATCTGAGCGCTCAAAAACCACTCCAGTGTTAACAGGTTGTGGATGAAACTCTAAATCAACAGGCTCGCCACTGTGCAGACCGATACCTGTAATAGCTATAGCTGTTTTTATGGTTCGTTGATTCATGGCTGCTTTCTCACATATTTTGTTACAATTGCCATAGTGTACCACTAGCTCCTATCAATTCGCTATAGTCAAAAATCAGTAATTTACTCATTTCTATGATTGACCCAGCTTATGATGAACTGTTTTTCATTATTAACTTATTAATGACTTGCCTAATTAACACCAATTTTTTAGCTAAAACTATGTTAAAACCTTTTAAATATCTACTATTAACAGATTATAAATACAAAAGAGCCAGCGTTGCTACGCTGGCTCTTTATAAAACTGACATCACTGTTGATAATTTATTAAGACTTTATAATCTAAAAACCGTTGTAAAAACCATACAATATATTAATATTAGTGCAACTTAAAACAGATTAATTACTTATTCTGCTGACGTTTAAGATAGTCTTGAATACTATTAGTTTTAGTCTGTGGTTGCTCTTGAGCAGGTGCAGAACGTGCTCCAGTATCTTGATATGCCTGGTTTTGTGAATGCTTTTGACTGTTCAAAGCACTGGTATGCAGATTGGGATCTACTGGTTGCGTGCTGGTCACAGAAGGCACTGATTGTTGAACTTTAGGTGCTTCACTCACCTTTTCATCCAACGTCAAACCTGTTGCGATAACCGTAACATGTAAATCATCGCCCATCTCTTCATCAACAACGGAACCATAGAAAATGTTCGCTTCATCAGTATCTGTGATACCTTCCACAATTTCACTGATCTGACTGAATTCATCTAATGATAGAGTTTCTGAAGAGATAACGTTGACTAATAAGCCTTTGGCATTTTCTAAGCATAGATCATCTAACAACGGTGACTTGATTGCCTTTTCAGTGGCTTGACGCGCACGATCATCACCACTAGCACGCCCGACACCCATCATAGCGTGACCTTTAGCTGTCATCGCAGTACGAATATCATTGAAGTCAATGTTAACAAGACCGGAGCGCGCAATAGTTTCAGCAATACCCTGCACTGCATGCAATAACACATCATCCGCTTTTTTAAACGCGTCTTTCATTGAAATATTACCATAGACACTCATAAGCTTGTCATTAGGAATAGTAATGATAGAATCAACGAAGTTTGTCAATTGCTCAATGCCTGCTTTAGCAGATTTGTTACGCTTGCCGCCTTCAAACTTAAATGGTGTCGTAACGACCGCAACGGTCAAAACTTCCATCTCTTTCGCGATACGCGCAATGACAGGAGCTGCACCAGTACCTGTACCACCACCCATGCCAGCAGTAATGAATACCATATCTGAGTTTTCAAGCAAAGTTCGAATCGCTTCCTCTTCGCTTTCTGCAGCTTCACGCCCAACTTCTGGGTTAGCACCAGCACCTAAGCCACGATTACTCTTCGCACCAAGCTGCAATTTATGCGGTACTGTCAGGCGATCAAGGGCTTGTCTATCAGTATTGGCACAAATAAACGTCACGCCTTTGATACCTTGCTGTACCATATGTTCGACTGCATTACCGCCACCGCCGCCAACACCGAATACGGTAAAACGAGCTTGGCCATTATTTTGAGGCTGGTTATCATCTGGCATGGTGTATTTTGACATAAAAAAGATTCTCCAGTTGCAGATAGCGTGATGGTCGATACGTGGTAACGCACTCGCATAAAGTACTATCGACTTACTATATATAAATGCATACAAATAAAATAAGATAATAAAGCTGAGGCTTAGTTGATATGTGTCAAACCTCTATCTAAATGCGCTACGCTAATAATATGGTCTCGCAGTACTACAGTATTTTGTCAAATAAACGTATTAATCGTTAGATTGAGATAGCGCACTTCAAAGACGATTACAAACGTTTATGCTTTTAAATACTTTATTCTAAATACTCTAAAGTATTTTTTTAAGAACGCTAGTGAAACGATGACCGACACTTTGGAAAGTACCTTTTATTCGGCCCTGTTTAATAGCGTCAGGTTCACTTTGCTCACTGTGACGAAACTGCTCACTTTGACTATAGAGTAAAGTTCCGAATGCAGTTTGATAAGCACGATCATTGACCTGTATATTCAGCTGCTTAAATGACTCTTCATTATCAAAATGATTATAAGCACTGATAGCAGGATGTGTGTTAGACAGCACCACTGGCATTTTTAACAGTCTTTTGGCAAAAGGTATCATACCTTTAATGGTACTACCACCACCAGTAAGTACAATACCGCGATCGATATAACTTAACAGATCTGCCTCATGTAACTGTCGAATGACTTCAGTAAATATCTGTACATAACGCGCTTCAATAATGCGTGCTAGATTATAAAGACTGACATTGACCTCGTCACCTGTACCTTGCGGTTTAAAAATAAAAAACGAGCTTGGATCCATACTATTTATATCGACTGTACCATGTGATTTTTTGAGCTTTTCGGCTTCTATCATAGAAATACCGATATCAGCTGAAATATCCATTGTTACTTCATGGCTACCACTTGCGATACAATGAGTAAAAATAAGCTTATTTTCTTTATACACGCAAATACTAGTAGTACTTGCGCCTATATCTACTAGGCAAACACCTTGTTGGCGTTCTTCACCCATTAAACTATATTCGGCGCTCGTTACTGCATCAAAAACAATATGATCGATACCAACATCACACCCTTGCAGCAGCTTTTGTATATTTTGACGGCTAGAGACCGGCATCATCATCATGTGATACATGACTGTGATGTTTTTTGCAATCATCTCAATAGCATCATCAACCATTGCTTCTTGCTCATCAATATAAATACCTTGCTGACAGCAGTGCATCAAATAATAATCAGACGGTAAATCTTGCGATTTAGCATTGGATAATGCTTGTACCATATCTTTAGCACGTACAGTCTCTTCCTCGACCGCTACATTACCGACACTGTTTTTGCTAGACAATTCAGGAGTAGCTAAGGTCAACCATACACTATGTACACGGCAGTTCGCTGTATCTTCAGCATCTTGAATGGCTTGTTTGATGGCACCTTGCAAGCGTTCACGATGTTTGATTTGACCTTGATAAAAATCGCTATTTTTAACTTGCCCAACACCCATAATACGTATGTCTTTTGCAGACACAACGCTGCCGATCACGACATAGACTGCAGTGGCACTCAGATGGACAACAACCAGATTTTCAGTATTTTTCATGGTACCAAACAAATTATCGCTAAACAGGAGACTACATGACGTCTCCATTAAATCATTAGAACAGTACTATTTTGAATTTATACATCATCTATAGCACAAAGACGGCAAAACTGTTGTACAGGTAAGACTAGTTTACGTTACAGGTTGAGCTACCACTGGTTCTACTTGTGGCACTTCAGTCTTCCATGCAACGGTAAAACCGTTCTTATATCTTAAATCTACCGACTGCATATTCTCACGGCGGTCACTTAACTGATTGCTTAAAAGCTGGCTTAAATTAAGTAACTTTTGCGCGGTATTTTCGTTATCGACAATAACCCTTAGACCATTATCGAAACGTACTAACCAAGTCATACGCGGTGTTAGAATGATATCCTCAACTCGCATATCAAGCGGTGCATACCAATCATTAATCTGCTGCATTTGCTGCATAATAACAGGCGCTTGGTTCATCTCACCTTGCAACGTAGCAAATTTTGGCTTGGTTAACTCTTCGCTGTCTGCTGGCACGAATACTGCACCTTGAGCATCGACTAAACGTTCTGTACCAAAATTGGCTACTGCCTGCTTAGGTAATGCTGTGATGACGATACCACGCTGCCAATCTCGAGTCACACTGATCTGATCGACCCAAGCAAGTCCCATTGCAATATCTCGCAACGCCTGCAAGTCAGTTGTAAAAAAACTACTTACTGTTTGCTGACTCATAGTCTGTTGCAAAGCTTGATATTGAGCAGTGGTCAAATCTTGTGTATTGACATGAATAGCAGCTGGCGGTGCATCACGTAGAGCCTTACCACCCATCATTAATATTAATAACAATAGCCCTACTACAAGAGTCATAAAAAAATACTTAACCCAAGTAGGTACTTGCAAGCTGGATCTCGGGCGACGGGCGTCATCACTCATCAAGTCAGTTGTTCCATTGACAGTTTGAGCCATAACCGCGTTTGCCCCTATACCTTGTATATATTTTAGCTTACTAAATATTTCGATTAAATAACTACTGTTTTGCTATGACCGTTTTGCTATAAAAGCCATCAAACTTTAATGCTTTGTCTCTCAATACACGATAAACGCCTAAAATGAGATAAATATCACCAACATAGGGTAATCATTACAATATTAACGTATTTTGATGGTAAACAATAGCCTAACCCATGCTGTAACTAGCGATTTTACACAAGTTTACAGGAAGCTGTGTTATAGCAGGGCTAGCGATACAATCTTAGGATGCATTATATCCGTTTTGTTCAATATAGCACTAAAAATATTAGCAATTTATCTTAATAAATAGTACTAAGCTCTATTTATTGTAAAGTAGCAGCGATAAGCTCTCTAACACGATACTACAAGACAATCTCTAATGAATAGTTTCTCTCTATTAAAGTGTTTGTGCCAGTATGTGCCAGCATAAGGTATCAAAGTCCATACCTCGTGCTTTAGCTGCCATCGGGACTAAGCTATGACTGGTCATACCAGGTACCGTATTGATTTCAAGTAACCAAAAATTGCCAGCTTCATCTTGCATAGCATCGACACGTCCCCAGCCTTTTGCATCAACGGCACGGAACGCAGCAAGGCTCAGGTCTTGCAAATGTTTTTCATCACTACTACTGAGTCCACAAGGAATATAATAGCCAGTATCATTGCGATTATATTTAGCTTCAAAATCGTAAAAGTTAGTGATATCAGCAGGTTCTAAACGAATAACTGGATAGGCTTCCTCATCAATAATAACAATTGTAAACTCACGACCCGTAATCCAGCGTTCAGCCATTACTACATCGCCACACTGTACTGCCGTTGCATAGGCAGCAGGCAACTCGTCAAGATGGTTGACCTTAGTCATGCCAATACTTGAACCTTCATGTACAGGTTTAATAATTAAAGGTAAACCCAGCATATTCACCACTTGCTGCCAGTCGGTATCAGCTGTCAACAATGAAAATGGTGCCGTTGATAACCCGCAACCCTGCCACAACTGCTTAGTACGAACTTTATCCATTCCTAAGGCTGATGCTAAAATCCCTGAACCTGTTTGCGGAATATCAAACCATTGCAACACGCCTTGTAGCAAACCATCTTCGCCGCCGCGACCATGTAACACGTTAAACACGCGATCATAGTCACGAAGCTCAGTAATGTCTTGATGCTTAGGATCAAAATGAGTGGCATCGACGCCTTGATTTTGTAGCGCTTGCAATACGGCGGCCCCACTGTCCAATGACACGCTGCGCTCATTGCTACTGCCACCATAAACGACAGCCACCTTACCAAACTCACTCGCATCTTTCACTTTGCTAGGAGCGACAGTTAATAGTGTGTCTTGCTTTGGCTGGTTATTGTCCATAGTATCTTTCTCTGCTTGCGCAGCTGCTGCTAAAGCAGACTCTGGATTAGTAATAAGCGTCGTATTCTCGGCATCATTTATGGCTTCGTTAAGGTTTTTTGCATTTTCTTGATTGTTAATAGACATGTAGATAGTTCCTAAAATTCTTCTAGCTTACTGGATATAGAGATTGTTTGCAGCCAAGTCGATAGATATCTGTCCCACATTACCGGCACCTTGAGTGATAAGCATGTCATTTGCTTTTAATAAGCGTTGCATGACAGGCGCTAGATTGTCCTTATCAATAATCGTTGGTTCAACTTCGCCACGCAAGCGAATACTGCGTGCTAATGACTTAGTATCAGCACCTGCAATCGGGCTTTCGCCTGCTGAATATACTTCTAATAATAATAGCTCATCAACGCTTGAGAGTACTTCGACGAAATCATCATAGCAGTCACGCGTACGGCTATAACGATGCGGCTGAAACAGCATCACTAGACGACGATCAGGAAAACTCTGGCGAGCCGCTTTGATAGTGGCATCGACTTCTTTTGGATGGTGACCATAATCATCAATCAACAAAACATTACCATCATCAATATCCACAGAGGCATGCTGCTCAAAGCGGCGGCCGACCCCTTCGAATTTCTGCAGTGCGCGCTTAATCGCTTCGTCATCGACGCCTTCATCGGTTGCCATGGTAATAGCAGCAAGGGCGTTATAGACGTTATGCGTACCAGGGATATTTAATGTCAAGCGTAGCGGCTCACGGTCGCGGCGCAATACGGTAAAGTGCGTCTTAGTACCCTCAGTAACCAAGTCAATTGCCTGTACATCGTTAAACGGCTCAAGACCAAAAGTCAGTACGGGACGGCCAATATCATCAATCATCGCATACAGCTCAGGGTCATCACCGCACACCACAGCCAAGCCATAAAACGGCATATTTTGTAAAAACTGAATGTAAGCAGCTTTTAGTTTATCGAAGCTGTTTTCATAGGTCTCCATATGGTCTTGGTCGATATTAGTGACAATCGCGGCCATCGGATGCAATGACAAAAACGACGCGTCAGACTCGTCTGCTTCAGCAACCAAATAACGACTACTGCCAAGCGCGGCATTTTTCCCTGAGGCATTTAGCTTACCGCCAATCACGTAGGTCGGATCGAGCTGTCCTTCTGCCATCATAGTAGTCAGCAAACTAGTCGTTGTGGTCTTGCCATGTGCGCCAGCAACGGCAATACCATGACGATAACGCATTAACTCGCCTAGCATATCAGCGCGTCGAACCACTGGCAGACGCGCTTCTAGTGCTGCTTTTACTTCAGGATTGCTGCGGTCAATCGCTGACGATACGACGATGACATCCGCATTGGCAATATTTTTGGAATCATGACCAATCGATATTTCGATACCAATTTGCTGTAGACGTCGAGTAATCACGCTATCAGCGATGTCAGAACCGCTAACTTGATAGCCTTGATTATTCATAACCTCAGCGATACCGCACATACCTGAACCGCCAATACCGATAAAATGCAAATGCTGAATACGGCGCATTTCTGGTATTTCAATCAAACGCTTAGGTAGAGCTTTCGCAGAGGTAGACATAAGGATTTCTCTTTATTAAAGGCTAATAAAATATGATGAATTAAAAAACTTAGTTACGGAAAACAATCAGTCATGAAAGCAAAGGCTTATGATATAAGCTACAACGCTTGCCAAATGATATCAGCAACTTGCTTACTGGCACTACGATTAGCAAGGGCGTGACCTTTCTTTGCCATCTCCAAGCAAGTATGACGATCAAGTGCTGCAAGCTCATCACTCAAACGCTGCGGTGTCAACTCAGACTGCGGTAACAAAATTGCAGCATCGTGTGACGTCAAGGTGCGCGCATTCGCAGTTTGATGATCATCTACCGCATGCGGTAGCGGCACAAAAATCGCAGCGATACCGACATTTTGAATTTCAGTAACCGTCAAGGCACCAGCTCGGCAAACGATAATATCTGCCCAATTATAAGCCGCTGCCATATCATCAATAAATGGCTGTACAGTGAACTGATGAGCGCCTAAGTCCTCGCTATCATAAGCTGCTTTTGTAGCCGTCTCGTTGTTACGCCCACATTGATGACGCACCTCAAAAGGACTGTCTATTAACGAAAGTGCCTTAGGTACGGTGTCGTTTAATACTTGCGCGCCAAGCGAGCCACCAACCACCAACAATTTAAGCGCTGAACTGTCATTAATGTCATAACGCTCAGTCGGTTCAGCCACACCCGTAATAGCGTTACGTACTGGATTACCAACGGTTTCAAGCTTAGCATCCTGTTCACTATTAGCAAAAGTATGCTCAAACGCCTGCATTACCTTAGTAGAAATCTTAGCCAAATAACGATTGCTCATACCGGCAATAGCATTTTGCTCATGGATAATTAGAGGCGTATTGGTCATACGCGCAGCAATACCACCAGGCGCAGTTACGTAACCACCAAAACCCACTACCATATCAATCTGATTGCTACGGATGATTTTAACTGCTGCCATCGTCGCTGATAGCAAGGTAAAGGGTAATTTGACTACACGCCCTATGCCTTTGCCGCGTAACCCTTGCATCGCAATAGGATGAAAAGCGTAACCAGTTGGCTTAACTAGGCCATTTTCCATACCAGTTGGCGTACCTAGCCAGTGAATAACGGCACCGCGTTGGGTCAATTCCTCAGCAACTGCTAGCGCTGGGAATACATGGCCACCGGTACCAGCGGCCATCATCAATATGTGCGGTGTCTTCATTAACGCCTGCCTTTCTCATCTGTACTAAAATGAATATTAAGTAATAGCTACTGATATATTAACAAAAGCTTCCCAATCTAAAAGCTCACACACTAAAGCCCGCATAGTATAGAGGAATCTATGCTTATTTATACAGCACTTTATCGCTTAAATAATGGGTTGAAACACTTTGATGCCAAACAATAAAAATGAGAGATATCAAAAAACTAATAACCTCTCATCTCCAGAATATAATCCTTAAAATACAATCCTTAACAACGGGCTTCTATCGCTATCATAAATTCTGTCGCAATATCAGTACCACATTGATCATCAATCTCACGTACGCAAGTCGGACTGGTGACGTTAATCTCGGTAATACGGCCACCGATTAGATCTAAACCAACGAACATAAGGCCTTTTTCTTTGACGATTGGGGCGACTACTTCTGCCACTTGGCGTTCAATATCGGTAAGCGGCATTGCCACCCCGCTACCACCAGCAGCTAGATTACCACGGGTTTCGCCTTTGGTAGGAATACGTGCCAAGCTGTAATCGATTACCACTCCATCGACGATTAACACACGCTTATCACCCTCTTTAATCTCTGGTAAATAACGCTGTGCCATAATTGGCAAGGTTTCAAGCTCAGTTAATATTTCCAGCGTCACCCCGATGTTTGGGCTATCAGCGGTCAGGCGAAAGATACCTGTGCCGCCCATGCCGTCTAATGGCTTGACAATGACATCTTGTTGCTCAGTGATAAATTTGCGAATATGTGCTTGTTTGCTGGTCACAATCGTTGGGCTCATATAATCGCTAAACCAAGTGGCAAATAACTTCTCATTACAGTCGCGAATCGCTTGTGGGTCATTGACCACTAGCACGCCTGCCGCTTTAGCATGATCAAGCATATAGGTCGCATAAATAAAGCGCATGTCAAACGGCGGATCTTTACGCATCAAAATCACGTTATAGTCGCTGACCGGACTTGTTGCCTTATCACCTAACGTATAGAAATTTTCAGGGTCACGCTTTACCGTCACTGGCTGCGTATCGACCATCAATTGCCCACGATCCAACCAAAGATCATGAATCTGACAATAGCCAAGCGTGTGACCACGGTCTTGTGCTGCCCACATCATTGCCAAAGTGGTGTCTTTTTTATAATTAACCTGTTCGATAGGATCCATGATGACGAGTATTTTTAAAGATTTTTTTTGATTTTCTTGGCTCATGATAAGGCTCACTTACGTTATATTATGAATAGGCAGTTATAGGAAATTACAGGCACTTATTTATAGGCAAGTATTCATAAGCACCTGCAATGTAGCAAAGCTTCAATACAGCTCAAGAACAGCATTCTAACAACAAACTATACGCCGTACTGCTCACGGTAATGCTGCATTTTTGCTAGTTGGGTCGCTTCTTTATGCTGGCCGTTTTGTGCACCATGGTCGTCAGCTAAATAACTGATTAAATCGTCAATGTTGACGAGTGCACGCACCGGTACTTTTAGGGTCGCTGCGAGCTCTTGTATAGCAGAATAATCGCTTTGGCCTTTTTCTTTACGATCAAGGGCTACAATAATACCTGCAACGCTTGCGCCAGCTTGCTCTAATATCTCGACCACTTCGCGCATCGCTGTGCCAGCAGTAATAACATCGTCAAGTACCCAGACAGCCTTGCCACTGACATCAGCACCGACTAAGTTACCACCCTCGCCATGAGTTTTGGCTTCTTTACGGTTATAACCCCATTTAGCATTGATACCATGATGCAGCCATAACGCTTGCGCGGTTGCGGCAACGAATGGAATACCTTTATAAGCCGCACCAAAAATGACCAGCTCTTGCTGCTCTGCATCGTTATTGCTAGCAGCTATTTGTTCAGCCATCTCTGCGGCCAAGGCATCTGCATAACCGCGCGCTAGTAACGATAACATCTCACCAGTCGCTAGCAGACCAGCATTAAAAAAATACGGACTGATACGACCAGACTTAAGCACAAACTCACCAAACTTTAAAACTTGATTGTCTAAAGCCAATTGAATAAATTGATGAGATGAGAAAGAAACGTTTTGGGCAGGTTGAGCATTAGTCATTGGAGCATTGAGCATTATGGCATTCCTATCAGCAAAATAAAGGGCAAAAAATTTGCATTATTGTACGCATTATTGATCAGCTTGACCAACCATTGATGTCGTAATCCTGCATATTGGGATAACGAGTCAATAGTCCACTACGCGATGAAAGATTAAAATAACACTGACCATCATGGCTCACTTGTATGTCCCAGCCTAAATGATAAGCCGCAACTATGATATGCCCTGCAAATAGCCGAATCTGACGATACTGATAACGCTGTGCTGGCTCAAGATCAAGCTGGCTAAGTAAGTAGCTACGGACATGCTGACAGATTTGCGCCGCGCTATAGCTATGATTGATAGTTTTGCGCGTACTACACTGTTTTAGAGCATGGACAGCGACGCTACATGCCATAATATCGGTAGCCAAACTGCCCTCGCCTGTCTCAAACTGCTGCGGCTGTAAAATCACTTGCCAATCATCAGCATAAAGACTGCTGAGTAACTCATCAGGATTATAACGTTTGGTCAACGTACGTAACGAGGCAGAAGACGCTTTAGTATTATTTTTATTGGAGCCATTATCATCTTTATTAATCTTTACGGGACTATCAGCAAGCGCAAAACCATAACGATTCAGTTTTGGATGAGCGCGAATCGCCTGCTGAATATCCGACATATCTAATAGGGTCATGTCGCTTAGCGGCGATAATAATGGCTGCTCGCTATGATTTTGATAAAAATTATCAGGAAATTCGACAAGCTTTGCCGCATTCAACAATGACAAATGCTCAGCCAATGCCTCTGACGCAACCAATTCCCATTTCGATAAGCTGTCTTCATTAGGCTGATAAAACCGCGCAGAATTTCCATAGAGCCGTCGCAATTGACCATTTAGGCGTCGAGCAGGCTCTGGAATATCACTTAAAGGTCGCGCAGGGTCAAGTGGCGATTGGCTCGGATCAAAGTTAGGGTGCACGATCGCAGGCTGCTTGCTATCAGGCAACGTAGACGACAGCTCAGCATTGCCTTCTGGCAGCTTATCGCCTATTGCTGCAAGTTCAGCATTGGGTAAGCGATTATCAGAAGTAGAAGGCTGGGTCATGAAATCTCCATAAACTATAAAATATAAAATCAATTCTAATTAAATCAAACTGTCATCTTACTCTTGATGGCGCAAAATATCACGATAACCTACCTGCCAGTCAGGATAATTGAGCCAAGCTAACGGAATGTTGCTATGTAAACGTTTCCCCGTAACAGTTATTTTTTTCTTATCAATAGCAGGAGGCGTCTCTCCTATCTGCTCACTTAACCAAACGCCTAGCTCAAAAGTCGTGACTGGCGCATAGTCAGTGGCGATATAAAGGGGCTTTGGCGCCCCTGTAGTCATTACATTGGCGATAATATTGACCAAATCACGATTCATAATACGATTACTCCAGTGCGCTGCTGCCACTGGCTCTTTTTGTGACTCGCGGGCTTTACGTAAGCGCATTAGACGCGCGCGTCCGTAAATTCCGCTCGCACGAATGACAATGGCTTTATTACCAAAACCTTGTTGCAGCGCTTGTTCTGCTTGGAGTATCACTTTGGAAGCTTCGCGCTTAGGGGTAATAGGCGCGGTATCTTCATCAATCCATTCACCATTATCTTGACCATAAACACCCGTTGAGGAAATAAAAACCACGCGCACAAGGTTGGTTAGCTTATCCGCAAGCTCTGCTAAATGTTGATTAATCGCCAAGTAACTGTCGTGATAACCGCTGGTTGAATACTCATCAGGAGTGACGATAATTGCAATATGAGTAAAGTCTTGCAGCTGCTCAGCGCTAAGCGTCAACGCATCAGCTTGCATAAACTTTGCATTACTATTCAAATCATAATGCTCGCGTTTACTGCGAGCGAGACCTGTGACCGAGAAACCGTCCTCAGCAAGTCTATTGGTGACTGGCAGACCGATATCACCTTGTCCGATAATCAGTAAATTTTGCGTACTCATTCTATATCCTTAAAAATAGCGTCTGTATGACAATTGCACATCGTCATTGGCATCGACGCGATCTTGCCAATCGTAGTTGGCATTGATGCGTAGTGCTTGTTTTTTATCGATATCGTATTGCAGACCTAAGCTTGAGATCGGCTGCCAATAATGACCCCGAACGTTAGAGTCATCACTGCTGCCATGATACCAATATGGCAATTGCAATTCAGCCTGCGCGCGTAACTGATTGTTAATCTGATAACGGCAGCCAGCATTCACGCCTGCGCCTACGCGAAAACCTTTATTAATCCCGCGTCCCGCTTGCCCCTTGCCTGATAACAGTGCGTAGCATAGCTGTGGCGGCATCTCACCAGTACCAGCACTAGGTGTACCAAACGCCCACGACCAGCCAGTTTCATAGCCAACGCTCCCAACTAAATGATCCCGATCCTCTGCTTGCGAGCCATCATTCACGCGCGTCGCTTCGACACTTGCGCCCCAAGTCTTGCCTTGCTTAGCAGTATTGACCGGATTAAAAGAGCGTCCGCGCAGCACGGTGAAGTTTTCTAATACCACGCTGTCAGGTTCATTGTCCTTACTGCTATCAGTATCATAGAAGCGCAGCGTAGTGGCAAGCGCTTCTAAATTAAAGAACTGTGAAAATCCTGACGCCCGATCAAGGGTGTCATGAAAGCCTAAACGTAATCCAACATCGACATAGCTATTGTCACCGCGCTGACCAATGCCAATTTGAGCCACTTGCAAAGGATGCCTATCGATAGGATTATTATCCGAGGCGACAATACCGTAATCTATAATCGTTTTTGGGTCAGCATCATCAGCTGATATACTTGATGCCAAATTGCGCTCTGCTGATTTAATATTACGAGCGTCATCTTTAGATAGTTTCTGATAACCAAGCGCCGCAGCTGCCTTAGCCTTATTCAGCTCGGCTTGACGTACGGTACTGTCAGATGGCGTGTAACGAGTATCTGCTAATATACCTTCGTTATTTAGCAGTTGAATCACGTCGGAAGGAATGACGACATAGGGCAATTGACTGAGCAAATCCTGCTCAGGACGCACGACATCAATCAAGCGTAAAATCTCAGAAGCACAGTTGTCCGTGGTGAAATAATAAGGAATGTCTAAATCTTTGGTTTCCCATACATGCAATATGATTTGTTGTACTTCCGCGGGAGTCAAATCCAACTGATACGTCCACGCATCGCGCTCATCGTCTTTGAGATACTTGGCCAGCTTCTCTGGATAAGGATCAATCTCAATTACGTTATTATAAGCACCAGTAGCCGACTTAATAGCGTAAACGGCAAAAGCATCATCAGGATTACCATCGACGGTATCGTTGAGCGCATAAGCATGATGAATTTGGCTAGGATCTACCGCGCTTGCTGGCGAGTCAATACGCAGCAAAGTGTGAGCAAAAGCGGAGATTGGATTGTCCAAATACTCCTCGGCAAACATAATTGACAGTTGCTCAGGAGCTAGCATGGTCATCCATTTTTTAAGCTCTGGACAATCAGCTTGCAGGCGCGAACTGTCGATGCCCAAAGTCTCAGTAAGCCAGTGCGTGCGTGCTGGAAAACGACAAATGGCTGAGTTTGAGTTATTGGTAGACTGTGTGATTTGAGGCGCTGCGATTTGATTGGCAAACGCGACGAGCATCGCGTCAAGCTCAGCACTGGCATCCTGTTGTCCACTCGCACTCAGAAAAAACTCTGGACTATCAATTAAGCTTTTGGGCGCACCTTTATTAAATAGCGATTTTTTATCATCTAAAAAATATAATAACCGTCGCCATGTTCTATGCTCGGCAAGATTGTCTGCCTGTACTTGCTTACGCCATGTGGCTAATAGTTGTTCGGCTTGTAGTGAATTAGATCGATTGTTTTGCACACTCTTATCACTATCCAAATTCACCGCTTTTGCTTGAGGCGCAGCAGTTATATCAGGCGCTAATTCCCCTGTTGTCACTACTGACAATGGCGTTGGCAAAAAAGCCTGCGCATTTGCAGAGAGTAGTAGCCCAGCAATGGCAATCGGCAAACGTGCTCGATGACTACAAGCTCGCAGGCTAATTGTGCTTAAGGTACAATCTACAGATATAGAAGACGGCTTTATAGACATGAGGTAAAATCTCGCACGTTATTATTGATAGGCTGGTAGCGCTGCTAAGGTCTAGTCAACAAGTTCTGCTAGGCTGTTGACTTAAATATTTCAAAAGTTATCTTGGAACTAAATTATTTAATTATTTGGCTCTTAAGTATATAAATTATGTTTGTTATTATTTTACGAAAATTTATTAGATAAATGCTTTAGCTGCATACTTGTTAATACCATTATATAAAGAGAACATTATGCTCAGTTCAGCTATTCCATCGTCAATGACTATCAAAGATGGCCTATTATCCGACGCGACATGGCTTGCATCACCGAATAACAATAGACGACCTGACGATACGACTATTGATACTATCGTCATTCATAATATTAGCCTACCACCCAATGAGTTTGGCGCCTGTGGCACTGACGGCGTACATTATGTAAAAGCGCTATTTACTAATCAATTAGACTGGGATGCACATCCTTATTTTCAGACAATTAGAGGCGCAGAAGTTTCAGCTCACTTATTTATCGAACGTGATGGCACCATTACTCAATTTGTAAATTTCAATGAACGCGCGTGGCATGCGGGCAGGTCAAGCTACCTTGGCCGACCTGAATGTAACGATTATAGCATTGGCATCGAGCTTGAAGGGTCAGATTTTGTGTCCTTCACCACCCCTCAATACGACACGCTCGCAGCAGTAGTCGCCGCTATATACGCCGCCTATCCTAAAACCCACCGACACCTAACCGGACACAGTGATATTGCACCGGGACGTAAGACAGATCCTGGTGATTATTTTGAATGGGCGAAGTTACGCGGGCTAGTGGCCGAGAAATTCTGTAAGTAGCGATTACTCATAATAACAGCAGCATTCAATTCCACATTCAATTCCACATTCAATTCATTTATCTATGCTATAGATATGCCATGAAAGTGCTATAATCCGTCAGTTTTTTGACAATAGTAAATCAGTAAACAACCATCAGTAAACAATTTGGCAAAATAGGTTCTCATGGCAAAAAGTCGGTTATTTCGTTCAACCATGGTGGTCAGTAGCATGACCATGCTGTCGCGTATTTTAGGTTTGGTACGCGATATTGTGTTATTAGGTGTCTTTGGCGCAGGTGGCCTGATGGATGCCTTTTTGGTCGCTTTCAAGATACCGAACTTTTTACGGCGTTTATTTGCAGAAGGCGCATTTAGCCAAGCCTTCGTTCCTGTACTGTCCGAATATAAAGAAAAATACAGTCTGCAACAGGTACAGATTTTAGTCAGTCGCACCTCAGGGGCGTTGTTGCTGGTTTTATCCATGCTGACAGTCGTTGTGATTTTAATCGCACCTTGGGTGGTGACATTATTTGCGCCTGGATTTGCTGATCAACCAGACAAGTTTGCCATTACTGCTGAGCTGCTCCGTCTGACCTTCCCTTACTTACTGTTTATTTCTATGACCGCTTTTGCCAGCGGTATTTTGCAAAGTTACGGGCGTTTTGCTGCGCCAGCCTTTGCACCAGTATTATTAAACTTGTGTATGATTGGCGGTGCGCTAATTTTCGCCCCAATGTTTGATACGCCGATTATGGCGCTCGGTTATGCAGTCGCTATCGCTGGTTTGTTACAGTTTCTGATACAGCTGCCGCAGTTATGGCAACAAAAATTGCTGGTTGCACCTAAAATTGATTTTCAGCACGAAGGTGTTAAGCGTATTTTAAAATTGATGCTACCTGCTATCTTTGGCGTCTCTGTCACTCAGATTAACCTACTGCTCAATACCGTATTCGCTTCTCTCATGATAGGCGGTTCAGTCTCTTGGTTGTATGCTGCGGAACGTATGAGCGAGCTACCACTAGGACTAATCGGTGTGGCTATCGGTACGGTTATTCTGCCAAGCTTGTCAAAAAGTGAAGCGCAAAAAGATGATGTTAGCTTTAAAAAGACCATTGATTGGGCAGCGCGACTAATTATTTTGGTTGGTGTTCCAGCATCCGCAGCCTTATTTATACTGGCAGATGTGCTCATGCAGGCGCTGTTCTTACGTGGTGAGTTTACCTTACGTGATGCACAAATGAGCTCGTTGGCGTTACGTAGTATGGCCGGCGGAATTTTGGGATTCATGCTGATTAAAATCTTTGCCCCAGCATTTTTTGCACGCCAAGATACCAGAACACCAGTAAAAATCGGTATTATTTCCGTGTTTGCCAATATGGTTTTCAGTGTTATTTTTATCGGAATATTTTACTTTTTCAAAATACCACTGCATGGTGCCTTGGCTTTAGCGACTACGGGTGCAGCATTCGTGAACGCAGGCTTGTTATATTACTTCTTGCACAAGCGTGAGATATTCCGCTTTGGCAGCCATTGGAAAAAGCTTTTTGCCCAGTTTGCGATTTCTACAAGTGCTATGGTCGCGGTCCTTTATGTCATGCTGCCCTACTTCCCAACCGATGATGCTCAATGGCGACGTATAGCAGCTCTGCTCATTATGTGTGGGGTTGGCGCAGTAGTTTATGGCGTAGTCTTATTGGCAACCGGATTCCGTCCTCGTCAGCTAAAACATGGTTAAAACTCAGTGTTGAAAAATAATTAGCGTACAAACTTACGAAACCAAAACAAGCTTAGTATGAGAATTGACAGTGCATGACGTTGATAGTTGCCATAATGAGTCTTTTATGCATAAATGAATTTTGAGGACTAATATGACAACTAAACAATCTATCTTGCTCCGTTTGCCAACCATACTGGCTGCTGGCGTGTTGAGCACCGGACTAGTTATAAGTGGTTGTAGCAACAACGATAATGTAGAAACAGAGACAGCTGCCAGTACTACTGAAAATACTGCAGATGTTGTGGAAGCATCTGAGAACGATGTAGCTGGTCAAACAGAATTAACTGATGCTGATAATGCTGTTGAAAGTCAGCAAGTAGCTGAGAGCTCTAGCTCTATTAATAAGCAAAAAAGCCTAGTTACCAATCCGACCGAAGCTGGCACACCAGAAGATACTGTCAAAAAAGCCCTAGATAGCTTATATGACGGCGATGTGCATCAAGCCGCTGGATACTATAAAGTAGATATGGCAAATTTTGAAGAAGAGCTGGCTAAGACTCAGTCTGCTTTTCAGCAAACTGTCGATGGCGTCACTATTACTGATACCAAATATAATGGTGATAAAACTCGTGCCACTATCACCGGTGAGCTGATGCTAAAAGGTCAAAGTGAGCCTGCACCACTGACCTATGAATTACAGAAAATAGACAACCAATGGAAGATTTTAGGTTAAGGCATCTGACTTCCGTTCTCTGATTGCTATTATCTAAACTTATTCATCTATGTCATTATCTAACGTCCCTGCTTTACCTAGCATGACAACATCAGCGATGAAACCCTCCATATCGCACACTTTCGGCATATACCCCCACTGCTCAAAGCCAAGCTTACGGAATAATCCTAAGCTTGGCTGGTTATGGGCAAAGATAAGTGCGATTACATTATGAATGCCTAGACTTGGCGCTTGCGTCATCATCCAGCGCGCGAGCAAGCTACCCAGTCCTTTTCCATGATAATCCTGATGCAAGTAGATACTGATTTCAGTGCTGATATGGTACGCGGTACGTGCATACAAATCACTAAAGCTGCCCCACGCGACGATTGGCGACGCTGTTTGCGCTGTGCTTTCGTTAGCCTCATTCGCCAATTTAACAACCGCTCTAACAACATAGATTGGGCGCGTTAGACTATTTAGATGCTCCTCAAACCATTCTGCACGCTCTTCACAAGTTACTGGAGTAAGATTAGCCGTTGCTTGTTTGCCCGCAATGCTTTGATTATAGATTGCTAAAATCTCTGGCAAATCAGCCTTGCTGGCACGCTGCACAGTAAATTGCTCATTGAGATTATATGTTGGAGAGGTCGATGGTATATCGTTCAAAGCAATGTCAGTCATAGGGTCTCCATAGCTAATGGTAAAGTTTGTGATAAACAATTAAAAATCACTCTTGGTTATTAAACATAGTCAATCTACAGTCGCATTCATTACAGTTATTAAAGAACAATGGGCGCAGGCGTATATGGGATACTGCAAGCGAGATTAACGCCGTCACTCTTTTATAATGGATTGACTATACTTGTATTATCAGCAGACTATAGGATGTTAGTATGGCTATTTTACTTTATAATGGCTGGTTTTAGACACATCAATCTTTAATAGAGATGTGTTTTTTCTTTTCTATCTGTTCTTATCTATCATAGCTGAAAATTTATGAACACCTATTTTCTTGAGCAACTGATTGCGTCGCCAAGCACTTTGCCTGCAAATACTAGCCCAGTAGATTTAGCGCCCTGTGTGCTGACTATCGGCAACTTCGACGGTGTGCATTTAGGTCATCAAGCGATGTTAGCCCAAGTTCGTGACATTGCTGACGCGCAAAACCTTAGCTCTGCCGTCATGATATTTGAACCACAGCCGCGTGAATTTTTCTCACCAGCGACTGCTCCTGCGCGCCTGACCAATCTTGCAGAAAAGCAAGCCTTGCTCGCAGAATATGGCATTGAGACACTGATTGTAGCAGGCTTTGATAGCGATTTTCGCTCATTATCAGCGCAAGCATTCGCTGATCTTTTAGCACTACGCTTGAACGTAAAATCTTTGGTATTAGGTGATGACTTCAAATTTGGTCATGACCGTACCGGCGACAGTCAGTTTTTGCGTGACTATGGCTTGCATGTCACCAATTTACATACCGTCACGGATGAAAGCGATGCAGCTGAGCGCATTAGCTCTACTCGTGTTCGCGATCTATTATTAGCCGGTGACCTTGACGCTGCTAACACTCTGCTCGGCCGCGACTATGCCATTACAGGGTTAGTCATCGGTGGTGATAAAATTGGTCGTACCATGGACTTCCCCACTGCTAATATCGATTTAGAACGCTTAAAACCTGCTCTACATGGTATTTTCGCAGTTGACGTGGTCAGCTTAGATGATGATGGAAAAGTAATACCTAATGGTTTAACAGCACTCGCTGTTGATGGCAAAACAGGCGTCGCAGGCTTACGTCCGTATAGCTTGTTTGGTACAGCCAGTATCGGTACCAGACCCTCTGTCGATAAAGAGCGTGACTGGCGCTTGGAAGTACATTTTCCAGCGTTGCAAGCTGATCTATATGGCTTGACGCTGCAAGTACGATTTTTACATTATCTGCATGGCGAAAGACGTTATGACGGTTTAGAAGCCCTCAAAGCAGGTATTCATCAAGACGTTAAAGACCTACTGGAATGGCGAGAAAAGCAGAAAATTAGTTAGAAAGTATATCTAATTCAAAGTATGCTTAATTTATAGACAGAAAAAAACCCACAACCTTAACGCTTGTGGGTTTTCGTTTTAATCAATCTTTTTTATTTTTCTAAGCATCTGGGTGCATGCGTACATTTAAGTCATCAATAACTTCTACCCATGCCGCATCTTTTTCCCACTCTTCTTGTAAGAACATACGCTGATTATCATTCCAGACATCAGACTCTGTTAACTTCTCTTCTTTCGCTAATTTATGTTTTTCAACGAAGCTATCAATTGCTTCGTCAGAGCTATCAAGCCCTAGCTGTGCAAATAATTCATTCATATTGTATTCAGGTTCACCCAACATACTTTTTCTCCTTAAGTGCTACGGATTCAATTGTGCTTATTATTTGAACTAACGTATTCATTGTAGCAAGCTTTATTTTAAAAGCTGTTATTCAACGTTAATCTAACGTTATCAATTGTGTTAACGACTGATTATCAAAAACTAAGAAATCACAGTGCATTGATAACCAAAAATTCAGCATAAATTATTAATGATGCGAATGTTAAAGTACAAAAAAGCCCTCTAGATAGAAGGCTTTTTTACATAATAAGAATTATAAATAGCGCCAAAGTCTTAGCAAGCTACTTAATTATGGTAATAAATGTGCTACTGCATCACGCTCTTCGCTAAGCTCTTGCTCAGTCGCCGCCATTTTCTCTTTTGAGAAATCTGATGACACATCAACGCCGTCTACGATAGACCAGTCGCCGTTAGCGCAGGTAACTGGGAATGAGTAGATTAAGCCTTCAGCAATACCGTATTCGCCGTTTGAGTAAACACCCATTGATACCCAATCGTTTTCATCACTACCTAGTGCCCACGTGCGCATGTGTGCAATGGCAGCATTGGCAGCAGAAGCGGCAGATGATGCACCGCGAGCTTTAATAATCGCTGCACCGCGCTGTTGTACTTCTGGGATATAAGTGTTTTCGTACCAATCGCGATCTACTAGATCTAGCGCTGGCTTACCGTTTACGGTACAAGCGGTTAGGTCTGGATACTGAGTTGATGAATGGTTGCCCCAGATAGTCATGTTTTTGATGTCATTAACAGTGCTGTCAGTTTTGTCAGCTAACTGTGCCATAGCACGGTTATGATCTAGGCGAGTCATGGCAGTAAAGTTACGTGGGTCAAGATCTGGTGCATTACGCTGCGCAATAAGTGCGTTAGTGTTGGCAGGATTACCGACGACCAATACTTTTACATCACGGCTCGCAACATCGTTCAATGCTTTACCTTGTGCTGAGAAAATCGCAGCATTGGCTTCTAGCAAATCTTTACGTTCCATACCTGGGCCACGCGGACGTGCGCCAACAAGTAATGCATAGTCGATATCTTTAAATGCAACGTTAGCATCATCAGTTTGGACGATACCAGCCAACAATGGGAATGCACAGTCTTCTAGTTCCATGACTACACCCTTTAGGGCGTCAAGAGCTGGTGTGATTTCAAGTAATTGCAAAATAACTGGCTGATCTTTACCTAGCATCTCGCCAGATGCAATACGAAATAGCATCGCGTAGCTGATATTACCAGCGGCACCAGTCACGGCAACACGTAAAGGCTGTTTCATAGAATACTCCCTAATTAATTATTAGATAATGTCGTCATCATTATATAGACAGGCATATTAGATATGGACTTGCTCAATGAGGTATAGACTTGCTCAATGGTAGCGGTCACAAACCGAAAGCTAGTGTAGCACTTCGTTCGGTAAACCGTCTAGAGATAACAACGCGCTTACTGATGTCTATATTGTTACATTTTATACATACAAAAGTTTGTCAGCAAAAAAGACTGTCTGATTAAATAGTAAGTATAGAAAACACAAAAGCCGCCCTAAAGAGGCGGCTTTAATACGTTAATGTATATTTCTAATACTCATAAGCAGCATTGCTCAGGTATAACTATTTACCACCTGAAATAATGAAATTGTTGCCGCAACTGTTTATCACCTCATTGCATCTACCGAATTGACCACCGTCATAACAGACATGGATGTCAGTAAGCACAGACTGACGGCGACTACCAGCCTGACAGATTAAGTCAATACTAGCAGAAGACATTCCACTATTGAGACGAGTCATTTGACTCATAAAACGAGACTTTGAAACTGTGTAGCTATTGCCCGTATTCAACTCGCTAGGTAGTTTTAATGCTCCTGCATAGTTGGTGATTTGACGAAAATAACTGCTAGCACTAAGCGGGCTACACGCACCGTAATGTTGCCATGCTTGGCTGCGCACAGTGGTATCAGGCATGATACGGTTGACTACTTTTAATTGTAATGGTGTCAGGCGCGGATCACTACCGCGTCCACAGCGCTCACCATAACCCATATCTAAGCCAGATACTGTTAAAGAGTAACCTTCTAAACATTGACGCATACGTGCGCGTGAAGGTTGCAAATTACATAAAGCTGGAGTCATCTCAATCATTAACACTCGCTGACCAGTCTGAACCGCATTTGCTGCCTGCGCAGGTAGTGACAGCATAACTTGTAGCAATACTAAACCTGTAATACTTAAAGTGAGATGACTTAGAGTAAAAGGACTTAGAGTGAAAGGATAGACATTATCAAAAGTGGTGTTCTGACAGCCGTCTGAGCAATGCTTTTTTGATCGATCGTTTTTCAAAACCGGCTGCCATAATTGAGTCTTTGAGCTCGATACCCTAATAAACTGTTGCACATACCTCTTAACAGATGATTGAAATCTGATAGATGTCTGCATAAGCCGATTTGGGTCATTATTTATCATAAGTAAAAAAACATTCAATAGTTATTAGGCGTGAACAATACATTCAGGCAACATCATACAGTGAAATGCACCTAAGTTTTAGGTTTAAAATACCAATAATTAAAGTAGTAACTCTGAATATACAATTTAGTAAAAGTTTTTTAATAACGACAGGTTATCAGATATTAACTAAAGTAATGGTAGCAAAACTCCTTTTTTAATCTATAGCAAATACGTAAGCTGACAGTTAAGTCCTAAGCACGGCACGTATATGCTAACGATCAAGCACTTTACTACCACTTATAGCAGTTTAGGCCTACATTTTTAATGTTTTAGTAGACCTAAGTAATGGATACCTTTAAAACGCTGCTGGAACAGTACCCATGCGCTCACTGATAGGCTTAGCACGACCTAACAAACTACTATAGACAGTTGCATTTTCCATTACATGTTTAACGTAATTACGAGTCTCAGGATAAGCTATTGACTCAACATACTGATCAGAGGCCAACGAACCATAGGTAGGTTGCCAACGCTTAGCGTTGTTTGGGCCAGCATTATAACCTGCAGTTGCCAGTACAGGCTGATAGTTCAGCTTGCCTAAGATATCACTCATATACCATGTGCCATAACGAATATTTGTATCACCACTATTGGCACGGCTGGCACTATACGACTCGCCTAAATTACGAGCAATATACTTTGCCGTATCAGGCATGATTTGCATAAGCCCGCTAGCACCAACGTTAGAACGCGCTGATGTTACAAAGCGACTTTCTTGACGCATAATGCCGTATGCCCATGCTGGGTCGATACCTGCCGACTGACTATAACGTACCACTGAATCTTGGTGCGGCATTGGATGTGATAGCGCCAAGCTATTTACTTTGTCAGTATTATCAGCAGCATAGATAGCGCGATCAAGCCAGCCCATATCATGTGCTTGACGAGCTGCTGCAATAATCAAGCCATCATCACGATTATCACGTGCCTGCTTCACTGCCCAGTTCCACTCGCGATTGGCATAGGCACGGCTGGCATCTGCATTGTATAGTGCAAAAGCACGCGCAAAGTGTTGGTTCTGCAAAACACGTGCTTTATCAGCATTACTTACGTTCGGCAAGCTACTACCACCTAAACTACTAGCATCAAAGCGTTGACCAACTTTATCTTTTGCCAACAAACCATAGTAATCATTACTTTTGGCCAAATGCTGATACATTTTCTTAGCAGTATTGCGCTTACCACTGTTACTCGATTGCTCGTACGCACGTGCCAACCAATATTGCCACTGATTTAGTTTTTGAGTTTCAGCATCCATCTGTGAGATAGATTCAACTACATCATCCCAACGGCTAAAACGAATGGCAGCTTTAGCATAGTCTTCAGCTTCTTCGAAGTTGAAATCATCGTCTAAGCTATTGCGGAACCAGTCAATGGCCTCAGAGCTAAAGCCATCATCAGTGGTATGGTTCATGCGCTGCACACCAATGATACGATAAGCATAACGGCGCGTATCATCGTTTAATAGCTTCGCTGAGCGCTGATTGTCTTGTTTGATATCGAAATCTAACTGCATTGCCGCCTCGCTGTATGACTTCTCAGCGAGACGCCCAATCGCATACAGATATAGATATTGATTGGTTTGGTTATTAGGCTGCATACCAAAGCGTCCAAAATAGGCGCTTGGATTCAGCTGAATCTCACTCAATGCTGAATAAGAAATGGGAGTGCCAAGGCGTGATGATAAGGCCATGATATCGCCCGTCTTGCCTTTGCGTAACATACGTTTGAGACGTGATGCCCGATCCTGATTACTGATTAGCGTATTATTATTAAGCTCAGTTGCTAGCTGATCGCACAATGCAGGCTGTTTGAGCGTGTTCAACCAAACGTCCGACTTTTCTGCCAACGCTCGCATAGTGTCGCCACCACTATTAAATCCAAGTCCAATTGCACAGCGCTCACTACGATCACCATTGGTAACCAAATTGGCAACTTGACGTACCGACGCATAATCACCTGAAGCGGCTTTTGCTTCTGCAAAGTCAGCGACTAATTTTTCAGCCATGACAGTATCAGGATATTGACGGACGAACTGTGATATGGCAGCAGAGCTTTGGGCATTTAAGTCCAGATTCATACGCCAATATGTTGGATACATGGCAAATAATCCGCCACTCATTAATTGCTCATAATTAAATAGTGCACTGACATCACCACGTTCTGCAGCCAATGCAGCGGCCGTGAAATAATCCACACTATTGTCTTGCTGGTAGCTCTCACCATAAGGTGCAGGCTGTGCACAGGCTACTTGCGACAATCCAAGCGCACTCATTGCCGTAGCGACACTCAGTGCACCAATACGCAACGAGCGAGCTTGTAAGCATGCAGCGGTCATGTGGCTAAGACGTTTGGGCGGATGACTCATAGAAGCATCCATACCATTACATTTAGGCATGTCAAAATTGTTGCGGTGGCTGTTCTTGTGATTGGCAGCAGGCTGCTTTGTCATACTTGCTCTCTTTATTATATTAATGATCATTTTGCACTAGAACGCTAAATAAATAAGTCGTTCTAGCTCTCATATCTGTACTGACTGTCTAAAATAAATGCTTAAAGTTGGCAGGTATAAGATGCGTTAACTATGCGCTAAAATAGTCTAGCATTACGCTCAACTGCCAATCTAACAAATATTTATCACTTTATTACTGTTTGCTTAGGATCGAACTAATGTACGATGATAAGGGCATAATACTCATCATACTATATTCGTCTGACTTTCAACCACCACCCTTACTATTTATCAATAAATAAGAGAGTGGCGCGTAACACAAAGGTGATATGACGTTAAACTTCTTCCATCAGCCATACCTATAACGAATTATTGATAAGCAATTGATAGTATTATAAATAATTCATCATGATTGTAGCCGATAGTATACGGTTACTTTTCACATTACTAGATGGTTATGATAAAATACGCCACGCATTAATGGCTTGCCGCTATATTGTTTGATAATTCTTGATAATTGTGGATTTTACTTATGAGTGTTTCTGTATTCGACCCCCGCATTAATGACGCTAGCTCTGAAGCTACTGTCACTGCGCCTGCTATCAATGCACTCGTAGAGCCAAATCTGGCGCAACCATCGGCCGCGACAAAGAAAGTATTTATCACCACGCAAGGCTGTCAGATGAACGTCTACGACTCCGGCAAAATGCTTGACGTACTGGGCGATTCGCATGGCATGGTCGTGACCCATGATATCGATGAAGCCGATGTACTGCTCATGAACACTTGCTCAATTCGTGAAAAAGCCCAAGAAAAAGTCTTTTCAGAATTGGGTCGCTGGCGTAAACTGAAAGAAAAACGTCCAGATTTAGTGATCGGTGTTGGTGGCTGCGTAGCCTCGCAAGAAGGCGATAATATTCAAAAACGCGCCCCTTATGTCGATATGATATTTGGCCCGCAGACTCTACATCGTCTTCCAGAATTATACGATCAATCGAGCGAGCAACGCGATATAGCACCTAAAAATCGTATTGGTACGATTGATATCTCCTTCCCCAGTATCGAAAAATTTGATTTTCTACCTGAACCAAAAGTAGAGGGTTACAAAGCCTTTGTCTCTGTTATGGAAGGCTGCTCAAAGTATTGCTCGTTTTGTGTGGTTCCCTATACGCGCGGCGAAGAATTATCACGTCCGCTTGATGATGTATTGGCAGAGATTGACAATTTAGCAGCGCAAGGTGTGCGTGAGATTAATCTACTCGGTCAAAACGTTAACGGCTATCGCGGTGAAAAAGATGATGGCAGTATTTGCCGTTTTGCAGAGCTCCTACATTATGTCTCGCATGTCGATGGTGTTGAGCGTATCCGCTATACGACCAGCCATCCGCTAGAATTTACTGACGATATTATTGACGCTTATGCGCAATTACCAGAGCTGGTATCGCACCTGCATTTACCAGTACAAAGTGGCTCGAATAGAATTTTGGCAGCGATGAAGCGTAACCACACCATTGATGTTTATATCAATCAGATTAATAAGCTTAGAGCGATTCGTCCTGATATTTATTTATCTAGTGACTTTATCATTGGCTTCCCTGGTGAGTCTGATGAAGACTTTCAAGACACTTTGAATCTGGCAAAAGAGTTGGATTTCGATCACTCTTATAGCTTTATTTATTCTAAGCGTCCGGGCACGCCAGCAGCAGAGCTTGCTGATGATGTGAGCTTCAAAACTAAGAAAGAGCGTTTAGCAGAATTTCAAAAAGTTATCATTGACTCAACGCTTGCCAAAACTCATGAGATGGTTGGCACGACTGCTCGCGTATTAGTTGAACAAATTGCAGACCGTCATCCAGACTGCTTAATCGGTACTGCGGATAACACACGTACCGTCATGTTCCCTTATGACGTTGATAAAATGGATGAGCTACTCGGTAAAATCGTTAGTGTACGTGTGACTGACTTTGTGAGTCCGCATATGGTGAAAGGCGAGATTGTCGAAGTGTTGGCTTAAATCTTTAGAAAAATTGAATTAATAAAAAAGCCGTTCGCTACTTACTTATAGCGAACGGCTTCTTTGTGAGTCATATTAATATTAAAAATTATCCATCTTTTACATCATAAAACTATTTAACACTTCAATTAGTAAAGCTGCTGCAATTAAAATAAATATTACCCCGCAACTACGATTCAACCACGTTAAGCGATTGCCCATATCAAGCCAACTTGCCAGCTTTTTGCCACCTAGGGTATAAATAATTTGCCAAATCGTCTCACTTAAAAATAATCCTATGGTTAATAAGATATATTGTGGCCATAGCGGTGCACTAAAATTGATGAATTTAGGAAAAAATGCGGCGAAAAACAAAATCGCTTTTGGGTTAGATAGCGATACCCATATCCCAGTACGAAATAGTGTCATATTGCTCGGTGATACTCTAACTGCCGCACTCGATAGCGAGCGCGGCTGCGGCGTTTTTTTATCAGTCACAGATGACATCGTATCAGGATAGTCAGCCGCGACCTCCTCGCTCATTTCGCGAGCATCACTCATTAAGCTGCCATCACCAGCATCGCGCCATGAGCTGATACCCAAATAGATTAGATATGCTGCGCCTACTGCTTTAATAACAGTGAGCAGCCAAGGTGACTGGCGACTAATTACATCCAAGCCAAGCAAGGTTGAAAGCAATAGAATGAACAAACCAAGGCTTAATCCTGCTAACGTCCAGAGCGTCCGCTTCACCCCATAGTTCATGCCATACTGGAATGCGAGTAGCATATTAGGACCAGGAGTCGCTGAGATAAAAAACGTACTTGCAAAAAACACCGCAAACAGATGCCAAGACATCAACCAACCTCTACTCTTTTATTTAAAATAAACTGAATACATGAAAAAGATGCAAAAAATAAACACCGCCATCAAGACGGTGTATTTTATGCCCATTCATATCAAATATAAACGTTCTGCCATCTAATAAACTAATTAACCGTACAGCTACCTAACAACTTCTGTAAAAACCCATCACAACGCTCAATTTCGCTCAGCTCTACATACTCATCAGCTTTATGAGCCTGCTCGATACTACCGGGACCACAGATAATCGTTGGGATGCCAGCATTGGTAAATTGCCCGCCCTCAGTTGCATAAGCTACTTTATGACGTTTATCATCGCCCGTGAGTGCTGCTATTAACGCTTGTAGCTCAGCGCTGTCGCTATCGGTCATTGCTGGCACGCTTTCTTCTTGCATCAGCTCAATACCGGTATCGGCAGCGCGTGCTTGCATTTGGGCGCTGAGCTCTGCAACCTTTGCTTGAATCGGCGCGAGGATATCGTCTTGTGTCATATGCGGCAGATTGCGATAGTCAAAGGTAAACTCACATAGATTGGGGACAATATTGGTCGCCGTCCCACCCTTTATCGTGCCCACTGAAAGTGTCGAATAAGGCACATCAAACAACGCATCCCCATCGTCAAGAGCACCGTCACGATGGCTCAATTCTTCCGCCAAGGTATCAACATAACCAATCAAACGACTGGCATAGCTAATGGCGTTAACGCCTTGTTTGGTCAATGATGAATGCGCAGACTTGCCATGGACGCGGCAACGATAAACAGCGATGCCTTTATGTGCCACAACTATCGTCATCTTAGTTGGTTCCCCAACAATACAATAATCAGGTGTGATACCACGTGCTTTTAAATCTGCCAATATTAATGGCGCACCTAAGCAACCAACTTCTTCATCAAATGATAAAGCCAAGTGCAATGGACGACGTAGCTGACCATTTTTAGATAGCTTTGCAGCTTGTGGCAATAAAGTTAATGCGCAAGCGATAAAGCCTTTCATATCACAAGCACCGCGACCATATAGTTTGTCACCACGAATGGTCGCTATGAACGGCTCTGACGTCCATTCTTGCCCATCAACTGGCACTACATCGGTATGACCCGATAGCACAAGACCGTGATTGACTTCGTCAGCGTTTGCTCCTGCTGTCACAGTAACGAATAGATTGGCTTTATTTTTGGCTTCATTAAAAGTCAAATCTACCGTTAAACCTAACTGCTCGCAGTAGGCTTGTACATCTTCAATTAATGCTAAGTTTGAATGCCGACTGACCGTATCAAAACCAATCAAGCGCGTTAACCAATCGATACTTTTAGATGGATAGTCAGTATTTTTAAGTTGGCTATCATTATCATTTGAAATCATAGGATATCCTTATCAAAATATAATACCGATCCTAGAAATACGATTAGCTATATCAAACTTGCTAAGCCTACAAGATGTAGTACTCGCATTCGTTTTCCTTGCTACTGTAATTTTTGGGATGGTAAAAAATAAAAAACGTTAGCCTTTTTGGAAAGAACGCTGGTGTAACTGTTTTACTTCTTCGTCTAAGCCTGCAACCGGACCATCTACTGGTACGTTCGGCGCCACTTCTTGAATTGACAAGGTATTGATGGGAGATGAGGGTTTGACGCTCATCTCATCCATCCATGCGCCTAACTGTTTTGAAGAGCTAACGTAAACAATACGCCCCAATCCTGCCCAAGCGTGAGCCGCAGAGCACATGGCACAATGCTCACCTGAAGTATAAACCACCGCTTTTGCACGCGCCTCTGAAGTCATATTTTCCGCCGCCCATTTCGCGACAGCAATCTCAGGATGGTAAGTTGCATCGACCGTATTGGCACGGTTACGATCTTCACGCAATACATGACCCTCGCCATCGACCAACACACTACCGAATGGCTCATCGCCTGCTTCTAAAGCTTCAGCGGCAAGCTCAATACAGCGACGCAGATGTTGCATTTCATTGTCGGTTATCATAATGCTACTCTTATTCTACTTCTAATAAGTTGTTTAGTAATTAGTCTTACTCTTGAGACAGTTTAAATCTTAATTATGTGGCTCGCAAGTTAGTATAAAGTAAGTACAAAACGGTGCGAGCCACGTGATCAGAAATAGATATATGCAGAGTTGTTGAGTTTTATTAAGTATTTACGATGGATTATTCTGATTCATTACATCCAACACATGTGGCATAGGCTTTGGTAACTTACCTTCCGCTTGCAATTCTTTAGTTGTTTTAGCATCCATAGCGAGACCTGAGATTAGCGCCAACTCTTTAACAGGTTTGCGTTTGCGGGTGGCAAAGCTCACAGGCACCATACGCGCAAACTCATAAATATAAAGGTAGGACTCTTCGCCGCCCTCATACTCTTCATCTTCTTCAAGACGAATACCGCCAATCTTAGCCAAATCCATTAGCATCTCATTTTCTTCGCTAGTTAGGCGACAATCAGTGATACCAAAACCTGTCATAAAGCCATTTGCCCACTGTTTTAACGCCATCACGCGCTCATACAAGTCATGCTCATCGTCAGGTACTAGTGGCGTATACGCATAAGCGTCGTCTTTGTCTTTGAGCTGAAATACCGTATCCTCTGCCTCTTCAGTCAATAAAGTCAATGCAGCATCTGGTAACGGCGCAAAGCTCAACTCTGCCAATACGGTCGCCCATTCTTGCTCAGTAGGCGCGTTGCAAGCCGTCATCAAGCCAGTCATCAAACCATGTAGCTCACAAATACTCACGTCAGTCCAATCTTCAATCGCATTTGACCAAGTATTCCAGCCAGAGATATTGTCATTCATAATAGTTGTCCCATCAATTAGTTAGCAATTATTCGTTAAAGACAGTCGCAACCTTACGATATTTGCAAGACTGCGACTAATAAAAGTAAAAAACAAAGCTCAATACGTGCAATTACTTTGTTGATATAGATATTATGCGGTCACCTATGGCATTATTAAACGTAACGAAGAAAATTCATCCACGCATGACTTGTTAAGGATAAAAACTGACTATGTATGATCAACTTAAAAGCCTAGAAAAAATGATACTCGATATAAAAAAGCAGTATCAGCTCGTCAGTGCTGAACTTAGCAGCCTAAAACAACAACCTAATAGTGACCCAAAAGAGCTGGCCGCCCTCCAAACCAAGCTTGATAGCAGTAGCACTGAACGTGATAACGCTAAAAAACAGCTGGGCGATCTAGATAAACGCTATCAGAACCTTGCTGAAGCCCATCATATGATCGGTGAGGAACAAGACAAGCTGCAAAAACAGCTGAGTGATTTGCAACAACAAAATAGCCAATTACAACAGCATAATGATGAGCTCAAGCAGCAAAACAGCGACATTAAAAAACAAAACCATGACTTGCAAGAGAAAAACCAGCTCGCTGCCGAACGTACGCAAGTCGTATTAAAACGGTTGACGCGTATTGATCAAATGGAAGGTTAAGCATTCTTTAAATGCATGCTTTATATAAATGATACTGCGGCGTGTCATATACTGATAGCGCCACTCTACTCATATTATTTTAACGACGTTAACTTGTAGGATCTTTTATGACTGATAATAATAGCAACGCCACTCAAAACGACAAATTGCAATCTGAGCAGAATCAAAAACAGCATGAGCACGCTGACAATGCTAAATCAACCAGTGCGCAAGCAGTAACTGCTAACAATACAGCTTCTAATGCCAGCACAAAATCTGCGGCTCCTGAACCACAAATGAAAAAAGTCGATATCGTCATCGCCGGGGTAACTTATCAGATTTATTGCCCAGTGAATGAAGAAGCAGAACTACGTTCAGCGGTCTACTACATCAATGACTTTCTTCTAAACATTAAAAGAGAGGCACCGAATTTAGGTCAAGAGAATTTACTCGTATTATGCTGCTTGAACCTTTATGAAAAAATCCATGCGCATAAAAAGACAGATAACGAGACTGCGCAAGCGTCCAAACAAGCTGAAGCACTACTCAGCAAAATTATGAAAGATGCACAGTCTATTTTGTAAATTTAAACACAGGCTCTTATCTTTCTTTGATAGTACAGCATCCGATAGTGTAGAAAGCAATGCGAATTATCATTTGTAACTCTTACCAGCATGGAAGTCTGCTTGATGCTCATAGTTGCAAAAGAATAACTCTTGGTTAGCTTCAATATTGCTATCGCTGTTTGCAGCTAAGCTAGGCTTGGTTTCAAGGACGCCGCGATATTCAGCTAAGCTGTTGCCGCAGAAATTACAATGACGCGGTGTGGTCACATCGCCCTCTTTTGGCATCATGCTTTTGGGCGCTCGTGGATACATGAACTTATAAAAGCCCCACATCGAAATCCAAATAATAATGATGATAATAATCGCAGCGAACACAGGAATGCTCCTCGGTTTGGCAGTTAATGCGCTATGGGGATATAGTCAATTCACTCTAAAAACGTTACAGCGAGTCTGATAGAAATTTTTGCAGCCTCTGTCTGCGTAGGCACAGCAAGCAAGAACATTTTCATCAGCCTCGCATGGAACTAAAATGCATGATACTCTTATTTAATATAGGCTATAGCTATGATGTAAAGTTTACTGTAAATCATGCTACTAGTACAATCACTGCTCTGTCTACTTACTGTCGGACTAATTATTAAAAAGCTTGAAGCATTTCTTACCTGTGCATAAAAAAACTGGCTACCTATAGCCAGTTTTTTATGGACGCTGTTTAATGCATAGTTTTTATTGATAGCATTTCAAATGGTTTAGACAACAACCTTACAGCTGCAGCTCACTAATATCAGCCACGGTTAAGAACAGCGCCCGTACCTGATTAAGCAACGCTAAGCGATTGTTCTTTAGCGCTGCATCTTCACTATTAACCATCACATTATCAAAGAACTGTGTCAATGGTTCATCTAAACTGGCTAGTGTTTGCAATACTTGCGTGTAGTCAGCCTTTTCGAGTAGTGGTGTCACCGCTGTTTGCGCTTGACGAACGCTACTATATAAAACCTGTTCGGCAGGTTCAGCTAGCAATGCCTCATCCACCTTATCAGCAACGGTTACTTCTGACTTGGCTAAAATGTTAGCCACGCGCTTGTTCGAATCAGCCAACATTGAGGCTTGCGGTAACTCGCTAAAAGTCTGTACTGCACGAATACGCTGATCAAAATCGAGCGGCATGTGCGGATTAATCGCCTGCACCGCCTGAATAGTATCGACGCTGACGCCTTGCTCAGTATACATTGCTCGATAGCGTGAATTTAAAAATGCCATTACTTGGGTAAAGGTATCGCCCATTTTAGCAATCTTACTGCCTTCAGTGCTGGTATAGTTTTTAATTGCCTGCTCAACCAAAGCGACCAAATTAATCGGCAGCTGCTTTTCAATCAAAATACGCAAAATACCAATCGCCGAACGACGCAAGCTAAACGGGTCTTTTGAGCCTGTTGGTGCTTGGTCTATCGCAAAAATACCGACCAGAGTATCCAAGCGATCAGCCAGTGCTAAGCAAATACCAATCGGCGTTTTAGGTAATACATCACCACTAAATTTAGGCAGATACTGCTCTTCCAAACTTGCAGCAACGGCAGCAGGTTCGCCATTTAAGCGCGCATAGTAAGTCCCAGCGATACCTTGCAACTCAGGATACTCACCAACCAGTGAGCTTGCCAAGTCCGCTTTTGCCAACATCGCCGCACGTACCGTTTCCTCAATATCAATTTGCGCGCCTTGTTGCTGCATAAGTGCGGCAATAAACGCGGCAAGCTTAGCAATACGCTCAGACTTTTCCCAAATCGTACCCAGTTTGTCTTGGAATACACGTGTTTTTAGACTTTCAGTTAGCGCAAACAATGGCTGCTTTTGATCTTGTAAAAAGAAAAACTCTGCATCAGCCAAGCGCGGACGCACGACTTTTTCATTGCCCTCAATGATTTGCTTAGGATCTTTTGATTCAATATTAGTAATAAAGATAAAATAAGGTTGCAGCTTACCTTCTTTATCCGTCAGACAAAAATACTTTTGATCCGCTTGCATAGTCGAGATAAGCGCCTCTTGCGGTACTTGTAAAAAGCGCGATTCAAAGTCAGCTCGTAGCGCAATCGGAAAATCAACCAACGCCGTCACCTCGTCTAACAGATCCTGCGGTACAATCGCATTAGCATTTACTTGATTGGCTAATGCTTTGACTTGGTTTTTGATAAGCATTTGACGCTTATCAAAATCTGCAACGACTTTAAGACCTTTTAATAGTTCTTCATAGTCATTAGCATGAGCAATGGTATGATAATCAGGACTATGGAAACGATGGCCACGAGTTTGTGTACCAGTTTGATGGCCTTGGATAGTGGCATCAATGACAGCGTCATCCTGCATCAATACTGCCCATTGTACCGGACGGACAAATTCATCGCGGCTTGCACCTGAACGCATACGCTTCGCAATCGGTAGATTATCAAGCGCGGTCTGAAAAATAGCAGGCAGCAGCTCCGTGGTCGCTTGACCATGAACCGTCTGCTCATAGCCGACATAATCACCTTTATCGGTGATAATGGTCGTAAGCTCGCTTGCTTCAATACCTAGACCTTTAGCGAAACCCAGCGCTGCACGCGTCGGATTGCCATCAGCATCAAATGCGGCTTTAATCGCAGGGCCACGCTTTTGCTCAGTACGGTCAGGTTGCTTATCACTGATACCTTCAATCTGTAGCGCTAAACGGCGTGGTGCGGCGAAAGCTTTCATACTATCAAAGCTAATATTAACTTCATTCAGCTGTTCTTTGACGCTGTTCTCTAATGCATCGCGTAAGGGTTTTAAGCTCTTTGGAGGCAGCTCTTCACACCCCAGTTCAAATAAAATTGTACTCATGGGATGCTCCTATTTATTATTGCTAGTTGATTGGTTTTTATTTGACTCTTCAGTTTCAGTCTCATCTTTTGG
The DNA here is from genome assembly GCF_040309845.1 of Psychrobacter sp. S1-30-MNA-CIBAN-0213. Taxonomy (NCBI): domain Bacteria; kingdom Pseudomonadati; phylum Pseudomonadota; class Gammaproteobacteria; order Moraxellales; family Moraxellaceae; genus Psychrobacter; species Psychrobacter sp. S1-30-MNA-CIBAN-0213. Next base: position 175,978 of record NZ_JBEOPE010000003.1, on the reverse strand, counting down.
CAAATACTTATCTAAAGCTGCTTGGCGATGGTCATCATCTGCCAATGGGAAGCCCAGCTTGGCACGTGCTTCGACATAACTGACAGCCACTTTACGGGCTAAGGTACGCACACGCAGAATAAAGCGCTGACGTTCAGTCACTGAAATGGCACCACGCGCATCGAGCAAATTAAAGGCATGTGAGGCTTTTAACACCATCTCGTACGCTGGCAATGGCAAACCTGCTGCAACCAGCTTATCTGCCTGCTCTTCGTAAAAGTCAAAAAACTCGCCCATCTTTGGCACATCAGCATGTTCAAAATTATAAGTGGATTGCTCAACTTCGTTTTGATGAAAGACATCGCCATAAGTGACACGGCCAAATTCACCATCTGCCCAAACCAAATCATAAACGCTATCGACACCTTGCACATACATCGCTAAACGCTCAAGACCGTACGTAATCTCGCCAGTGACCGGGAAGCACTCAATGCCGCCAACTTGCTGGAAGTAAGTAAATTGCGTCACTTCCATACCGTTTAGCCAAATCTCCCAACCAAGACCCCATGCACCGAGCGTAGGCGACTCCCAGTTGTCTTCAACGAAACGCACATCATGTACTAAAGGATCAATACCAATGGCTCTTAGCGAGTCTAAATATAGCTCTTGGATATTAGGTGGGTTAGGCTTTAATACCACTTGGAACTGATAATAATGCTGCAAACGGTTTGGATTATCACCGTAACGACCGTCAGTTGGGCGGCGCGAAGGCTGGACATAAGCGGCATTCCAGCGCTCAGGACCTAATGAACGCAAGAAAGTAGCAGTATGAAAGGTACCAGCGCCGACTTCCATATCATAAGGCTGCAATATCACGCAGCCCTTGTCAGCCCAGTAATTCTGTAAGGTTAAGATTAAATCTTGGAAAGTCATCGGTTGAGAATTCATAAGAAGATCACTATGGAATTAGGAGTGTTAGACCGAACGTGATAAACATTTATGCTCATTGTTCGTGCAGCGCATCCGGCTACATATCTATTTGCCTGCTCACCTTACTAAAAAATAGATATTTTATCCATATTTACAGCAACTAAATTTATCTCAAGGTTAAAATGCGACAAAAAAACGAGGCTATTCTAGTAAATCAATGAGCTAGTAAGTTATAAGGTTTAGAATCACATAGAAAAAATCACAGAGCAAAAAAAATACCCAGATGAGTTAACATCTGGGCAGGAGGAAAAGTGTATCGCTGCTATCCTGTTATGGTCAGGCTTTTTGCTTTTTGTGGGCTGCTTCGTATCAGCTGATATTTTTTGTTGTTATTGATGTTGCATTATTAAACTTCATACTATCGGTAAAAATGTACTACTGGTAAGACTGGTTAGAAGCCTTAGGCATGACAATCCATAAAACGATATAGATTAAAATACCCGGTACTGCGGCGCTTAGAGTGGAAATTATTACAAATAGAAGGCGTACCCATGTTGGCGACCAACCTACATATTCTGCAATACCGCCCATCACGCCAGCGATCATACGGCTGTTCTGTGAACGATGCAATTTTGCTAACTTAGCCAAAGCTTATACCTCTCTTCTCAGATTTCTTTTTAAAATTTCGCTTAATATTATTATTATGAAATTTTTAAATATTACAATTAAGAAGTTAGTCTAATGTTGTTTGAAAAACATATTCTAATAGCTATCTTTTAATTGCTTCTTACTCTTCTTAACTTACGGACAATTATAGCAACTAATTAAGCTTTATCTGTTAGCAGTGTAGGTATGGTTTGTGACTTTATGCTACTTAAACTTGCCCTAACCTGTCCTAAAGTGCCTGTAACTACCTGATTCTAAATAATTATTTCAAAATGTTTCAAGAATCGCTTTGTTGCTCCTATCTTACTACTATTCTACTGGCAGTTTGCTATATACTTTTGACTTCTCACATAAGACTGCTAGATTGATACTTTAATGACTAACGAAAACTAAATAATCGAATTATTTATATACGAAATTAGTGCTATATTTTTGAAATTTATGAAGTAAATTAAACAGTTAGTTATGAACAAGTAAATGTGGAAAAGCAGCTACAAGCAAGTGACTATAAATAAAGACATTACTATAAGTGCTGCTCTGACAGCTTTTATCGGAAATAGAAATATCTAACGATGAAAAACGTTATGATTTAAACAGACTAAACTATTTATACAGGCTAACAAAAACCAAGCAGCAGTTTACAATAAGCCACCTGTATCAAGGTGCAAAGCTTTATATAGTCTGACCTTAATAGAATCGCTATCCAATGTAATGTGTAATAGAGAATCAATGAAATATTGTATAGTCAGTCCTAAATAAAAGAAGTACAAAGATTATAATGCGCTACTAAGATGATTTTTACGCAGCCTCTGTCTGCGTAGGCACAGCAAGCAAGGAAAAATCATCTCAGTAGCGCTGTATTTATTTTTATAGCGGATCGACTATATAAGTAAATTTTTAGGTAAAATTTTAGGAAATATTATGTACGATAATGGCTTGATAATTGGACACTTTGAACCACTACATTTAGGGCAGATGCGCAGTATTTTAGATGCTGCAGGGCAAGCAAAATCCTTACACATCATCATTACCGCTCACCCGTCACCGCACCCAGATTTCACTATTACGCTACAAGACAAAGCGCGTTGGCTCCAGATGGCTTGTGCAGATTTGCCATTTATTCACATTCATACCACTCATGAGATTGAGCTGCCACTACACGACAGCTTCGATGATGTGACTATCGATATTGCTGCTAGCAATGCCAAACTGCAACGCTTAATTGAGGCGCTAGACTTGCCAGCAGAGGCCGTATTATTCGTCGCGGACAATCATCCACTTGCACAGAGCAACATTCGAGAGCAATTACTGATGAAAGTAGTGACTACCCCGCTCCAGCCTGAATTTGACTCTTATGCTATCGCGCGTGATCCAATAGCTTATTGGTCAGCGATTCATCCACAAGCGCGCGGTGATTATACGAAGACTGTCGCTATCGTCGGCGGTGAAAGCTCAGGGAAGACCACCTTAGTTCATAAACTTGCTAACTATTATGGGGCAAGTTTTGCGCTAGAGATGGGACGACTGTATGTCGGCACGGACTTAGGCGGCAGTGAGATTGGCCTACAATACAGTGATTACGGACCCATCGCGCTCAATCATGCTCAGGCTATGCGAGATGCTGCTGCTGTGGCGACAGCGCCTGTCACTATCGTTGACACTGATTTTGTGACCACACAGGCGTTTTGTGAAGAGTATGAAGGACGTACCCATCCCTTTGTCAGTGCCTGTATTGATGAGTTTCGCTTAGACCATACCATTATGCTGGATAACAACACGCCATGGGTTGATGATGGCATGCGCTCTTTAGGTACGCCTGAAGCACGTGGACGTTTTGAGCAGCGCCTCGTCGATATTTTTGCACGTCACAATATAGCGCCGCATTTGATTGATGAACCTGATTATGACGCCCGCTATCAGCAAGCGTTGATGGTTATCGATCAATATATTTATGGTAAAAACCATAATTAATATGTTCGAAAACACCAAATTTATAAAGTTGCTTTTGTCAGTATTCTGCTGATACTCATATTTTTTAGGAAAAGAAGTTATGCGCATTCAGCTATTGGACAACATTACCGGAAAGTGGGCCATGCAATGGATTGTCATCTGGTTCATTTGCGGCGTTATTGCGTTATCCACAGGCTTTTGGCTTACTACAGAACATACGACACTTGATATATTTTATTTGGGTGTCTCTTTTGTCGGTCTAGTCTGTGTAGTGTCGCTATCATTCCGTAAAAACGTCATGGGTAATGGCCTTGGTATGGCAGCGACCGCTGGCGAGGTAGTAGTACAAGCAACTTCTGGTGCAGTAGGCTTGATGCTGGCACCTTTATTTAACTTTTTTACCCATGTTTACGGATTATTTTATTGGTCCAAGCATACTGATCTTGATGGTGACATGGTACCTAAGTCAGCCAGTAAATGGGTCTGGCTTATCACAGCTGCGTTTATTGCCATTGGCTTAGCGCTATTCCCAATGGTTAACGATCTACTTGCCAGCTATGGCTATGCCGTCGTAGAAGACGATAACAGCAAGTTCTTAGGGATAATTTCTTTCTTTTGGATTAACGTTTTAGCCTTCGTGCTGTCTATTACAGCACAAGCAGCAATGATTCTGCGCTATTCATTTAATTGGTGGCTTTGGATTATCGTCAACTTCGTCTGGTTGATAGTAAACTTGATGTCTGGCAACTATATTTTTGCTATTCAAACGATGGTTTATCAAATTAACGCCTTCATCGGCTTGTACGAGTGGCATCGTAGTGAGCAGACTTCCTTAGAAGTCTAGGTTTAACAAAAACACTAAATAGCAAATAAATTTATCAAAACAAGCTCTTATGACTGTATGGTTTAGCCGATAATATGGTAGATCATCGTAAATAGTGCTACAACTAGTAGTTCAGCTTAACCTTAAATACTGAAAGAGCTTAAACACTAACAAGGAGGTTAGTATGTCGCGTATCAATCGTACAGGTATGTCCAAACGTACACTTGAGCAATGGCTGAGTGAGTATTCCGTCAGCCATCAAAACTTAATCAATAAAAAGATCCATTGGCTTTGTGTCCCCACTATCTTCGTTAGTCTGTTAGGAATGGGAATGTCGCTATCGGTCTGGTTTACATTGGTACTTAGCGCCTTAGTATTATTGTTTTATATGCGCTTATCTACCCCGTTATTTATGGCGATGGGAATTTTTATCCTTATTTGTCTATCAGTGATGACTTTATTGCCATGGGGCTTTAAGGTTTGGGCAGCTGTCTTCATCGTAGCTTGGATTGGACAGTTTATCGGTCACAAAATCGAAGGCAAAAAACCATCATTTTTTGAAGATTTACAGTTTTTATTGATTGGTCCAGCTTGGGTAGCCAATAGCCTTATGAAACGTGAGTAGCGATCAGATAGCAGTGATTATAGTGTTGATTGGTTATTGATCATTCTCATAAAATCTAGGGCGTGTCCTTATAAAATAAATACAGTGCTACTGGGGTAAATTTTGCATAGCCTCTGTCTGCGTAGGCACAGCAAGCAAGGAAAATTTATACCAGTAGCACGTTATAATAATTGTATTTTTTTACTTAGCATCGACTAGATATCGGTAACGTTTCTTTATGTTTTGAAAAGTTAATTTGAACAGCTAAAAATTTGTAAGAGCCAAAAAAAAGCGCCACCCAACTGATAGTCGGATGGCGCTTTTTGTTGCTGCTTCAATCATCAAACACACAATTCATATAGTATGTTCGATAGACTAAGCTATTTGATAATATTCTATTTACCAAATACTTTCATACGCTCTTCGACAGGCTTAAACTCTTTGTCGCCAGCTGGCTGCTCAATAGCACCGAATACCATTTGCGCATTCAATTCCCAATGTTCATCAATGTTCCAAGTGTCAGCCACTTTTCTATCGATGATTGGATTGTAATGCTGCAAATTGGCACCAATGTCTAGACTGGCCAATGCTGTCCAGATTACATACTGGTGCATTGCATTGGTTTGGTCTGCCCAGATTGGGAACTTGTCAGCATATAAAGGAGCAGCCGCTTGCATGTTTCTAACGACGCTATGATCTTCAAAGAACATCACTGTGCCAGCGCCAGCTTTAAAGCTATCCATCTTTTGCTTGGTCGCAGCAAATTGCTCTTCATTATCGACAATACCACGTAAAGTATCTTCGGTAATTTGCCAAAGTTTTTGATGCTCTTCACCAAACAACACAACGATACGCGTTGATTGTGAGTTAAAAGCTGATGGGGTATGCAAAATAGCATGCTCAACCAGTTTAATGACTTCGTCATTCGATACTGGTAGTTGATTGCTCAACGCATAGACAGAACGACGCTTTTCAGCAAGTTGATGCAACTTCTGTAAATCTGACATAGTACTTCTCCAAATTATTAATATGAATGGGTTAAAATAAATGCTAGATGAGCATGGTTAATGAGTCAGACTTAATAACCATGCGCTAAAACAATCTAACTGATTATAAAGAAAACCAGCTTAAACTCGGACTTTATTTTTGTAAAAAAACTTAACAATATAAGATATTATAAAAGTTATGTTAAACAAACTAACCTTTAAAACCTTCAGGCAATTCTGGGGCAGGCAGACGCTTCATATCAGAATCAACTTCACCAAAACGCTCATGTCCGTTGTTCCAGTCAATGATTGATTGTTCAATCTCGGCTTTGTTGTCTGCGACAAAGTTCCACCATAGTAGCACTTGGTTGTTCAAAGGCTCACCGCCGATAAACATCACGCGTGTACCTTTTTTGGCGACCAGCTTAATGCTTTCATTGTTGGCGACATCGGTATCATGAAAGCGCAGTAATTGATCTTTTGGACATACTTTGCCTTCAGACTCAATCTCGCCTTCTGTAACCAAGATACCGTATTCAAAACCTGGCTCTAAGTTGAGCGTGACTTCACCATCTTCTAAGAAGTACACATCAATACCGACCATTTTCGAATACTGGATGGTAGGCGCTTCATAGCGCTCGCCTGATACGCTGGTATAGCTACCTGTCGTCAGTATCATCTCCACGCTATCCTCGCGCCACGTTGGCAGTTCAGGATAATGATGGAAGTTACGCTCAATTTTTTGATCAGTCGGTAGCGCGATCCATAGCTGTACCATGCTCAAACCACGGGCGGCATTGGGCGAACCACCAGTATCAGGAAATACGCTTTGTTCAGTATGGCTGATACCTTGCGTTAGACCTGTACCTGCGGTCATGACGTTAACTTGGTTTTTAGTGATCACTTGCTCATTACCTAAGCTGTCTTTGTGCAGCACTTCGCCATTTAACATCCAGCTAAAGGTTTGCAAATTAGTATGCGGATGACGGCCGACTTGCATACCTGCATCATCTTCATCGAATTCAGCTGGGCCTGCATGATCCAAAAAGCACCAAGCGCCAATAGGCTTTTTGCCCGTATTGGGTAAAAGACGGGCAATTGGAATACCGCCAACATCTGCCAAACGTGGTTCTAAGATATCGATACTCATGGTTCACCTCTTATTATCAATTATGTGATATTCAATGGGATATAAATGACACTGTGCAAAATACGGTATGTACAAAATACAATAGGCAGAAGTAAAAGTAGCGCCGATAAACGATTTACCTGTCATAAATATAAATGTTATCAATATTTCGATACGCTACTTTTAACTATAGTACCTTATGACTCTAATAACCTCTAAATATTAGCATTTAAAGAGTAGCACCAAAACAGTTTAGAAACTGCTTTGGTACCTCTAAGAAGTGTCTTAGAAACTCATCGGCACTTCCATTAGTAGTACCTTAGCATCTTCTTCTACGTCCATCGTGAAGTTCTTAGTATCCCAAACACCAAGTCCATCACGAGTATCCAAAGTGTTACCGTTTACGTTTACTTTACCGCTAATGACAAATATATAGACACCGTTATTAGGGTCATTTAACTGGTAAGTCTGAGTCACGCCTTTGTCAAAATCACCCATGCTAAACCAAGCATTTTGATGAATCCACACGCCAGCATCATCAGCGTTTGGTGACAATACTTGATTGAACTCGTTTGGCTGCATGATTTCATCCATGCGTACTTGCTGATAACGAGGCGCTACGTTCATTTTGTTTGGAATGACCCAAATCTGTAAGAACTTTACGTCCTCTTTGTCATCGCCATTCATCTCACTGTGAGTAATGCCAGTACCAGCTGACATAACTTGGATTTCACCCGTTTCGATAATGCCATTGTTACCAATGTTATCGCCATGACCGAGCTTACCAGATAATGGAATACTGATGATTTCCATATCGCGATGCGAGTGCTTACCAAAACCTTGACCACCGATGACAAAATCATCATTGATGACGCGTAGTGCGCCAAAGCCCATACGCTCTGGGTTGTGGTAATTTGCAAAACTAAAAGTGTGCTTGCTTTTGAGCCAGCCATGGTTTGCATCGCCACGAGAATCTGCTGCATGATAGATAGTTTTCATAATTTATCCTTATTTATTGGGGAGTTAAACATGTCTGAAAATTTACTATTAACGAACTTGTCTAAACAATGGAACTATTATAATTGTTGTTGAAGAAGAGATAAACATGGTAAATCGCAAATAACTATTCTTATTATAAGAACAATTAAACAACCTAAATAGAGTAATATATTCATAACAGAACAATCGGTATAAGCTGTTAATATTATTAATGTTAACTAAATAGAGTTAAGTCTATAAAATGTTAAATAAATAAAACCAACTAATAAGGAAAGCCAATTATGTCTAATGAATCAAACAGAGATTCTTTAAACTACGAGCTGATCGATAACACTGAGCAAAAACGCTTCGAAATCCATATTGATGGTCATATCGCTTTTGAGGACTATGAGTTTTTTACCACTAGTCAGGGTGAAAAAGGCATTGAATATAAACATACTGAAGTGCCAAAAGAATTGAGTGGACGCAGTATCGCAGGTTACCTTGTTAAATCAATCTTAGATGATGCTGCTGCTAAAGGTTTACGGGTCAAACCCACCTGCCCTTACGTCAATTCTTATATCGACAAGCATCCAGAGTATAAAGCCAACTCTGTATTTCATGACGCAAAACCTTAATAAAGTATCAAGTCAATAATAAAAAACGAGTCAAAAAAAACGCCATGCTAAAAAGCATGGCGTTTTTGATTTAACAATAAACAGTCAATAGCTTATATTACTTATTGCTGTCATCAGTTAAAGCGTTGTAGCTATCGATTAATGGAGCATAAGCTGGGATTGTTTGATAGAAAAGGTCTAGGTACCCTTCCATATCTTCACGCCAGTCACGACGGATTTCATTGGCTACAGCAAACCAAGTCAGTGGTTGTGCGCCAGCAGCTACCATACGATCGATAGCAGAGGTACGGCTAAGCTCATTAAATGTACCTGAAGCATCAGTCACCACAAATACTTCATAGCCCGCTTTTAGGGCAGATAACGCTGGGAATGCAACACATACTTCAGTCACGATACCAGCAATAATCAATTGCTTACGACCAGTGGCTTCAATGGATTTAACAAAATCTTCGTTGTCCCAAGCATTGATCTGACCAGGACGAGCGATATAAGGCGCATCAGCGAACATCTCTTTTAGCTCTGGCATCATAGGACCGTTTGGACCTTGCTCAAAACTAGTCGTCATCACTGCTGGCAAGTCAAAGTACTTAGTCAATTTTGCAAGTGCCATGACGTTATTTTTGAATTCAGCTGGCTCGATGTCACGAACTAAAGATAATAGACCTGCTTGATGATCTACGAATAACACAACAGCATTATCCAAAGATAGACGGTTGTATAAGTTGTCATCAGTTTTTAAATTTTCATTAGTATTTGAATCAGACATAATACTTTCCTTTTTTAGTGAAAAAATCAAAGTGGTCTAGTGCCGTTATCATACACGAACCATTTATTATAGTTAAGTTTAACTTAAAACTTACTATGCACTATTAAATATCTCTTAAAAAGATATTAGCATAATAATTTTATATTTCATTAATATGCTAGTATGTTGTTTGTTAGCTTTATGTTAAAAATTCTTTTTAAATCATAATGATAGCGATTAAGTTAAAAACCTATCTGGATTTAAATATTTTTATTTATCACTTCTATCATTATTTTTATTACTGTTACTTTCTATCATTACTACTATTTAATCGATATAGCATTACTTACCTGTTGCATGTTTCAAAGACTGCTTATTACGCATTTTAATTGCCGCGTACAGTACTGGTAGGATGAAAGGTGCTATCGCCCATAGACCGATATAAATGTATAGTACCGCGCCAAAAAAAGCACCTAAGGTAAAGCTAGCAACCAAAGTAAAACTGTGTCTCAGACTGTCCATATTGCAATTATTGCGATCAAATACATAGTCAGACAAGTCGATACCTAGCTGAGTAGTGTTACCTGTCATCAGTAATGTAGGTTTCATCTTACCCATTACTGTTTTACCTGCAGTATTACGAATGGCAAAAGCGGTTAGACCTAAAAAGCCAGTAAAGGCGACTTCTAGCGTACCAGCTTGCTCAAAAGGACCGAAATAGATAGCCGACGCTAAAAACGCGAGTAAAAAGGCGACTTCCGCAAACAGTAAATTACTAAGTATTGGTTTGTTTGCGCTGGCAATATTGATAGCGCGTTTGGTAAGAATGACTGTAATCAAGAATACTGGTAACGCGCCTAATTTGACCCAAAGCCCATCACCACCTTCGACAAGTCCACCACCTGCCATCACCAAGTTACCTGTCACATGGTTGGTAAAGAAGCCGAGCAGTCCGACGAAACCAATGGTATCAATAGCACCGCCAACCGTAGTTAACATTACAGGTATCTGGTAACGTTGCCAAAACGTTAGATTAGAGTCTGGGTTGTTGTCCCGTACCTCATCACTTTCGTCTTTTCTCTCATCTATATTAGCCATTGGACTCTCCTATGAATTTTGTAAACTCATTAACAATTTTTTGTATAAACTTCTGAGTACGTTCGCTGATTTAACTATTATAATTGTTGACTATAAATAGATGAACCACGATGAACACAAATATAAGTTCTTATTTTAAGAACAATAGAACTCATAATCATTCAAAAATTGAAAGCGCTTAAAGCCTTAACCAATATTTCGTAAAAAATCCTTATCTCTAGACAAAATCGACAAGTAAAGAACTGGCAGTACAAATAAACCAACTGCCCAATAGCTCAACTTAACATACAGAACAGCGCCTAATAACGCACCAATCACAAAGCTCATGACCAACGCTGAGCTATGAACTAACTTTTTAGCATTCTCAGACGTTCTATTTGATAAGTAATCTGATAGGCCTATTCCTAACTGCGTAGTATTGCCTGTCATCAGTACCGTTGGACTCATGTGCTTAATGACTGTTTTGCTGGCCGTATTACGAATCGCTAAAGCCGTTAAACCTAAGCCACCAGTTATCGCAACGGTAATAGCACCTGCATCGATAAAGGGTTGAAAAGACAAGCCCGCGATCATAAATGCGGTCAAAAACACTGCTTCAGCTAAGAATAAATGACTCAGGATCAGCTGCTGTTTTTTGCTTTTATCTATGTATATCTTCGTTACTACTACCGTCAAAATAAACAGCGGTACAGATGCAAGCTTAATCCATAGACCATCTTCGCCTTTCACCAAGCCGCTACCTGCTAGTACTAAGTTACCAGTAACATGAGCGGTAAAAAACCCAAACAAAGTTATAAAGCCAATGGTATCAATGGCACCGCCAACGACCGTTAGTAACACTGGCGCTTGATAACGTTGCCAAAAGCTTGATGGCTTACCATCTTGAGCACCACTCTTATCATTCTTAGATACAGTATTGTTAGATTCAATGTTGTTAGAGGCGCTGTTATGCACTGGCATTTCCGGCAAACACTACAAACTCATCCACAAACTTTTGCAGGAATTTTTGCGTGCGCTCACTGACGCTACCATCTTCATTTAGGCTATCAGTAGCATGGCCTAGGTATACTTCAGGACTAATCATCATTTGAGCCGATAGCATCTGCATACTTTTACGTACATCTAGGCCGCTAGCTCTACCACCATAAGTGCCAGGAGACGCTGTCACTACGGCTACTTTTTTGTCTGTCCAAGCGCTATCGCCATGAGGACGAGAGGCGATATCGATGACGTTTTTTAGGGCAGCAGGCATCGTACGGTTATGTTCTGGTGTGACGATTAATACCGCATCGGCATTTTTAATCTGCTTACGGACACGATCATAACTGTCAATCGTCTGATCATCATAATCTTGATTATAAAGAGGCAAGTCTGCAATTTGTACTTCTGTCGCCGTGACACTGTTAGGTAGCTGCGACACGATAAATTCAGCAAACTTACGATTGATTGATGCCTCTCGCAAACTACCAATGATTAGGGCTATATTCGTCGATGCGTTCATAATGATGAAGACCTCCTCTTTACCGTACGTTAATTGATTTAATTGTGCTTAGCTTAGCGCTACTTAATTTAGCGTTGCTTAGTGTAATGTTCTTGTTCTAGGTGCATGATCTTTATCCACTGAATGTGCACCTGGACCATGAGCAAATATCATCAGAAAACCACCCGCCATCGCAATGTTTTTCATAAATGGGTTCATCTGTGATTCGTCATTCCAGAATTGATGGAAAATAAGCGCAGAAACAATATTGAATCCAACAAATAACAATGATATTAGACGTGCTTTAAAGCCAATTAAGATAGCAATACCACCTAATAACTCAAGTGCAATCACTAGTGGCAATAGTATGCTTGGTACGCCTACCGATTCCATATAACCTGCTGTTGCAGCGTAACCCGTAATCTTAGAAAACCCTGAAAAAATAAAAATCATCGATATAAATAGGCGACCAATAGGGGCGCTCAACTCTTGTAATTTATCCATCATTACTCTCCATAAATTTATGAATATATATTTACGAATGTAGATATATTTAAGTTTTTTCGACTGTTTGTTCAGTGGAATTATTGTACACATTGACTAAATTTAGATAAACAGCAATAATCACAAATATCTGTTCTTATTTTGAGAACAATTTATAATTACTTAATTACTTTAGCGGGGTTTATTTATGGAACTATTTACAACAGCCCCAAAAAGTACAAAAAATAACGGAAATACACATTTTTTGATAGAGTTTAGCATTAAATATAGTCATTCTTTGCTAAACTTACCACTTCGACGTATAAGCAGAGCTTAACAAGCAAGTTCTAAATTTAAAGTATTCTTTGAGCTGATTATTGAAAAAAACGGTATATTCGCTCTACCCTGTACTTGCCTATATTATACGTACTCACTTGATTTACTTACTTAACAAAAGGATTATTTATCATGACTTTAAAATCTATCAAACAAGCAAATCGCGCTATGGCTTTTGCTGCTATCAGTGCTCTTGGCCTGCTTAGCACTTTAGGTCATGCTGCTACTTACGAGCTTGACCCTCACCATACCGCAGTGCGCTTTTCTGTCGATCACTTTGGCACGACGACCAACGCTGGTGGCTTTCATAATTTATCGGGCACTCTTGAGTACGCACCTGAAGAGCAAAAAGGCTTTATAGGTATTACTATCCCTATGGGCAGCTTGAGCACAGGCCTCAAAATCTTTGATGGACATCTAAAATCTGCTGACTTTTTCAATGTAGAAAAATACCCAACGGCTTATTTTAAATCTACTGAATGGCAGTTTGATGGCGATAAAGTCAAGGCAGTCAAAGGTGACTTAACGCTGCTTGATAAGACTCACCCTGTGACTTTAACGACCACTAAGTTTAACTGCTATGACAACCCTTTATTAAAAGCTGAAGCTTGTGGTGGTGATTTTGAAACCACTATCGACAGAACCAAATGGGGTATCGATACCTATACAGATGGCGGTATGATGAAAGACATCAAACTGGTCATTCAAGTAGAAGCCAGCAAAAAAGCAGATCTTAAATAAGGCTGGTTCATCCCCTTAAAACAATATGTAATAACACATTATTTAATAGAAGTAGGCTGGGTTTTTTAACCCAGCTTTTTTGATTCTGCGAGATTTTGCAAGGGGAGTTCTACTTAAAGAACTCCCCTTGCAAATCTATAAGATAAGATAATACGATATAGCGGGCAACGATAATAGGGTAGCTAGGATGGGACAACTAGAAGATATGGCAATGTTTGTACGCATTGTCGAAGCCGGTAGTATTACTAAAGCAGCTGAGCAGTTAGATGTTGCCAAATCGGCTGTGAGTAGGCGTTTAAAGGATTTAGAGACTCGCTTGGGCAATCAGTTGATCAGCCGAACCACTCGGCAGTCTAACTTGACCGAGGCTGGTGAGCATTATTACCGACAGGCGAACAATATACTTAGTGAAGTGGACGCACTTAACGAGCAGACTAGTGGTGCGCCTACACGCATTGAAGGCACGCTAAAGATGACAGCACCTCTGTCATTTGGGCTTATGCATCTGAATGATGTGATTGATGAATACGCCAATCAACATCCCAATCTAAGCTTTGATTTGGATTTTTCTGATCGACACGTTGACTTGATTGAAGAAGGTTTTGAGTTAGCCATTCGTATTAGAGAGCTACAAGACTCCAGCTATCAGGCAAAACGTTTAGCGCTGATTCGTTACGCACTTTGTGCCAGCCCTGAGTATTTAGAAAAGATGGGAACGCCTGAAACGCTCGAAGACTTACAAGAACATGAGTTCTTGCAATATGGTCTGGGCAAAACAAGCACGTTAACCCTGACAGACGCGCAAGGGAAAAAACACAACCATACAATAAACGCAAAAATCAAAGCGACTAATGGTGAGTTCTTAGTGGATTTGGCAGTGAAAGGTCATGGTATTATTTTTATACCAACCTTTATCGCTTACCAAAGATTGGCCAAAGGTGAGCTAGTGCCTGTTCTTAAGCAGTATCAATTGCCCACCCTTAATGCTTATGCGGTTTACCCTAAGAACCGCTTCTTGTCACAGCGCTGCCGTTATTTGATTGACTTTATTGCAGAGCGTTTTGGCGACAATCCTTACTGGGATGAGTTCTGATAAACAAATACATAATCTGACCTAACATAGTAGAACCCAACAGTTTTTTAAAGTCGCTATAAACCTTAAAACAATGTTGCTAGTATTGTCTCAAGATATCCATCAGTCATAAGGAGATGCATTATGGATTTGCAAGCACTAGGCATGAAAGCGATTAACGACTTTGATAACGTACGCCAAAGTCCACTACCTCAAGAGCGTCTAAACACAGCTCGCAAGCAGGCAAGCGCATTCAGAGAACGCTTTATGGATGAGCCACCTGTTCAATTTTATCAAAGCGCAGATATGGTTAGAGTGCCCTACCCAACATGGTACGCTTACAGCGGCGTCTATACCCAAAGCACTTATAAATTCCCCTACCTTCATATTCTTAACCGCATTTTTATCATTCAATATCATGACTTTTTAGGTGAACTAAAAACCTTGCTGTTCTCCCCTTCTGATATCGAAGCAGACCGCGAGACGCCGTTTTTTAAGCGCTTAACGGACAAGATGCCCAACTGGTCACCGCTTGAAAGCGTGGTCGCTCCCATCATCCGTGATGTGGCAGGTGCACTTGCGGAAGTCGGCTTAGCACCAGAAGATGTTGATTACATCAGCTATGATCATCTGCATACCCAAGATATACGTCGCTGGCTTGGCACTAAAAATACAGGCACTACAAACACAGGCACGAAAGATAACGCTGCCTACTTCCCTAATGCCAAAATTTTGGTGCATGAGCAAGAGTGGCTAAGTACCACTGCCTTGCTGCCAGTGCAAGCGGATTGGTATTGTCCCAACGGCATCGAAGGCGTCGACCCTGATAAAGTCATTAAGTTTACTGGGAGTATCCAATTGGGCAAAGGCTTGGCGCTGGTGCATACTCCAGGTCATACCGAAGGCAACCATTCACTAGTCGCGCGTGTGCCCGATGGTATAAGAGTCACTTCAGAGAATGGCGTCGGCGCAGACGCTTACGCTCCAATGAACTCAAAAGTGAATGCCATTCGCCGTTATGCTCAGCAGACAGGCATGGAAGTCATCCTAAACGGCAACACGCTTGAAGGCAGTAATGAACAATATATCTCGATGGTCGTTGAAAAAACCATCGCCGGTCCCTCTAAAAACCCTGACTTTCCTAACTGCGCTTCAAGCAGTGAAGCGACCCCTTACTGGCTTATCCCTGGTCATAAAGTCAGTCATCTCATCGGTGAGGCAAAATTCGGAACTTTACAGAAAAAATCGGAAAAAAGTCGCTCAGCGCAGACAACTGCCACGAAAGATAGCTCAATGCAAAAGGAAAGTGCCTAATGGGTTATTTTACCAATAAGACGGTTTATATTACTGGCGCAGCCTCAGGTATTGGATTAGAGACTGCTAAGCAACTGATTAACCAAGGTTCTAACCTAGTACTGTTTGATGTACAACCGCTTGATGAGGTGCTATCAAGCTTGCAAGCTATGAATAAAAATGACGCTTCAATTGCAACCTATCAGTTGGATGTGACCGATGCGGATATGACCACTAAGCAAATCGCTACGGCTGCCGAAAGCTTATCGCCAGATATTCTAATGCATTTCGTGGGGATTACAGGGCCTTGGACTTTTGATGATATGAGCCAAGAGCAATTTGAGCGGGTGATGAACATCAATCTATTCGGTACACGCAACGTACTGGCTGCTGTGCGTCCGTTTTTATCACGTGGCAAGCAAGTCATGGTTACCGCTTCCATGTCATCCTTCACTGGTAGTTATGGCTACAGCTCTTATAGTGCCTCGAAGTTTGCCATTTGGGGCATGATGCAGTCGATAAACTTTGAATGGAAGCCATTGGGTATCGATATCACCGTCTTCGCCCCACCGCCGATAGATACACCATTGACACAATCTGAAGTCGGCGTCATGTCGCAAGCTGGCGTCGGTATGAAAAAGTTAGCAGGTGAGCTGAAGATTGAGGGCGCGGTTAAATCCATGTTAAAAGGCGTAGAAAACCGAGAGTTCCTAGTCGTACCAGGCGTAATGGCGAACTTAATTAGATTACAGTTGCGTTTTTTTCCAGTGAGATGGGTGAATTGGATAGGCAATAAAACCGTGGCATTGTCCATGAAGAAGTAAATAGTTTGTTAATTAACTTACAGACAAAAGCCAAGCATATTGCTTGGCTTTTGTCTGTGAAAATATACTGATAATAAAAAAAGCATCATCTAGTCAAAAGTCAGATGATGCTTTTACTTTAATACTTTGATTTCAATACTTTTATATCGTCAATTTTAATCTAAAGTTTGCACACCGCCACCATTTACAAACAGTGTCTGACCACTCACCCACTCTGATATGGGTGCGGAAAAATACAGCATCGCACCAGCGATATCCTCTGCTTCACCTAGACGTTTAATAGGCGTATGCGCTAGCATCTTCTCTTCAATCTCAGGCGTGAGCACTGTTTTTAGTGCGTCCGTTTGCGTGGCACCAGGGCCAACGGCATTAATACGTACTTCTGGGCCGAAGTCATGAGCTAGGTTGGCTACCATATGGTTCACCGCGGCTTTCGATGCTGCATAGCCACTCATATCAGGACTTTTATTGATACTCGACATCGACGTTGTGATAACGATTGAGCCGTAACCTGACTTTTTCATATGCGGTACACATAGCTGACATAGGCGCCATGCGCTAAAGACATTTAACTCAAAATCACGACGGAAGTCATCCACCGAAATCTCAAACGGATTCTCTTGGCCACCACCGCCACCACCAGCGTTATTAATCAATATGTTGATAGAACCAAATGTTTCCACAGCTTTATCAACCATAGCGACCAAATCTTCATCTTTTAAGATATTACACTCAACCGACAATGCTTTGACACCATAGCTTTCGATTTCTTGTGCAGCCGCTTTAGCATCGTCAATTTTTAAATCAGCGATGACGATGTTTGCCCCAGCTTGTGCTAAACGTAGCGCAGAAGCCTTACCAATGCCATTGGCACCGCCAGTCACGATGGCAGTTTTGCCAAATAAATCGAATAATTTATCAAAGGCTTTAGGTTCAAATGCTTGCATACTTATTCCTTATAATAGTTATTTATATCATTCTTTATATTACTGGCTATAAATTGGTTGTCGGCTCTAACTGAACGACTTAATAAGTATGCGTGGTTTGGCGCATACTTATTAAATGGTTGATGTGACAAATCATCAGTCTTTTGTAATCGACACTTTACAACGAGAACAGTCGTTATAAAAATATCGTATGTTCCAGTAGCTATTAGTATTAGAAATTAGCGCTATAAATTTTACCCATAAAAAAAGCCCCACAATGAAGTGAGGCTTTAGTGCTCTTTCAAGCCATATTTGGAGCGGGAAAAGAGATTCGAACTCTCGACCCCAACCTTGGCAAGGTTATGCTCTACCACTGAGCTATTCCCGCTGAATATCAAACCGTAATATTAATAACTACTACGTCTCGATAGGCTGGCTATTTTAGCAAATATTCTGTGAGTGTCAATATGTTTTTTAAAAATTATTGCTAATATTGTTATTTCCAGACTAAGCTAAAGAGATAATCTGGCATAAACTACTGATTTAATGACAAGTATTAATCGTAAATTGTGTTTGGATTATTTTACGGTGGTAAGAGAAATATATCTGATGTTATGCTTATTTTGTTAATAACCATACGTTTTACAGTTGTAATATATTCATCTACCCTACTTATAACTTTTTTTATCGCTCACTCTTGTCTCCATGTACTATCACCTACCTTGCCTTTCTGTACTTCACTTACAATCATACGTTGTATTGTTACTTTTCCTGCATTGGTTTTACCTCGTTAACATTATTATACTTATGTCTGACAATAGTTCGGGTAAAATTTTACTGGTTAGGTAGATTAGCAAACGGTAGTAGAACTTAAATAACAAACTATCATTTTGTCTACTGTACTAATATCAGCTTTGTTCAACTTTTCTTTTTACTATTTATATCGAGGATATTTATTATGAAAAAACTGCTTACCACTACGGTAATGACAGCTTCACTGTCGGCACTTGCATTGACTGGCTGTACCAGTACCACAAATAGTGGTGCCGTTGGTGTTGACCGTCAGCAGCTGTTACTAGTCTCGAATGAGCAAGTTTTGCAATTATCAGCGCAAAGTTATGCCAAGACAATGCAAGAAGCAAAGGCGCGCGGCTTACTCGACACCAATAAAGCCCAGCTCAATCGTTTAAAGAACATCTCTAACCGTTTAATCGGTCAAGTTGGTGTGTATCGTCCAGATGCAGCGAAATGGCAATGGGAAGTGCATACTATCAAGTCTGATCAGCTAAACGCCTTTGTCATGCCTGGTGGTAAGATTATGTTTTATTCAGGCATCATTGACCGTCTAAACCTGACTGACGATGAGATAGCTGCCATTATGGGTCATGAGATGTCTCATGCGCTTCGTGAACATTCACGCGAGCGTATCTCACGCGAATATGCCACTCAAACAGGTATCGGTGTAGCAGCGAGTATCTTTGGTTTGTCACAAGGTCAAGCACAGTTAGCAACCGTAGCCGGCGACCTAGGTCTAAGCCGTCCGCACAGTCGTACACAAGAAGCTGAAGCAGATCAAATTGGTCTTGAGCTAATGGCACGCGCAGGTTACAACCCGCAAGCTACTATTAGCTTATGGCAAAAAATGCAACGCGCTAGCCAAGGTGAGCCACCACAGTTCTTAAGTACTCACCCAAGCAGCAGCAATCGCATTGTCGAATTACAATCATTAATGCCTAAGGTAATGCCGCTATACCAAAAATCGCGTCGTTAATCATGAGTTTTTAGACGTTATATTTTGAGTAAGTTCCTTGAATAAGTTGCTATAGATCATAACAAGCAGAGTGCAAACCATGTGTTGCGCTCTGCTTTTTTGTATCTCTAGTTAAGAAGCTTTTGCACCAAAAAACCGTTTACTCGATAATTTTTGGCAGTTAGAGATTCTGTTCTTTAGTAGTTATATTTCTTAGAAGCCATGCCCAATTTAATAGCGCCCTGTACAGCTAGCAGCGTCTGCTATAATGGGCACAATATGTCATTCACAAATTGCTAAATTCTAAATAGTTACCATTAGACAAAATTTATTAAGAAAAAAACATCAAGCAAGAATACATTTAAGGATTGCTATGAATACCACACCTACTGCTGATGCTCTAAGTGCCGAGCTACAAGCCCTACAACCTCAGCATATTGAACTGATTAACGAGTCAATGAATCATGCTGGTTATTTTGAAGGTAAAGAAAGCCACTTTAAACTGACCATCGTGAGTGACGCCTTTGAAGGTAAGCGCTTGGTTGGACGCCACCAATTAATATATGGGCTGGTTACACCATTACTGACCTCACAAGGCGGCCAAGTACACGCCTTAGCTATTCATGCGTACACACCGACCGAATGGCAAGGCCAAAGCCCTGATAGCCCGTTATGTGCTGGACAAAACAAGTAGTCAGTCATATTCATATAATAATTAGATATTATAAATAAGCTTGCAAATTGCAACTATAAAGGAAACCACATTCGATGAAACACTTACATATGCTAATGGCATTACTAGTCGTTGTACTATTTTTATATCAAAGCTATCTGGTATTAAGCGCCAATAGACGGGCACCACGTGTGGTTAAAATAGCCAATCATATTGTCTATGCTTTAGTCATACTTTCAGGGGCTATGATGCTGATGCAGCTGATGAGTGCGAACGCGCCTGTCCAATGGGTGTTTGCCAAAATAATCTTACTTGTCGCTGCCATTAGCGCTAGTATTAAAGCATTCAACAATCATGCGACACCTACCCAAAGAAAAACAGGAATTCTCATTGCGGCTATTGCCTACATTGGTATTGTGATACTCGCCTTTGCTAAACCTGCAAACTTATTTTGATCCTGATTCGATCGTCGATTTATCCTTAATAAAATTATTAACTGCACGAAATTACATTTAATAATTGGTGTATTTTTCAATATCTTAATCACTTTATTTTTGCTATCTTAAACAAATACAATCACTTAGCCTTATGGAGCCACTATGAAAACTCTTACTGCAGCGACACTACTAGCATCAGCTGGCATTTTTGGTCTCTCAGGCTGCGCATCTACCGGTAATATCACGCCACAATATGTACCGCCAAGTACCTATCAAAATTATAACTGCCAAACACTTAGCCAAGAATATAACCGTGTAAATCGTTACGTTGATGCCGCTCGTAATGAGCAGTCAACTTTGTCTACTTCAGGTGTCGGTGTTGGGGTTTCTGCTGGACGCTGGGGGATCTCACCTAATATCAGCTTTGGGGTTGGTAAAAGCAACAATACTAAAGCCCGCGATGCTAAGTTATCACGGCTTTACGGCGAGCGTGACGCGATTGTTCAATCTGCCCGTATCCAGCGTTGTAGCTTCGTCAATGGCGTTAAGATTTATGGTGAATAAATAAACTATATATAAAGTCGTTAAGGTATTATCGTTATCTCATCAAAAAAGCCAATACGCAATTAACGTATTGGCTTTTTTATGTCTAATCATAACGAGCAATAACTCAGTCTAAGATTAAGAATTTAAGCTTTGCACCCATTGAACGATTTGTCCGCTAGGTAATGCGCCTGACTGACGCGCGACTTCTTTACCGTTTTTAAAGGCCACCATCGTCGGCAAGCTGCGAATATTGTAAGGTGCAGTTGCTTGCTCGTATTTATCAGTCTGTACTTTAGCAAAGACCACTTGTGGCAATTGACTGGCTGCCGTCTTAAACTGTGGCGCCATCATAATACAGGGCTGACACCAGCTCGCCCAAAAGTCAATAATGGTCAATACATCGTTTTTTTGAATGATTTTATTGGCTGTTTGCGCGTTTAGCTCATGAGGGCTACCAGTTAATAATGGTTGACCGCATTTACCACATTTTGGCGCAGCACTCAGCCGTGCAATTGGTACACGATTGGTTGCTTGGCAATGCGGGCATACTAGATGAGAGTTTGGCTCACTCATTATAGAACTCCTGTTTCAATGGCTATCATGATTTATTTTTATTCAAACTATGCACTAAGCCATGTTAAATATACCATAACACTGTACTTATCCATTATCCATTATCCAAGTGCGTTAATGGGTATTTTTAGATAACGAGTACCGTTGTCTTCTGGCTTTGGAAAGTGACCAGCATCAATATTGACTTGTACCGCTGGAATAATCAGACGTGGCATTCCAAGAGTAGCATCACGACGTTCACGCATCTGTACAAATTCTGCTTCATTAATACCGTCTTTCACATGAATATTGCCCAGCTTCTGCGCAGCGACAGTGGTGGTTGGGCAATGCTTGCGACCTTTACTCGGATAATCATGACACAGATACATGATCGTATTTTCAGGGAGTGCTAACAGTTTTTGGATTGACTGATACAGCGTTTTGGCATCACCACCGGGGAAGTCGCAGCGCGCCGTACCCACATCAGGTGCAAATAATGTATCCCCAACAAAGACCGCGGTTTTTTCTTTATCAGTGGCAATATAGGCCATATCAGCACGCGTATGACCTGGCACATACATCGCGGTGATGGTAATGCTACCAAGCTCTAATGTCTCACCATCGTCTGTCAAAATATCAAACTGGCTGGCATCGGTACGAAAACTGGTATCGAAGTTAAAAATCTGTTTAAATATTTTTTGTACTTCGGTGATATGCTGACCTATAACTAATTGGCCGCCAAGTGTTTCTTTTACATGGATAGCAGCCGATAGATGATCCGCATGCGCATGGGTCTCAATGATATAGATTAGCTCCCAACCATGCTCACGTACAAACTCAATGACCTCGTCAATGCTTTTGGTATCAGTGCTTCCTGAGTTGGAATCAAAGTCCAATACCGGATCGATAATCGCGCACAGTTTTTGCTGAACGTCGGCTAGTACGTGCGTATAGGTCTCGGTGTCGCTATGTAAGAATGAATGAACTTGCATGGCTGCCTCTCTACTTTTATATGAATGATTTAATCGTAAGAGTAATTAATTATATGGGCGTTCGATAATAAGAATGTTTTAATCTCTAAATAACACTTAAGTATAATATTCAGTCGTATATAATATTTAAATGTGCTAACGACTTATTTAAGACAACCAATATAGCAACTACGATACATTTTATCAATTTATATAATGTAATTAATGATAACTTGCTATAATTTTTGATATCATTGATAATTAACTATCTATTTATTAACAAGACAGCGCCCTCTATCGCTCTCTTATATAAGGAGCTCACTCTGACTACTTCTACTTCAGCATTGGGTACATCGACTCACAGCATTAGCGATGATGTATCACTTGACAATACAGCCGACTTTGCACCGATAGATCTTGCTAAGCAAATGCAACAAGCATCCATGCAAGCCAGCCAATTATTGAAGTCGCTCTCGCATCCCGATCGTTTGCTTTTATTATGCCAGCTGACTCAAGGTGAATACTGTGTCGGTGAGCTTGAAGGCTTGGTCGGTGTTGGACAGCCAAGTCTATCGCAGCAGCTGGGCATCCTACGTAAGGATGAACTGGTCACGACACGTCGCGAAGGCAAGCAAATTTACTATAGTATCGCAAGCGACGATGCCTTAGCCGTACTAGAGCTACTGTATCAACGTTTTTGTGCCAAAGCAGAATAATAGCGTACTAGCCTTACTCCTTAATACAACAGGGCTTAATGTAATGATGCTTTCTATTGTGATGACGTATTGATATGGCCTCTATCGCCGCTCGTCTGATTCCTACTTGGCTGCGTCAATACCAGCTAACAGCCTTGCCAACGGATGTCGTCGCTGGTCTTGTGGTAGGCGTACTCGTGATACCGCAAAGCCTAGGCTATGCCGTGCTCGCAGGATTGCCACCTGTTTATGGTTTATATGCGGCGATTGTGCCTGTCATCATCTACGCTTGGCTTGGCTCTAGTAATGTACAAGCTGTCGGACCAGTCGCCATTACCGCTATCATGACTGCCAGTAGCCTGCTGCCTTACGCTGAGCAAGGGACTGAGCAGTACGCGTTGATGGCAAGTTTACTGGCTCTAATGGTAGGGACGCTGCTATGGATTGCTGGGCGATTAAAGCTCGGCTGGATTATGCAGTTTATCAGTCGCGGGGTCTCGGCAGGATTTGTGAGCGGTGCTGCCGTTCTAATCTTCGTCAGCCAGCTTAAGTACTTAACCGACATTCCAATCGCTGGTAGCAGCTTAATCGGCTATTTATCTACCATGCAGATGTATGCGCGCCAACTGCATCCACTGACCTTGCTCATTGGTGTTGTTGCCTTTGCACTTTTGGTGGCGAACCGTTACGCGAGCAAATGGGTATGGCGCACATGGCTATCATCGTCCTATGCTAAATGGGCGGAGCGCTTATTCCCGCTTATCTTACTTGTTATCGCGATTGTACTCAGTATGGCATTGCATTGGAGTGCGCTTGGAGTAGCGACCATCGGTAGTATTCCGCAAGGACTACCGAGCTTTACGCTGCCTCATGTGCCAGATGTTCAAGAAGCGCTCAAGCTTCTACCGACAGCAGGACTAATGGCGCTTATCATCTTTGTGTCCAGTAGCTCAGTCGCTAGCACTTATGCTCGGCTACGTGGTGAGAGCTTTGATGCCAATCGTGAACTGACCGGACTTGGACTGGCAAACCTCTCTGGTGGGCTGTTTCAAAGCTTTGCGGTTGCAGGTGGTTTTTCACGCACTGCTATCAATGTCGATTCAGGTGCCAAAACCCCAGTGGCCAGTCTTGTGACGGTGCTGGTGATGATTGCCGCGCTGATTGCCTTTGGTAATGCGCTTGCTCCTCTACCCTATGCGCTACTTGGCGCGACTATCATGGCCTCAATCATTGGGCTGGTCGATATTGACACATTAAAGTCTGCTTGGCAGCGTGATCGCTTAGATGGTGCAAGCTTTATGGCGGCGTTCGCAGGTGTGCTGATATTTGGGCTAAATACTGGACTGGTTATTGGCCTGATGGTGTCATTCGCCAGCCTTATTTGGCAATCGAGTAAGCCGCATGTTGCCATCGTCGGACAGTTAGGAGGTACAGGACATTTTCGCAATATCAATCGTCATGACGTAGTGACCTTTAATAATCTATTACTATTGCGTATCGATGAGAGTCTATTCTTTGGTAATAGTGAGTCAGTGCACCTGCGTATTTTAAATGCCTTACAACAGTATCCAAACGCAAATGAACTTATCTTAATTATGTCGGCAGTCAATCACATTGACCTAACTGCGCAAGAGATGCTCAGTACTCTCAATAAAGAGCTAGCGCTGCAAGATAAGCGTTTACACTTTAGCTTCGTGAAAGGTCCAGTCATGGATGTCATTGGACATACCCCTCTGATTACCAAGCTATCAGGACAGGTCTACCTAAGTACCTTAGATGCTGTCAATGCATTAAAAGATAGTTAGCGACCACTTTGTTTATACATTAGACCTTCAATCACTATTGTTGCCTACAACAAAATATCGCTATGATAGAGCCTGTGTTATGCTAGCTTATTGTATTGATAAACCTTCTTTAATAAATGCACTTTAACAAACCCAATTGAATCTATTTATGACCGATGATATAACGATCTATAAGCAAATTTACCCAAGCCAATGTATCAAAATTGCAGAGCTTGGCTATCGCTCAGTGCTCAATATACGGCCTGATGCTGAGGTTGATATGCAGCCTAACAGCTGTGATTTTGCCACGGCTACCGAGCAGGCCAACCTAACTTATCATCATATACCTTTTGATGATGAGCGCCTAAGCATGATGACTGTGCAGCAATTTGCTGATTTTTATCGTACCGCACCCAAACCTATATTGATGTTTTGTGGTACCGGTGCACGCGCTAAATTGCTGTATCAAAGCGCGTTAATGCAAGGCTTGTTATAACGTTTATATATTGAGCTTAAAACAATGGGTCTCAAAAACAGTGTCTGTTAAGAAGTAACGTGTCTCAAAAACAACGTATCTGAGAAAGTAATATCTTAAACAAACACTAACTACATTAAATAAATCATTCTAAGAAAGGAGCTCCTATGAGCCATCAAGTTAGCATTACAGGACAAATCACCCCTGACCAAATACCTATGATTGCCGAAAACGGTTTCAAAACCATCATCAACAACCGTCCTGACGGTGAAGAGCCTGGACAGCCAACCAGCGCTGATATCGAAGCGGCTGCTAAAAAAGCGGGCCTTGCTTACAAAGAAGTGTCTTTTGCTGGTAGTGAGCTCAATCAAAATCACGTCGAAGAATTCGCGGATTTCTTCAATCAAGCCGAGCGGCCAATGCTCATATTCTGCCGTACGGGCAATCGCTCAACGGGTATCTATGAAGCCGCTAAGCGTATGGATTTGTTAGACGATTAATAAATTAGAGGTTTTAACTATTTGAGCAAGCGTTAACTAATTAAGTCCATATAAACATGTGGGCTTTTATAACAGTTAAGACGATGTTTTAAAGTATATTTGAAGTTATAAAACCACAAGGAATGTGGACTATTTGAAAAGTCATTCTAAGATGACTTTCATTTTTACAAGGAATGTTTCATGAGTAATACTGCGCTGGCCTTACTCCCTCTGGCTCTTGCCTATATTATGTTTACCTTAGGAACAGGGCTCAAACCCAGTGACTTTAAGGTTATCGCTAATCACCCCAAAGCGTTTTTCGTCGGATTAGTAAACCAAGTCATTATTGTGCCTTTAGTCGCTTTAGCAGTAGTCCTAGTGATGGGGCCACCACCAACCATCGCCTTTGGTATCATGCTAATTAGTTTTTGCCCAGGCGGCGTGACCAGTAATATGCTCACCTATTATGCCAAGGGTAATGTCGCGCTTTCAGTCGCGCTTACTGGTGTGGTTAGTCTATTATCGGTCATTACTTTGCCCATCTTAATTACTTTAGCCTTTAACCATTTTATGCAAGACCAAGCCAGCTCTATTAGCGCTGTAAAAATTGGTGTGGTGATGTTTTTATTAACGACTTTACCCGTCACCCTTGGTATGCTTGCTCGCTACAAATTCACTAACTTCATGGTGCGTAGGAGCAGTATTCTAAATGGCTTAGCCAGTATCTTTTTTGTATTGATTGTTTTTGCAGCCATCGCTTCCAACTGGGAACTCCTAAAATCACAGTTAACGTCAATGGGGCTTGAGCTGGTCCTTATCATTATGGCCTTATTTGTGTTAAGCATTTTGACTTCTAAAGCGCTAAAGCTTAGCTGGTTTGATACCAAAACCATTTCAATAGAAACCAGTATTCAAAACAGTACGACTGCAATTACTTTAGCCCCTATTATTATGGGAACGGCAGTTGGTCTACCTGCTATTGCCTTACCTGCTGCTGTATATGGGGTGCTCATGTATGTGATTGCGCTGCCAATTATTGCTTTGATTAGAAATAAGAATTGATTGTTTCTGACGTAAAAAAACCACCTCAAAAGAGGTGGCTTCTCAAACTAACTTTATAGCTGAACGGCTTACTGCATAACCAAATATTCAAATGCTGATAAAGCCGCTTTAGAACCCTCGCCCATCGCGATATTAATCTGCTTAAAGGGTACAGTCGTCACGTCACCACAAGCAAAGATACCTTTGCGATCGGTACGGCAACGCTCATCAATCTCAATCTCACCAAAACGGTTTAAATCGACAAAGCCTTTAATGAATCCAGTATTTGGCACTAAGCCAATCTGTACGAACACTCCTGCCAAGTCACGCTCATGGGTCTCACCTGTGCTGCGATCTTGATAAACAATAGAAGTCACTTTACCATCAGTCGCTTTAATCTCTTGCGTCGCCGCCCCAGTGATAAATTCAATATTGGCTTTTTCTTTGGCTTTGTTAATCAATACCTGATCCGCTTTTAAATCATCTGCGAATTCAAGTACGGTCACATGCTTCACGATACCTGCAAGGTCTAATGCTGCTTCGACACCAGAGTTACCGCCGCCGATGACTGAGATGTCTTTATCTTTAAAGAAAGGACCGTCACAGTGCGCACAGTAGGCAACGCCTTTACCGATATTTTCCTCTTCACCTGGTACACCAAGTTTACGCCATTGCGCACCAGTCGCTAAGATAATACTGCGAGTCTCAAACGTCTCACCCGTGTTTAGATGAATGCTGTAATTTTCTTCTTCCGTCTCGCTGATTTCTTTGACACTCACGTGCTCTTTGAGCGTGATATTGTACTCTTGCAAGTGCTTTTCAAAATTGGCAGACAATTCATTGCCTGTGGTCAATGGCACAGAGATTAAGTTTTCGATATCTTGTGTATCTTTCACCTGTCCACCGATACGATCTGCGACCATCGTCACTTTTAAGCCTTTACGCGCGGTATAAATCGCGGCGGCAATCCCAGCAGGACCAGCACCAATAATAGTCACATCTTGCTGCTCTAACTGCTCGGTATCATCGTCCGCTTCTGCTAATAAATCAGGGAATTGCTCTTGTAGCTTTTCAATGAGCTTGGCGGTATCAATCAGACCATTAGCAAACGGTTTACCGTTTAAGAATACTGCCGGTACGCCTTGGATATTATTTGCTTCTACTTGCTCTTGGAACAATGCACCATCGATCATCTCGTTGCTGATGTCATCGTTTAGCAACGCGAATTGGTTCAGCGCTTGTACGACTTCTGGGCAACTGTGGCAAGAGAGCGACACGTAAGTTTGGAACTGCAATGGCTTATTAAAACGCTTAATGAGCTTTTGAATGCCCTCATCTAGTTTTAGCGTATGACCACCAGATTGCAATATTGCCAAGATAAGCGATGTAAACTCATGACCGCCTGGGATACCGCTAAAGACGATACCAGTATCGGTCAACTCGCCATCAATATGACTACGGACCGCAAAGCTAATCGGACTTGGTAAGCTATCATCGTTCGCTGTTGCATCAAAATTAATCTTATCCGTCGTGCCAGCGATTTTAGTTAAGAAATCAATCAACTCTGCACGTTTCTTATGCTCGCCGCTACCCAATACGAAGGTAATCGGACGAGTCATATTCTCGCTATAGCTTTTAACAGCGTCTAATAAACTTTGATCTATCATGTTTGTTCCTCATTGTTATTCAATATGTAACGGCAACTAAGCGGCTACACGTTTAAAGATGGAAAATTTGAAGTAAGTAATGTTGTTTAAAGTATAATTTGAATAAGGCCTACGCCCTTTAATGTCCCTATTATCATAGGTTTCGAGGATTTGGGCAAGGTGATAAACTCAAACTTTACGTTTTATAAAACAAATCATAAATAGGATTAACCAATTAAATTTAAATTAATAAAGCGATAGTAGTCCCATTATAACCATGGTATAGAGGTTGTTTTTTCGCTACAATCGATTGAGGCGAATAGGAAAAAGTCTTATTTACCTACTGGCGGATTGACTTTTAAGAGTGTTTGTTAAAGTCTTTTCTGCTGAGCTTGAGCCTTATCACTATTAAGTTAATAGCGCTTTGGCTCAATAAAATCTAAGTCTCACAATCATAGCAATTCATCACAGCAACCTTAACGACAATGCGCTGATGCTTATTGTAAGCTTGCGCTTCATAACAAGGATGACAACATGAGAAAGACTGATACGTTACAAGACAACAGAGAGATTATTGCAGAACTTAAGCAGAAAGACAGCCACTTTGCCAGTATTTTTGATGAGCATACTCAGCTTGATCAGCAAATCAATCAACTTGACAAAGATTTGGTTAAGCACGCCAGTCGTGACGAGGAAATAGAACAAATGAAGCGACGAAAACTGCATTTAAAAGATGAGATTTATAAAATAATCGATAAAAATAAACTACAATCTCATGCCTAATACTTCGTTTCTTATTAGCAAATAAAAATAAAAACCCTTCCTAGTTAACAATATAAAAAGACCCCATCAACTTATGCTGATGGGGTCTTTGTCTGTAGCGTTTATCTATCCAAGTGAAACTTTGTATACAACACTACGAACATCTAAATCATTCAAATAAAGCAATACTTAGATTTTACCAACTAGATCAAGGCTTGGTTTTAGAGTGTCGCCACCTTGTTCCCAAGCTGCTGGACAAACTTCGCCATCGTTTTCACGAACGTATTGTGCTGCTTTTACTTTACGTAGCATGTCTTTTGCACTACGGCCAATACCGCCAGCATGAATTTCAGCAACCTGAATCAGACCATCTGGATCGATTAAGAAGGTACCGCGTTCTGCTAGACCAGCTTCTTCGATCATGACGTTAAAACCACGAGTGATACGGCCAGTAGGATCACCGATCATTGGGTAAGTAACTTTACCGATAGCATCTGAAGAGTCATGCCATGCTTTGTGCGTGAAATGAGTATCGGTTGATACTGAGTAAACTTCAACGCCTAGACCTTTTAGCTCTTCGTAATGGTTTGCCATGTCTTCAAGTTCAGTTGGGCAAACAAAGGTAAAATCGGCTGGATAAAATAGGAAAATTGCCCAGCTGCCTTTTACATCTTCTGAAGTGATAGTTTTGAACTCACCGTTTACAAATGCTTCTGCTGAAAATTCTGGAATTTCTTGATTGATAATAGACGCCATGATTGGCTCCTTTTTTAATTAAGTGTTATTGAGTTAGATTGTGATTATTTATTTGATTGTTTCTGTTAAGCCTTTAACTATCTGGGCTACCTGACAAACTATACGCGAATTCTACGGTTAATCTAGTTAAAAGTTTTTAATGTGATGTTTTGTTTTATTAAACTTGTTAAACTATTCTATCTACTTTTAATCATCAGTGTACTATCGGTAAATTGCTATCATATACTGAATGAACAAGTATAAAAATTGCATTAAAAACCCATTAATAGAGAGGTTTTATGATTACCTTACGTCAGCTTGAATTTGCCTTAGCCGTTGCTAAACACCGTCACTTCAAACGCGCTGCTGAAGACTGTAACATTTCGCAGTCTGCATTGAGCTTAGGTATCGCAGAGCTAGAAAAACAGCTGGATACGCAGATTTTTGAGCGCAATAATAAACAGGTGCTGATTACCCCTATCGGGCAAGATATCCTAACGCGGGCACAGCGGGTATTTTCTGAAGTGAGCGATTTGACCACGCGCGCGCACAGTCATCAGACGCCGCTTGCTTACCCTATGACAGTAGGTATCATTCCAACGATTGCGCCTTACCTATTGCCTAAAGTGTTGCCTGCGCTGCGAGAGCATTATCCAGAATTTCGTATGACCATCGTTGAGCAACAAACCGAGCGCCTGCTCGAACAAGTGCGCTACGGTCATATTGATACTGCTATCATTGCACTACCTTATGCAGTAGATGGCCTACATAGCTTTGAGTTTTGGAACGAGGACTTCTTTGCAGTGTTTCCAAAAGACGATGTGCATGCCAAGCTTGAAACCATTAACTCCGATGAGCTAGCGACTGCCAATCTTATGCTGCTGGGTGAAGGACATTGCCTGACCGATCAGACCTTATCTGTCTGTCACTTTGATCGTGCAGAAATGAAATCAAGCTTTTCTGATGCCAGCTTAAACACGCTTATCCAAATGGCACTTGCCAATATGGGTACGACTTTGGTTCCAGAGATGGCGTTAGATCAGCTGCATCTAGAGAATCAAAATGCAGTCGCAGTACCACTGGCAGAAAAAGGACCTCATCGTCATATCGCCTTCGTCACGCGTCTAAATTATGCTCGTGTCGATGACGTAAACTTACTCGGAAAGGTGTTTAAAAAAGCGTTTGAAGATGCTGCAAATAAAGCCTAATCTTGGCAATCGTTTTGCCCTGCACTTATCTGCTATTAATAGCGATATCGAGCCAGCGAAAGTTAATGCGCTTTGGCAAGATATCGCTGTTCGTTATAACGAAACGCAGCGCGCTTATCATACCTTAAGCCACCTTCAGCAATTGTTTGAGCAGTTCGAACAGATTAAGCGTGAGCTTAGTGAGCCACATATTATCGCATTAGCATTGTACTACCATGATGTAATTTATGATCCAACGCGCGCGGATAATGAGCTAAAAAGTGCAGAGTATGCCGTCGGGGCGCTAGGCCATTATCTGAGCGCTGAACACTGCCAGCATATCTATGCGCTTATTATGATGACCGCCAGTCATCAGCTTAATGAGTTTACAGACCCTAACAAAAGCAGTGACGCTGCTTATTTGCTAGATATGGATTTGAGTATTTTGGGTGCGTCTTGGCCTGAGTATGAACAATATGCACAAGCCGTACGCCAAGAATACATGCATGTTCCGCTTGCAGATTATCGTATTGGGCGAACGGCTGTATTAAACGGACTCTTAGCGCATCCTAAACTTTATTTGACTGACTATTACTATGAGCAGTTAGAAGTACAAGCTCGGGATAATATTAAGCGCGAAGTTAATTTGCTACTTTGCTAAGAACTTAATAAACAATTCACTTCCCTGTCGTGCTGGATGCGAGTTATAGCTCGTCTCCATAATTTCAATGTTAAAGTGAGTCTCAAAACGTTGTTGATACTCATCTCTCGTGCCACCAAAGGGTGGTTCCTGACGTCCAAAGTCGACATTAAATAATAAGCCAACCAATTTTCCTTGAGGCTTTAGCAGCGTTGCCATTTGTTGCACATACTCATCACGGCGTGAGGGGTTTATTGCACAAAAAAACGTCTGCTCGAGTATCCAATCAAACTGATATTGCTCAGGGGATAAATCAAAAAAGTCCGCACAGATTAAATGCTCATCCGGAAAGTCAGGATAGCGCTCAGAAAAATCCTTAATTGGCGCAGGGGCAAAATCAACCAAAGTGACATTGGTAAAACCTTGCTCATGCAGATAACCCACCTCGTAAGCATTACCTGCACCCGGCACTAAAATAGCTTGGTCTTTAGCCGATTCAGGCAATTGGTCAATATAGGCTTTGAGCGGTGGCGATACCTGACCCATGTCCCATTGTATGCTCCCAGCCTCATAACGCTGCTGCCAAAACTCGGCTTGATTGACATTTTCCATATGACATCCTTGTATATGATACCAAACCCAAAAAGTACGATTAGCGGTGTCAAACTCGATTAGTCTACTAGATGTAGTACTTGCACTCGTTTTCCTTGCTACTCATACTTTTGGAAATGGTATAGTTTTATTTTAAACGACACGAATTGTACCGTTATGAATTATCATATCAGTCTTATTACGATTATTTATATTATTTACGTGATACGTTCAATCTAACTTTCCCGTCTTACCTGCCAGCATATTATGCCAATGTTGATAATCCGGCATTGCTGTCGCCACCGTTTGCCAAAACACACGGCTATGGTTGGCATGATGCAAATGGCACAGTTCATGGACGATGACGTATTCTGTGCATTCAATAGGATAAGCAGGCAGATAAACGGATAACCAAATCCGTCGCGCGCGGGTATTGCAGCTGCCCCAACGCGTATGCATTTTTTTTAGGCGTATCTCATTAGCTTGAGCGCCGACAACTGGTTGCCATTTTTCAAACAGAGAAGGCATGACTTCAGAGAGCTGTTGCCGATAATAAGCAATTTTTTCATCATGACATAAGGTAAATGATTGTTCTACACCCCACAACAGAATAGGACTGCCGGCAGTTGAAGTTTCAGATGCAGGGTTTTGTTTACGCTGGTATTGCTCCAAGACTTGCGCGTGATTGGCAATCGCCCAAGGTACGCGCTTAGCAACAGCTTGCGCGACTTGCAATGTAGTAATGAATGCTGGTGCTGATACCATCAACGTATACGGCTTTAAGCGAAAATTGATATTTTTGACGCGCTTTTTGGTCACGTGTAGCTCAATGCCTGCCTGCGCAAGTTGTTCTCTAACAGTATGTAAACTGATGTCGTATCCCCTTGCTTAGTCGTCATTAGAGTTGAGCCACTATAAAATAAATATAGTGCTACTAGAATAAATTTTTCGCAGCCTTTGTCGGCTAGCTACAACAAGCAAGGAAAACTTATCTCAGTAGCACGTTATCATAATTATTCTTTTTTATTTAGCACTCACCACAGTTACAGCGCTTGCAAATGATTGTCAAAAGACATCTTATGCACCTTACTGTTTTTAATAATGCGCTGAGTTTTCTCAATCTTATCCTGGTTAATTGACCCTGTCGCTGATGTATCATTCACCTCTAACGTCGTTAACTGACCTTGTCCATCACTAACGATAAAACCTGAACGCTCACTATTATCTTTTACGTTGCTAGTACGCTGATTAAATAACACTGATGCTCCTGCACAATCTGGCAAACTGACATCATCAATCAATTCTCGAGTGCTTAAGTCATAAGTCGCCGCACAGCCGCCA
The DNA here is from genome assembly GCF_040309845.1 of Psychrobacter sp. S1-30-MNA-CIBAN-0213. NCBI lineage: Bacteria > Pseudomonadati > Pseudomonadota > Gammaproteobacteria > Moraxellales > Moraxellaceae > Psychrobacter > Psychrobacter sp. S1-30-MNA-CIBAN-0213. The sequence goes on along the minus strand of NZ_JBEOPE010000003.1, from coordinate 141,992 downwards.
ATCGGTGTAGTCACACATAATAGGTTACGCTCGCTATCGACCGCCACACTGGCAATATATTGATGAAAGCGTTGCCATTGATTATTGGGCATAATCAATGGTTTGAAGTCAGAATTACCGCGCTTATGAGTGAGCACCAATGGCACATTGATATGCTTCTCACCTTGAAACTGAATGCCAATCATCACTGTACCATTATCGTGCATTGCCAAATGACGTACGCTCATTTGATTGTGTTCAGGAACAATCTGCTCAAGCAATGAGCCATCATGACGATTCAAGTAAACCAGTGAGGGACGCATGCTGTCTATGTTTAGCTCTTCACGAGAAGCTTGCTCGGTCTTAATACCACCATTAGCAATAACCAACGTTTTACTATCAGGATGCATAATTAGCTCATGCGGCCCAATACCATGCGAGTCAAACTCTGCTACTTTTTTATAAGCATCATGAGCATCATAGATACCAATTTTACCGTCTAAATTTATCGTGTCATTCTCGGTCACATAGAGCAGTTTACCGTCTAAACTATAACAGGCATGACCATAAAAATGGCGATGGTTTGAAGCTTTGATAGCGAACTTTACTTGCCCAGTCGCTGTATCCAGCACCCAAAACTTCTCACTTGGACGCCGACCCATCACTACAACATCACGGTTATGGTCATTATCGCTAAGCTCATTTAGAACGTTAGAGATAGGCTGCACAACGATATCATGCACACGTTCAGGCATGGTGGTCTGCCAAACGACTTCCCTATCCCCATTGATACCAACCACACCGAAGTCATTTTCAGGATTATCATCATTCATTGATGAAATATTTTTTGGCATAGAGGCCACACCACTCACCCAGCAAACTGGGCGCGCTAGCATGGTCGTAGTATGAGCAGTGCTAAAGTCGGTAGTGTTACTATCGCTACCTTTATCCTCTATAGAGTTATGATACGACTGTTGCCACGCAGCAGCGGCTTGCTGACAAGCATAGCGAAATCGCGTTAACTCAGGTTTAGCGGTTGATGATAATAAATGCAATTGAGCACGGACGCCTGCTACATAATCTTGCAAGGTTGCATCAGGCTGACGCTGCTTACGATAGTGATGATGGATACCGACAAGTGCGGCTGTACCCATTATAGTAGACAGTGCTGTTAATGCTGAGGTTGTCAACAGCTCATGGCCTAGTCGAGTATTGTGTCTATTGTTTTGATTATTAGACTGTTTGCGTGTTAGACCCTGTGACTCAGAAGAATCTTCAGTCACTAGCGCTACTGTCTTAGCTCTCATGATCTGCATAGTTTAATCGCCATCAGTGCTATTAAAGCCCACACGAAGACCAAGGGTTGGAATCAATTGGCGCTTAATAACACGAGTAATAGTAGTCAGATGCTCATGCAATTCTTGCTGTGTGGCTTTATCCGCAGTCGCTAAATCTTCTGGCATTTGTGCCAACAGCGTGGTAGCATCAGCAAGTGCGGTTGATAAACTATCAGCCACTTCGTTTTCGTTATTACTGCCAAGGATAGCGGTTAAAATTGGATCGGTCAGCGCTTGATTTAGTGTAGCCAATTTAGCATTGATGATAGCGCGGCTTTGCCCGGCTGTAGCGGCCGGCAGGTGACCTTTGGCCTTACCCGTTAGACCCAAAGGCTGGTCTATGGCATTAGACTTCATGGTCTCAACCAACGATAGTAGAGAATTAAACCATTGGTTCAAACCTCGATCGCTATCTGCTGTTTTATCAATCGCTAATAGTTCAGTGGCATTCTGCTGCCAGTTGTCTTCGATATTTTTTAGGCGTGTACTTAAGGCGCTACTTGCGCTTATCACATAAGCACATTGCCCAGCATCCAAGCTGTCATTAGCATATAACGCTTCTTCTAATCCTGGTACCCCTTGCACAATGGCGCTTTCATTAGCCAACTGCTCAGCAGTTAGTATGGGATTGGCAGCGATAAGATCTGCAACGCCACCATGTACCAGTCCGCGCTCGTCAGGATAATAATTAATATATAAATTGCTCATACTGGCAGTTGCAGGGCCGAAATTGATCATTTCAGCATTCGCCCATGCTTGTGCTAACACGAGCCACTGATCGCGCAGCGCTTGTAGCTCATCACCACTTATTGGTGCTTGCTTGCAATGCTTTTGTGCCAAGTCATGCAATAGATTGCTCTGCTTAACAGCATCTGCATAAGCTGGGATAACAATATCATCAGCCACATGGGTCAGATAGGTTTTTTCAGTATCTGCGCTAATATCGACGGCGACAACTTTATCTACACTGCCGCTATTACTATCTGCTGCGCTATTTTGCGCAACTTTTTGGCTATCAACCTCTGGCGCTTTATTCTCGTCAGCAGGTTTGACACAGCTGATGAGTAGTCCAGCACTTAAAGCAGAGAGCGCCATTGCTAAAGCATGGTTTATTTTCATAAGTTTCTCGGTATTTATATGAGTAATTATTAGGGTCTGTTTATTAAGACCTGCCATTAAAAATAGATGAATAGCATCGCTTTTATAATGATTTTAAGAACGCATTCAATTCAGTACGTCCTTGTTTGTCTAACTTTAATACTTTTTGTTTCTGCTTTTCGGCTTCTCCGCCATGCCACAATACCGCTTCCATCAACGTACGTGCTCGACCATCGTGTAAAAACGTCGCTTGCGAATCAACAGTTTGTGCAAGACCAATACCCCACAATGCGGGCGTACGCCATTCATAAGAGTTGGCTAAAAACTCAACTTGCGCGTCTTTCGGTGGCAACTTGCCAGCAATCGTCCGATCGGCAAGGTCATCACCCATTTCATGCAGCAATAAATCTGTATAAGGATAAATCACTTGCCCATGCTGCTCAAGATGGTCGTCGTCCGTTTTTGGCAACTGGTATCTTGGCGTATGACAGCTTTGACAACCCATATCATAAAAGCGTTTTTTGCCAGCTAGGACCAGTTTGTCATCGGCATTGCGGCGATGCGGTACCGCTAAATTACGCGTATAAAATTCGACAAACTTAGTCACCTCATCGTTGACTTCGACAGGTGGCTTGTCATTACCCTGCTCATCAGCGCCGGTAGTAGCGCTCAAGCAAGCCGTTTGCGTCGGCATACAGGATTCATGAGGACGGATATTTGAGGTCAAACCCATGTCTTCATTAAAAGCACTTTGGTTTTGGGTAATAAGCTTGGTTTGACCTGCTTTCCAGCCAAAACGACCTAAGGCCGTTTTTCCTGTTTGCGGATCCATTACCCAGTTAAATTTACCGCTAATATCGTCATTATTTTTGTCATCGCTATCTGCTTGTTTCTTAATATCTTCATCTGGAATTTGTTCAAGTAAACCAAGCCCAATCATGGGTAAAGCCACTCGCGGCGATACCATTAGCTCATCATCAAATGCACCATAACCAGGTTTGGTTAAGTTAAAAGTTGGCGCACGCAATGTTTCGACATGACCATCGGCAAAGGTGACTGGCTTATCTGTCCACTGCACTGCAATTCTTGCTTCGGCAGGTACGCCTTGAATACCGCGATCTTGCAGCTGACCACCATACATAGGATGCACGACTTTTTCGATAAGCGAGTTCTGCAATTGCTTCCGCTGCTCATCCGTTGTCGCTGGCATCGCAAGGCGAATCAGCAAGCTGTCGGCATCATCATCGCTACTCATAGGAGCGTGACCACGGCCATCTTTTATATGACAGGATTGACAAGCAGCGACGTTAAACAATGCTCCTAGACCATCACGGCTATCGGTACTCGCAGGGGCGACCACCCACGGCTGGCGAAAGAAGGCATTACCGATAAAGAAGTTGCCTTTACGTGAGGCAGATACGTTTGAGGAAGGCTTAGAGTAACTCTCGCTACTGGTAATACTAATACCAGTGTCGCCCCCTTGCTTAATCTCTTGTGGATCAAATGTGGCCAGCTGCTGCATTGGTACGCCAGCGAGCGCCTCAATGGTTTGCGCACGTTCAGGCGCTAAAGCTTGGGGCTTTCCATTATCAGCCACATTGTCTGTTGGTTGACAAGCACTGATAGCCATTGCACCCATAATGGTTAATGCAATTTTAAACGATGTACCTTGCAAGCTTGAAGAAATGAAAGGGAAAGCAGAGGATTTGGTATGAATGGAGCTCATAGGAGTTGCCTTAGTTCTAAATTAGAACCATTAAAATGGCTTGCTATAACAGTATTTATTTCTTATCAATATAGCGGTATAAAAATATATCGACGCTATAACTTAGCGCATTGACCTATTTTATTAAACGTAAAAATACGTTGCTAACTGTCGTTAACAACGCATGTATTATATATAACTTGCACTTCTACAAATATATCTCTCATCAGCTTGTAGTGACTTATCAGACATTATTGATAGCATTAAATTGTTCTACCTAAACAGAAACCAGCTTAGAACTGAGAACCTGCGTCCGCATCTAAATTATCAATACCGACGGCTTTTGCCGCATTTTCAATACCAGCAGTCAGCTCTTGTAAGCTAGTAATGCTATTTTCAATCCAACTACGGCGGACATTTTGTTCTTCAGCCGAGATACCTTGGCTGCTAACTTGACCCGCTGTAGCAATCATTTGGTCAACCTTAATACCTTCTTTTTCGCCTTTTTCAACGATAACATTGAAAGCATCTTCTACTTTTTTAAAGTCAACAGCCAGCTTATCAGCCGCATCTGTATGACCATTATCGACGAGGTACTGCTTGATGCCGTAGCCTCCAACGTTCTTACCAGCAACCGTTTGGTAGCTACCATTGAATACATTTTGAATACCGCGTGCATTGTTAGCATAGCTAAGATGTGTCAAGTCACTAAAACACTCGTGCTCATCTTCGGTAGAGCCAGTGACAAAGGCTACCTGTATACGCTCAGAGGCCAACTCTCCTAATGCTAAACTACCCATTTGGTACATTATCTGACGCAGACCGTTGTCGTTTTTGCGCGCTATCAGATCGCTACGTAAAGTGTTTTCGCTATCAGGCTGCCATTCGGCTTCCATCGCGGCTAAATCATCGATCAATAACTGAGTAGCGGCTTTTAGAAACTCACCACGACGCTCGCAAATACCAGCATCTTTGTTTACCGTATCGCCGCTGGTACACTGCCCTGCCTCAGTGACATAATCCGTTACTGGACGATTACCTGCTCCTGCGCTTACACCATTAGTATCTTGCCCCCATAACATAAACTCAATCGCATGATAGCCAGTGGTCACATTGGCTTCACTACCACCAATCTCATTCATTTCTGCTAATAACTTGGGAGTAATCGTACTGGTATCTTGCTTTAGACTACCGACCGTAATGCTGTCGCTATTGATGATATTATCTTGGCTGTTGTACTCGCCCTCGTAACTGTCACTGACATAATCAATCAGCGCCTCATCAAGGGGCCATGCATTGACCTGCCCTTCCCAGCTATCTGTACTACCAATTGCACGCTTATCATTTGCAGACACAAAACCTTCATCAAAACGGAAAATCTCAGTTTGCGAATATGGCTGACGTGCGGCTTTATAGGCCGCTTTTGCAGCATCAAGGTTGGCTTGCGTAGGTGTTGCCACATACGTTTCTACCGCAGTTTGCAACATTTTAGCTGTATCTAGCGAATCTTTGTAGGCAGCATGAGCCATGTTTGCATAGCTGCTAATTAACCTATCAATGTGAGCTTGCTCTGCAGCTGATAGTTTTACATTACTACTCGATTCTGTGCTCTGTACTTCTGTTTGCGTACCAGTCTCTGCGTCTTCATTGGTTTGCTTAGTACAACCCGACACCATTAATAACCCTGCAAGTGCAGCAGCTAAAGTAGTTGGTAAAATCTTACGGCTCGTCACTGTGGTAATCGTCATACACATCCTCAAAAGATATCGCAAAAGAAAAAGAAGTCATCAATTTTGATTAATTAGCATCAAGCATTTTGACCATATTACAGCAAAGACAACTTACGTCAGACCATCATTCTTAGTCGTAGATGATAAGATGTTCCATATTGCAATAATAGAAAACACTGATGGATTATAAAGTTATTGATAATCATTATCAATATTTAATTTAGATTAATATCACCTTTTTAGCGATGTTTATTTGCCGTAAAATAGAATTCTTCATAGCACTTTCTGAGTTACTTAATCTAACCTTTGTCATATGAATCTTTTCGATTACTAGCTCTTAATTTTTACTCTAAATTTAGCCAATAAAAAAGCCAGCGTAGGGCTGGCTTTTTTATTGTAATATTCTTAAAACATAGACTAAGTAGTAATCTAGTTCTTAGTTTACGCTCTGTGGTGAATTGATAGTTAGCTCAACACGGCGGTTTTGCTGACGACCATAATCAGTGTTGTTATCAGCTACTGGACGTGATTCGCCATAAGCAACAACGTTGATACGGTTAGAAGCAACACCGCGAGCAGTCAGATAGTTAGCAACTGAGTAAGCGCGGTCACGGGATAGACGCATGTTATAAGCATCTGCACCTCTGCTGTCAGTATGACCTGCAATATTTACTGTCGTCTTATTATACTGATTCATCGTTGATGCAAGTTTATCAAGCGTTGGCTTGAAAGATGAGCTTAATGTTGCATCATCAAACGAGAAAGTAATGCTACCTGGCATAACTAGGTCAATATTACCAGTTGTTGGGTTTTGCTCAACCGTTACGCCCGTACCAGCCATTTGTTGCTCAAGCTGCTTAGCTTGACGCTCCATATAATAACCAACACCAGCACCTAAAGCTGCGCCGATAGCCGCATCACGACCAGTCTTATCGCCACCAGTTGCTTTAGAGATAACTGCACCACCAGCTGCCCCAGCTAACGTGCCAATAGCAGTTTTGTTCAAGCGTTGTTGCCCAGTGTTTGGATCAGTAGTACAACCGCTAAGTGCTAGACCTGATGCTACTGCTGCGATCATTAATTTATTACGCATAATATTTCCTCTTAAGTTAAATTTATTAATTGTACTCTTTTATATTCTAGAGTTTTTCCGTCTAAAATCATGCCATTAATATGATTAATATGCTACATGTTAAAAAGTTTTTTACAGTTAATGATTATAACGCTTTTTAGAAGAATCAGAAGCAATTATATATGACAGTAATATACCTTCACAAGATACCAAACATTAAACAGCTTATTAGGTGTTGTTCACACTCGTCATCATTATCCCAATCTTGACTTCACTGTGTGTAATATTTTGTCACATCTATGTATAGAAAGTGAATGAAACCTTGCCGCTATTATCATAGCTATGAACTTAACTACACGGAAATTTTTTTGAAACTCATTAATATTGTATATTTTTTCGTCTATGATGCGTATTAACCATCCAACTAAAGCTCGATTTTAGACAATAGTTTTTTGAATAATGGCTTTGAGAAGTATTTATAGCATTTGCTACCATGAGTCACGTTAACACTCGTACACTGGTAATGCTTTCTGCTAAAATCGTGCAAGCTTAGTATTATAGATTTATTATCTCATATAAATTTTTGTGACTTACGTTGCTACATTCGTTACTACATTTTTATGAACCATTAATATATGAACCACTAATATTTAGTTTAAAAAGTTGGAACATGACCATCACACCAGCTTTTAGGTTGATAGAACACATTAGCAATTATTAAAATAAAATGATAAATAGAAAAGGACTTATCATGCGACTCACTTCTACCATTCAAAAACTGCATGAGCGTGCACCTAGACTGGGCAAAGCCATCTCTCTCGCAACGGCTACAGGCGTTATTACTGGCAATAGTATTGCCGCTAGTATACCGATATGGTTCATGGGTACCGCCAAGGCAATTACTGGCTCGAAAATTGCTGATGATAGCGTAATTAAAGTTACCAATTATTGGATTAATAGTAATAACGCCTTGATTGATAATATTTTACCAAATAAAGATTGGCGGATTAACCTACCTGATGACGTGCATCCAGATGGTAAATACTTGCTGATTAGCAATCATCAATCATGGGTTGACACCAGTATCGTACAATATGTGAGTGAAAAACGCTTACCATTAACGCGGTTTTTTACCAAGTTTGAGCTGATCTATATTCCTGTGATTGGACAAGCATTTTACTTTTTAGACTTTCCGATGATGCGCCGGCACTCAAAAGAAGCAGTTGCAAAAAATCCAGCTCTGCAAGGTAAGGATATCGAAGAGGCTAAACGTGCTTGTTCCCTATTAAAAAACAAACCCTTTACCCTACTTAACTATCTAGAGGGTACGCGCTTTACCAAGGCCAAACAGGCTAAGCAGCAATCGCCCTATACTCATCTACTTAAGCCACGTGCAGGCGGTCTAGCACTTGCTATTAATGCTTTAGGTGAAGATATCGATGGCATCTTAGACATGACCATCGTTTACCCTGACGGTATACCAACCTATGGCGATTTATGGAAAGGTAATATCAAACGTTTGGGCGTCGATGTACGTTATATTGAGATGTCTGATACATTATTTACGGCTATCCGAAATGGCGGTTATGAAGAAGATGAATCGGTTAAGGCGGAGATGTTTGATTGGATTGGAGAAGCATGGCAACAGAAAGACAAACTCATCGATGAGATGCTAGCCGAGTTTGACACGAAGCTTGAATCTCAGAGCGTTTAATACTTGATTGAACGAATCCTATATCTTATTAGCTTTTATTGATAACGATCTGCTAATTAACTATTAACATGAGTCATTGTGAACTACTAATAACGTAAATTGCTTACAATGACTCATGAATTTATAAGCACCGAATATCGTCGCTCCAACCTAACCACTTATTGATAATAAGGTACGACTGTGTCCGCCTCTACTACTGCCAATCCTGCTACAGATACGAAGCCGCTGCCCAATCAGCTAAAAAATTCCTCATTAGAACCGCAGCACCCTATACGTCCACAGCCGAATCGTCTTAAGCTGACCTACGATATCGTGATGCTAATTGCTATCAGTATTGATTTGCTATTTATTAGTATAGACGCAATTTTGATGAGTAACTTTAGTAGCAATGTGGCAGGATGGTTAGCAATCAGTGATGGTCTTAGCTGGTATCAGACCAGTCTGCATGATCCGTTGCGTACTGTGGGTGGATTTTTTACCATATTTTTGATTATTGAACTGCTTTTGCGCTGGGCAATTGCTATCAAACAAAAGGTTTATTATCGCTGGTTTTTCTTTCCGTTTGTACATTGGTATGAGGTGCTTGGTTGTTTTCCACAACTGCGGGCACTGCGTCTATTTCGAGCGGTGGTTATCGGTCGACGTTTGCATCAACTTGGCTATCAAGTATTACCGCAGCCTTGGATTAACCGCATTAAGTTTTATATTGATCTCATATTAGAAGAGCTATCTGACCGCGTCATCTTAACGACCATTTATAACTTTCGGCAGCAGCTTACTGATTCTGAAGTACATACATCGCTGATTAAATCGACTCTAGATCGTAATCGTGAGCAGATTGAAGCTATGTTGTTATCATTATTACGTCAAGAGCTCGTGCCACAGCTCCAAAAGCTTGCAGGTCAATCAGATGGCGGCAAGCTTATAGCGAACGAAGTTGGCAACGCCATTCAAGATGGACTTGCCAATACTCCTGAGCTACGTCGTTACCTACGTCTGATTCCAATTGCAGGTAGCTTAATTGAGTCACAATTACAACATATTGGGCATAACATCGGCGAAAATGTCGTGTACTCTCTCAACGAGCGACTACTAGATGCTGAGCGCATCGATGCATTGATGGTAACCATTGCTCATAGCATTGCAAGTATTGACGTCAACAATTCGGCTCTTGAAGCATTACTTGCCAGTATTATCAATGATAGTTTGAACGAATTTGAAGCGCAAATAAAAATACAGCAGTGGAAACATCAGGACATGCTTAACTTTTAGGGCGTATAAAGCGCATAGAAGGTGCATGCTACTCTTAACAGACGTTTGGCTATATTTTATGTCAGCTCTTATGTCAATTTTTATGTCCTTAGGGGCTTGTTAAGCACTAGCATCCCTTAGTACACTGCTCATTGATAATCAATATTTTGACGATCTACCCATAATAATAACTGCGCCGTGATCGCAGCGACATTAGTATCTTTTAAGGATTTGCATTATGACGATTTCGGATACAGGCCAGCAAGACATGACATCCCAACCTGCGATAACCTTTTATGGAAAGATGCTGACGTTCTCACGCTTGCAACTGAGTACCGACGACCTAACGGCTATTGAAGCTCATCTGGCGGGTATGCTAAGCAATAAGACCAGTCACATCCCCGTCCTTATCGACAGTAGCATTGAGCAAGATTTAACCGCTCTAATCGAGCTTCTATGGTCATGGGGGCTACAGCCTATCGGTGTAGTAACTGGCCTACTTGATAAGCAAGCACGTGCGCAAAGAATGGCAATATTTCCAGCAGATGGCAAGCGTATAGAGCGCATTGTATCTAGTAAAAAATCCGTTACTCAGTTAAGTCAAACCACCTCTGAAGCAGCAGAAGCTCAAGCTGAAAAGAACAATAGCACTGACGATACTGCAGCACAGACGGACACTAGTATCATAGATGTACCTGCAGAAACTCTATTAAGTAGTGACCATATTACCAGTATGATTTATGACCAGTTGCTACGTTCAGGACAAACCATTAATCATGTTGGTGGTGATTTAATATTGACCAATAGTGTCAATAGTGGGGCTGAAGCCATTACCGATAACAGCCTTCATGTTTATGGCCGTGCACAAGGTCGCCTAGTCGCAGGGGCAACTGGAGACAAAGATGCTCGTATATTTTGTCAGGTATTCAATCCATCATTAGTATCTGTGGCTGGCACTTATTGTCTGCGTGATAATTTACCTGAGAATACTATCGACAAGCCGGTACAAGTACGCTTTGTAGAAGGTGAAGGGCTGGTATTTACTGTGATGGAGAATATCTAACGAGTGATTGTCTACTATGATAGTGTTGATGCGACTAATATAAATAATAGTGTTGATTACTGCTCTAAATATTAGAAAAAAACTGTTGAATATAATACGTTAATATTCGGGAAAGGTAATTTAACAAAACTATCCTACTATAAATCTGTGAGTCAGCCACTATCTACAAGATTAGTAAATAATTATATAAAATAGTATTTATCTTAATAGATTTTTAGCGTTTCTTCTGGACGTACTATAAATTTTTGTTGATTTATGCTAGGCTTACGCTCGCAGATAGTAGTCGTATTACAGTTGCTTATTTTATTTACAAGCAGTTACTTATAAAGGCTTAGTCATATCTTACCTTGTGCTGCGAGCACTAATATTAAGTATTATATGTACGTTTATTAAACGATTTTTATCTATCGAATATCCCATTTAATTATAGGAGTGTGCCATTGTGGCGAAGATTGTTGTAATCACTTCAGGTAAAGGCGGCGTAGGCAAAACTACGACTAGTGCCTCTTTTGCCGCTGGTTTAGCGTTACGTGGCTATAAAACGGTTGTTATCGATTTTGATGTGGGCTTACGTAATCTAGACTTGATTATGGGCTGTGAAAACCGCATCGTATATGACTTCGTTGACGTAATTAACGGTAACGCTCGTCTATCGCAAGCGTTAGTCAAAGACAAACAGCTAGAGAATTTGTATATTTTACCTGCTAGTCAGACCCGTGATAAAGATGCGTTGACAGACGAAGGCGTGGCTGAAGTTATGTCTGAGCTATCTAAGCAGTTTGACTATATCATTTGTGACTCTCCGGCTGGTATTGAGCGTGGTGCACAGCTAGCGATGTACCATGCTGATGAAGCTATCATTGTTACTAACCCTGAAATCTCATCAGTACGTGACTCTGATCGTATCATTGGTATATTACAAAGCCGTACCAAAAAGGTAGAAGATAACCAAGGTTCTATACGTGAGCACCTAATTATTACTCGCTATAATGCTGAGCGTGCAGCAGCTAATGAGATGATGGATATTGATACCATCTCTAACGATATTTTAAAAGTGCCATTACTTGGTGTTATCCCTGAAAGCCACTCAGTGCTTGAGGCATCGAACCACGGTGAACCGGTAATTCATTATACTGATTCGGTCGCTGGTCAATGCTATGACGATATCGTTGCCCGTTTCTTAGGGGAAGAACGTCCGCTACGTCATATTGACGTGAAGAAGAAGAGTCTATTACAGCGCTGGTTTGGGGGTTAATAATGAGTAAGAAAAAAGGATTTTGGAGTAGTCTGTTTGGTACCGACGATCAAAGTAACGCCGGTAGTGCCAATATGGCCACCGAACGTCTTAAAGTCATTGTTGCTAGTGAAAATCGACTAAATAATCGACTGACTGCTGATCGTATCGAAAAGATGAAGCGTGAGATATTAGAAGTGGTTAATAAGTATGTTAACGGCGTACAAATTGACGACGTTAATATCAATCATCGCTCTGAGGATACTCTTGATGTTCTCGAGATGAATATTAGTTTACCCGAACACAAGAAGTAAATTGGACAGATTACTATAAGCTGTAGCCCCTAAGGCGATGCAGACTTAAACGAGAAGCCCTCAGTAATATACTGGGGGCTTCTCGTTTAAAAGTAATTGGCGATTTCGATATAAGTCACTACTTCATACGTGAAATCAGATTATCCTTTTTCACAAACTGATGGTATAGAGCAGCGCCAATATGGATTAGAGTAAACGCGATAATCATAGGCCAGATGATATCGGTATGTAAATCATTATAGAAGCGTGCGGCACTACGATCTGGCGTAACAAATACTGGGATTTCAAACAGCCCGAAAATATCGACAGGTCGACCACCATAAACAGACATCATTAAGCCTACAAAAGGCATTGCAATTAACAGTCCATAGAGTACAACGTGTGACACCTGTGACATCAGCAACTGCCATTTTGGCATTGGTACTGGTGGCGGTGCTTTAGTAAATACACGGTTGATAACTCGTGCAATCATCCAAAAAAGCAAGCTAACCCCAAAGGCCTTGTGCAGTCCGATATATAGACTGCTATCAAAATTCCTATATAGCAACATCATTATCCATGTCACTAGCAACAAAATCGCACTAATCCAATGAAATAAGCGGCTACTGACTGACCACTTTTTCACATTCGAATTGATATTACTCATAGACTATTCCATACAGGACACTACTGCCCTATTAAAATCACTTTAAGAAATAGCTCAAACAATACCTTTAAAACGTACTTTTAACAACCATTCTCGTAAAGCATGTTAACATTTCCAATAAAATGATGACGTTATCTGCAATGCTTGAATAGGTGACTAATCATATCGGTTGTATAGTAAATCTCAATTAACCATCCAAATTGGTTAGTTGATGAGCAATTTTGTCCAAATCTGGTATCAAGTAAGCCACATCATTGATAGTAACTGTTTGGAACATATAAGATGTAATAACATTTTCTTTGAATGCCGTGTCTATTGTTTTTTCATCTCCTATACTATCAGCAACACTACTATTATCCTTACTATTGCTCATAGCAATCTGTGCGTAATGCTCAGGTAAATTAGCATCTTTAACATCTGAGATACTGACTTTCATCTGACGTAAATCACCTGCTGTCTGTAGAGCAAAACGATGAACAATGGTATTACCCTCTAGTACGATAGTTTTATCAATAGGCTTATCATGCGATAACAAATGAAATACTGCCATTTCTTGCTGTTCCCATGGATACGCCCATACAAGCTCATTATAGTCATCAATACTTAAAATTAAACTACTTGGGATAATCCAGTCTGGCTGGTTTTCAGCAGGAATGATAGTTACCTCAAGCATTCCATTATCAGTTGTTAATAGACTAACAGCTTCAAATGAATGTTTTATAATTGGGTTCATACGTCGCTCACAGTAAATGAAGGTGAAGTAATAGTCGCTGTCATCTCACCAATATAATTGGTAAGTCTTTGAGCTAATAGTTCAGGACTACCTATGAATTGGCAATAACCTGAGTCGATAATGGCTTGCGGCTGGCTAGGACAAGTACTCGTGCTTGGATTCTGCGCCCATAGCTGACTGTTGTTATCTTGAATTAAATCCAAGTACTGTGTGCCGTCATTGCCCATGCCAGAAAATATAATGCTCACAAGATCACTACCGTAAACGTCACTAGTGTTTTGGAGCAGCTGACCAATAGCAGGCTTATACTCTCCTGCCCATGTTTGCTCTGTCAATATGACTCGACCATCTGAGTCACATACAATCTGCCGATCAACTGGCGCAATTAAACAGTGTCCTGTCCGCAGACGCTGAGTAGTCGTAATTACTTGGCAACGCCAATCGTTATGACGACTTAATATCCTAGGCAAAGTCTCTATCATTTTATGATTAAAATGATGAGCTAGCAAAATGCAGATGGGTAGCGAAGGTGGTAGGTTATCTAAAAACGTCTTAACCGCATTAGGGCCGCCCATAGAAGCTCCTAAGAACACTACATAACGCCAAGGCGGAGGATTGGTGTCAATCACCGGACTATCTAACAACGACGGCTTGTTAAGTAGTTTGGCTAATTTACGCTTCAGCTTGCGCTGCCATTTTGCATAATGTTGCATCTCGTTTAGGTAGGGTGCTGGGCTAAACCCTACCAGTACCGCACTGGATTTGGATGCAGTAATAACGCTGGCTATATTGTTATCATAGTCGCTATCAATCAACCAAATATCAACCTGAGCACTGTATAGTTTGGGCTTATCTTGTAACTGTTGCCGCGATAAACAATCAATTAAAGTAAAGCCCAAGCTGCGGACAGTATCGTTGAAAGCCAAACGCTGATGTTGACTCTCCGCAATCACCAATACTTTAATATCTAGATCTTCTTTATCACTGAGGATAGATGAATGGGTCTTATCCATCATGACTCAAGCTTATCTTTTGACCAAGTAATAGCTGCATTCTGTCTAATAGTTCAGTTTCTTGGAATGGCTTACCCATGTAATCATTTACGCCAATCTCTAATGCCCGTTCGCGATGTTTTTCACCCGTACGCGAGGTGATCATGATAATCGGTATATCTCGCAGACGCTTATCAAACCTTACTTGCGTTGCAACTTCGAAACCATCCATCCGCGGCATCTCGATATCTAATAAGATGAGATCAGGTATAGTCTCCTGTAAAATATCGATGGCATCAACCCCGTCTTTAGCAACAGCGACGTTGATACCTTGACGTTCGAGTAAGCGCGATGTGACTTTGCGCACAGTCACCGAGTCATCAACCACGAGTACTGTGATTTGTGACTCTATTCCACCACGTTCAGGTTTCGATGCTTGAGTCGCATTTTGCGTTGGAGCGTTACGCATCAGTGCAATAAGGTCTAAGATTAGCATAACTGACCCATCACCCATGATGGTAGCCGCCGAGATGCCTGCCAAATGCGATAATTGGCGACCAAGTGGTTTTACCACAACCTCAATACGAGACCCTGCAATTTGATCAACCTGCAGAGCCAGTTTCTGACCAGCACGGTTCTTGATGACAATAAGCGGCAAGCTAGTGTTGGTACTGACCATTAATTCATTAAGATTACTGCCAGATAAGATTTCGTTTAAATAACGAACCCGATAATCCTCATCTTCAATATGTAAAGTGGCAGCACCAGATTCATAATAATCATAAAGCTTTTCTGGATTAACACGTATGACGCGCTCGATTTGTACTAGAGGTATTGCATAATAGCGATCTGCTGCACGTACTACTAAGGCATCAGAGACAGCAACTGTCAATGGTAAACGTATGGTGAAGCGCGATCCTTTACCTGCTTCAGACGTTACCGAGACCATACCGCCCAACTGACGAATCTCGCTAATAACCACATCCATTCCTACCCCACGTCCTGAGATCTGAGTGACTTGCTGGGTAGTTGTAAGACCGGCGTTGAAAATATATTGAATGATGTCTAGGTCGGTCAGACTATTATCATTTGGATCAATCAAACCCTGAGCGATCGCTTTATCTTTTACTGCGTCGACATTGATGCCGCGACCATCGTCAGTAAGATTAATGACGACTTCACTACCCTCTCGTAATACCTCTAAAGTAATATGACCGCTACGATCTTTACCTGCTGTTAGACGAGTTTGAGTATTTTCAATGCCATGATCGACCGCATTACGTAGCATATGCTCTAGAGGTGAGGTAATACGCTCTAGAATGGTTCTATCCATTTCGTCATCAGCATTGATAATCGTTAGCTCTACCGACTTATTAAGTTCGTTAGCAGTTTGGCGCACGATACGCTCAAGACGTGGTGTCACCCGTGTAAATGGCACCATACGCGAGTTCATTAACCCGTCTTGTAATTCAGTCTGGGTACGTGATAATTGTAGCAATAGACCTTCGCTATCACGCGTCTTCTCTAATAAAGTGTTATTAATTTCGATTAAGTCAGATGCTGATTCTGTCAGCGATTTGGACAACTGATTTAACAATGAATATTGATCCATTTCTAGCGGGTCAAAGTCTTCATTATTAATCAACTCATCATCATCAATCTGCGATAAGATTTGTGCTTCAAGCTCAATCTCCATCCGACGTAACTGATCGGCTAAGCGCTGGACAGTAGTTCCCATCTCTTCAATACTGTTAGTTAAGCTACTCATACCCATATCAATACGAGCACGGTTAATCGCTGATTCACCTGATAGGTTAATCATATGTTCGATCAAGCCGCCTGAAATACGAATCATCTCGTTATTGCTGGTGCTTTGTTCTTGCTCTGCAAAACTACCTGCCATAGATGGCATCTCATGCAGATTTTCGACTACATGCCCTGACTGTTGCAGCATTTTTGCAGCCAAAATCATACTGCGCTGAGCTTGCAACGATACACTAGGAATATGCTTTAAGTCGTCAGGATTCTTACTAAACTGCTGTAGGGACAAAATCAATGCTGCAGGTGTCGATGGGTTAACCTGTTGCTTGAGGATGAAAACGGCATCAGCCAGCCAGTCATGACAATCTGTCAGCAACTGTGAAATCATTTTGGTCGCTGGTCTTCGAAGAATAGCCAGCTCTTCGTATACTGTCTCCATCTCATGCGCTAGATCAGCAATACCATTCGCCGCCACCATACGTGCGCCGCCTTTAATGGTATGTAAATCTCGCTGTAATGCTTGCAGTGCAGCCACGTCACTGACGTTACTTAGAAATAGCTGTAAATATTTATTACTATTGGCAACAATTTCGTCCGCTTCTTCTAAAAACACTTCTAAAATATCAGGATCAGGCAAACCTTCTGTCCATGAGTTTGCAATGATGCTATCAAGACTAGGGATATCAGAGGCTTGTTCGACATCTTTTTGACTGCTTTCTATCTTATCTAAATGATCATTCTCATGGTTCTGAAGTGCTGGCAAGACTAGAGTAATCGCTGTCGGTAGCTGTTCACTACGCTCAAACTGTTGCAGCTGTTTAATGAGCTCATCAGCGTGAAATGCCTCTTGATAGCGCACGACGTAATCAATCTGCAAGGACAAGGTATCTTGTACCATTTGCATAATAGTTAGCCATTGGGCAGTTGGGTGTAACCGTTGTTCAACAAAAGCTTCATAAATGCTTTCTGCTTCGTGTGTTAGGTCACCGATACTACGAATACCTGCCATACGCGCGCCACCTTTGATAGTATGCAGGTGGCGTTGTAATACTTTTAAAGCTGCGGTATTGGCACTATCAGCGCGCCACTTACTAAAAGACTGCGCAATAGCGCTATCTAGCTCTTGTGCTTCCTCTAGGAATATTTCTAGTAGCTCAACATCGGTATCGATTGCTTCAAGCTGTAACGTATCTGCTTGTATGCTTTGCACAGTCGCCGTTGGCTCATCGCTATCTTCAAGAACTATCTCGTTGGGAGCAACCACATCATTTAAAGCATTAGAATGTTCTTCAACGTCTATTGTATCAATTGCATATAAATCGCTGAGTATTTGCTGATCAACTTTTAATGACATGCTACCTGCCAACGCATCAAACAAGCCTACTAGCTGGCGATGACCTGCACACAATGCTGTCTGCACTTTTTTATCGTGAGTCGCTTCAAGATTACCATCAAGATAGCTGTACACTGAACCTAAAGCTGCTAGTAATGAGGTGAATTTGGGAGAGTCTCCAGTCTGACTTGCTAGCTGTTCAATTTGCTTGAGTTGCTGCTGAACGTAATCCTGAACCTGCTCAATATTTCCATTATTTAACGCCTCACCTAGCTCCCACTCAGCATTTAAAAGTGCGTCAACGTCTGTCTCTAACAGCTGCGAAATACTCAGTTTATTGTTTGTTAGTGTGCGTGTCACATCAGACTCGCTTAACATAGCTTGCAAAGAAGCTAAATCTTCCTTGTTGCGCAGACTCTCATCAGACAGATTTTTCTGCAAACTTTGTTGATAAGCATTCAGATACCCTTCGATTAATGCTACTGATTGACCCAATGCTTGCAAGTGCTGAGCATTCATTGGCGTATCATGGTTTTGTAGCTGCTCTAAGCTATGTTCTATTGTGGCACTAATATCACTAATAGCAGCAAGCGCACTAGAACCTGAAGCCGCTCTTAAAGTATGGAAAGCGCGTACAATCTCATCAGTGACTTCTATATGCTCAGCATCACTATGAGCTTTGACAAAATTATTGATATCTTGTAATAGTGACTGAGCCTCTTCAACAAATATCTTATTGAAGGCTTGTTCTTCAGCACTCTGCGGCGTTGTAATTACTGGTGCATCTGCCATCATCTCATTAATAGAATGAATGGTCTCTAACATGCCATCATTGTCATCGTTACTCATGTCATCGCTGCTATTACTGGAATCACTGTTGATTACGCAGGCACTAGCTTGGCTATCTGCGTCTAACCATCCTTTACGTAAGCTATCATAGCTAAATTTATCACCATGCTGCTTACTATAAGCATTGGCACATGCTACCCATAACGGCACTATCGTTGGATAATCCTCGTTATGGCTCTCATTATTATTAGCGAACGTCTTAACCAAGTCCGGATAGCTAGCTAGAACATCAGCTATAAGCTGTACAATATCTGCAGACACTGAAATAGTATGGTCTAAAATACGATTAAGCATGTCTTCGATAGACCATGCAAGCTCACCAGTATAGTACGCACCAACCATGCGTCCTGAGCCTTTTAAGGTATGAAAACCTCGACGCACTTCTTTCAACTCAGTTAAGTCAGAAGTTGCATTACGCCATTGCTCGTATATTGGTGTAATCTCAGCTAACACCTCTTCTGCTTCTTCAATAAAGATCTCTTTGATATCCGGATCACTATCTTGAGAGTCGATAGGTAACTGTTGTGCTTGTTGTATAAAAGGCTCAAGGACTGCAGGAATATTTAAATTGGCGACTTGCGTAGAATTGCTTGCTGCAGTTGCATGAGATTCAGAACTAAAATCAGTTGCCGAATCAATATAGATATTTGCCGTATTTTGCTCACCAGTTGATTCGAGCGGTGCTTCTTTTAAATGAGTCAATGCTGACGAGTCTGGTTCTGTAGATATATCCATACCATAAGATAAAGGCTGTCCTGCTAGTAAATTACTCGTTTGTAAAATAGTAATGGCAGGATCCATACTGGGCTCTTGTAGTGCTGTAAAATCTGTAACTAACACTGATAAGCGTGTGGTAGTCTGGGTTACCAATGTAACCATATCTGTAGTCACTGGTAAGGTTTTGTCTAAGACTCGGTTTAGCAGATTTTCAATTGCCCATGCCATTTCACTCACACTAAAAGCGCCAACCATACGTCCCGATCCTTTCAACGTATGAAAACCTCGGCGCACTTCAGTTAATGGTGATAAATCTTGTACATCTTGTTGCCAGATAGGTAAGAAATCTTCCAAATCAGCCAGTACTTCTCTTGCTTCTTCGATGAAAATGTCGCGAATCTCTTCATCCATCTCAAAGTTATCAGGTTTCACTTGTGTACGGGCAGCTTGCAACTCTTTACTGTCTAAGCTCATTGTATCCGTTACATACGTAGTGTCTATTTGAGCAACAGTATCATCTGTTAGTACACTTTTATTTAGGACGTTATCAGCAGGCACAATTTCACCGCTGTCATCATAGCGGACGACATCAGACGAAATTAGCTCGCTAGGGTTATAAGTCTGCGTGATCGCCTCGGGCGCTGCTATTAAGTCATCCAATAATTTTTGTGCTTGCTCTACGTATTCATTAGCCTGCTGCAATAAAGATCGATCAAATACTTGCTGCGCTAAGTAATCTAACAACAGCTCGATAGCCGTCACACTCTCTGCTAAAGCTTGAGTGAGATTCCAGCTGATACTTTTTATTTTATGAGTTTCTAACTTAGCGAATAGCTCGCCAAGTTTGTCACTAACTTCGCGCATTGAAGAAAGACCCATTTCTTCAAAAGCACTGCCGATCTCAGCAAAAGCGGCTGATGTTGGTAACAGGTAAGTTTGCTGCTGATGCACATAGTCATTGAAATTGTACTTTACGTCTTCGACTGCAATACGCAGCTGGCGCAAATTATCATCAGTAAAGGTGACAGAATGTATAGCATCTGCGCCCATAACCGTACTATCAGAAGAAGTGGTTATCGTTACGAAAGAAGCTGCATCGCCAATTTTAGTATGGATAGACTGTTCAGTATTATAGATAGCACTGTATAATTCTTGAAGTTGACGTTCAATCTGCGACTGTATCTCTGCAAATACTGACGCTGACATCATATTATCTTTGATATCACTCAAAACTTGATTCACTTGTGACTCGTATCGAGACCAGCCTCGGCACTCAAGTTGTCTTTGGAGTTGCTGTAATGGAATAATAACTGTCTGTGGATTATCAAGCCTAGAAATTATGGACTCAAGCTCAGCCAATATGCGCGGTAAAAAACGTAATGTAGACTCAGTAGATTGTGATAAATGACTTAAGGTGCTATGTGTTTGCTTATCAATATGTTCAAGGCCACTGATTTGTATATAAATATCAGCTATTAAGCCTTCGATAACATCATTACTGGTATCTTTATTAGCATTTATATTAGCTGTCATCAGGATAGCTTCCTGATAACGTCCATCCAATACCTCATCTAACTGTGATAACAGCTGTGCATAAGTTGCAGGTAGTGGTAATGAGTTATCCGCAAGGTTGCTTAACCAAAGCTCAGCCAAAAACCACAAACGCTGCTGAGCCTCGGCATTGTTTGTATGCTTTAGGCTGGCAGCTTGCCATAAGTAATGACTGACTTTTTTCAAACTTAGTAGGATAGCTGAATCATTGTTATTGAAAGTTAATAACTGTTGAACTTGCTGACGCCATGCCAATAACAATTGCTTGTATTGCTCAGGTAACAAAGGAGATAAGAAAGAAGCACTTGATGTTGAAACCTTAGGAATAGCCACGTTGATGGTTTGAGGATGAGCGCTGTGTTTATTAGTAGCCGATGTGCTTTTCAAGGTCACGCTATCTTCTGCTGGCACATGTGTTTGCGGCAACATCTGAGTAAGTTTATCAATAGTTCTATCAATAAGAGCGCTTCTATAGCTACCTGTCTGAACGTATTGAGCCAGCTCATATCGCAATAGCTGGTGAGCAAACTGCCCTATTCGATGCTGTTGAACATTTAATAGCGTGCCACTACTTATACTAGATACGAATAGGTTAAGTCTTGCCGATAAAGTAGCCAGCCGAGGAAGATTAGCCATCGTCAATGCGCCGCTAAGCTCGTGATAATGCTGTCCTATACGTTCAAAGTCAGGATAAGTATCTAACTGCCAGTCCTCAGACACTTCTGATAACTGCTGATCAAAAAGTGGGAGAAGCCATTCTAGCGTCACCATTTCATTTGGCTGGTTTTTCATAGGATTATCCTAACTCGTTTATGCACTGATTTTTTGCCACGCATTAACCTGTGAATGGGCAATGCGGCGCATATTTGAAGGTCGCCAAAACAGCGCCTCTCCTGGAGCCAATACGATATGGCCACCTAGCGCACACTGTGCAGACAATCGCGTCAAAATATCACGCTGATCAAACTGTCGAAAATATATCAACACGTTTTGACACAAAATGACTTGCTGCAGATGTGAGGTTGCTAGGCTTGGGGTAAAAATATTGTGCCAGACAAAGCTGACTTGTTCATGCAATTCTGGCATCACTCGCCAATATGCTGAGGTTTTGCTAGGTAGCAATCTATCAAGGATTAATTTAGGCGATACAGGTAATGCTTGGTCTGTTAGGGACGCTTGGCTTTGGCGTATAGCCTGCGTACCATCTTGGGCAGTTATTGCTAGCGGTTGCATAAAATGCTGATACGCTGACGGAATGAGCTGCTGTTGCCGCTGGTCATATTGACCTTTACGTGCTTTGTTTAATGCTTTCTGACTGACATCTGATCCTAATATTTTATGGTTTGATATGTTTTTAGCAGCTAAGCTCATAGCTAACGACCATACTTCTTGTCCTGTAGCACAGCCGACACTCCATATACGAAATGGCTCAGCACTACTACTATCGACACTATTGTTAGAATGACCTTGAATAGTGCTCTGTAGTGGCTGAATACAGTACTGATGTGCCAACGCTGTCACAAACGCTATTGAAGGTTCATGACGAAAAAATCGACTTTCAGGAATAAGTACCGTATCAATCAACTGCTGTTTTAATCTTTTGTCTATCTGTACAGCATCCCAAAGCTGTGCTAATGACAACATATTCTCTGCTGCCGTATGCTCAACTGCATTCAGCAACCATTGAGACTGCTCTTTCGGTAATACAAAACCAATCGCTTGTTCGATATAGCGCTGCCATTGACGTACTGCAACTGGCTTATCTTTTAAGCGAAAAACAGTCGGCTCTCTATCCTTTGAATCGCTGCTTTGAAAATTATTGAGCTCTAAACTATTAACTTTACGTTTTATGAATATATTTTTCATCATGGTTGGCACAGTCTTTTGCTTGATGTTTTACAGATCAGCATAGTTTATTAAGCCATCAATATAATACAGTGCTAAAGAGCAGTGCCAGCGTTAGATGAGTTAAGCGCTATTTGGCTTTATCTACGCCATTGCAGAAGTGTGATCTTGAAAATCTTCTTCGTAATCATGGACTTGTTTGTCATCATTCGATATCTTAAAGCCCGTTACTGACTCTTGTAGAGCAGCGGCCATTTCACTCAACTCACCAACTGAACGTGCAGTTGCCATCGTTCCTGACGAGGTTTGCGAGGTAATATCTTGAATAATATTCATTGCATTAGAAATATGACCAGCAGATTCTGCCTGTTGCTGCGCTGCGTTTGAGATGTTTTGGATTAGATCAGCCAAAGTATTAGAGACGCTTTGCACTTCTTCTAGTGCTTCGCCAGCATCTTTTGCTAGGCGTGCTCCGCGCACAACTTCCGAAGTTGTCGTTTCCATCGACATGACTGCTTCACTAGTATCCGCCTGAATGGTCTTAACCAGAGTTTCAATCTGCTTGGTTGCATTAGCTGAACGCTCAGCTAGACGCTGAACTTCATCAGCAACAACCGCAAAACCACGACCAGCATCACCAGCCATTGAAGCCTGGATAGCCGCGTTCAATGCCAAGACGTTGGTCTGGTCAGCAATATCGTTGATTAGACTTACAATATCGCCAATCTCTTGCGAAGATTCACCCAGACGTTTGATACGTTTTGAGGTTTCTTGAATCTGATCACGAATAACGTTCATACCTTCGATTGAACGCTGTACTACGTCTGCGCCGTTATAAGCAATAGCAACTGAGCGCTGGGCAACTGATGCAGACTCCGTCGCATTCGTCGATACTTGATCAATTGATATTGCCATCTCATTAATCGCAGCAGATACACTAGCAATCTCTTGTGCTTGATGCTCAGAAGCTTCAGCAAGTTCAACCGCATTCATCTGAGTCTGTCCAGAAGACTGAGAAACTCGTTCAGCTGTACTGTTAATCACTAATACCAACTGGCGCAATTGGTCAATTGCGAAGTTTACTGAATCCGCGATAGCACCAGTGAAATCTTCAGATACTGTCGCATTAACGGTTAGATCACCTTCAGCTAAGTCACCTAACTCATCAAGTAGGCGTAAAATAGCCATCTGGTTACGTTCGTTTTCTTCTTGGATCTGACGCGCACGCTCAGATTCAGTTTCTGCTTCTTGACGACGGCGAAGTGTTTCTTTTTCGATTAATATTCGCTCTGTACCACCGTGCTGTTTTAACAGTTGCGATAATGTGTATATTACGCCAAGCAGACCTAACAGAAATATAATAGCAGGCCACATTACACCGGTACGGGTCAAAATATCGCGATCAATACCTGCCAATCGTGCCTGAGTATTGGTCGCAAGCTCTCCTAATGCACGGGCATTTTCACGCGACTCAATAGCTGGGCTATTCAACGCTGCAAGCTCTGCTGCCACAGGAGCAACTGCACTATTGAAAGTATCAGATATGTTTTGCAATGCTGGCAATAAACCACCATAGCTTTGCTGTTGCGCATTTAATGTTTGGGCAAATACCTCTGCTTGCTCCGAAAATTCCGCTGGCGTACCGTCAATACTACGAGTCAGTTTATCCATCTCAGTATACAAACGCTCAGCACGTAAGGTTTGAGTCTGCATATCACTGATGGCAGCAACAGGTATATTGGCTGCGACTGCTTGCTCTATAACTTGGCTATAGTCATCTTGCATCTGCTTGGTAGCTGTAGCGACGTTGTCTTTTAAGTCTTGTAGTGCATTTACATCATTACGGTGACTTAGTACATAGTCGACCTTTTCTTTATTAGCTCGCCATTCGGTCTCAAGGTCACCAAAGACAGACTTGTTATCAGTGGCATTTTGTTGTGCTGAGGTCAATGCCGCTTGATAACGTTGAACGTCGTTTTGTAAAGAATCATAAGCACTAGTGCTCACATCAGAGTCGCGCGAAAAAGTTGCATCATTGACGTTTTGCACAATATTAGCTGCACTGACTTCTAATTGGTTGATGTCACTTAAGTAGTTACTTACTGTTGATAGCGTATTGATTAGCAAAACCAAGCAGGCCACACTCACTAAGGTAAAAACCCCTAATAAAACCTTCCATATGCTATTAGAATTTTTGATAGCTGGTACTTTTTGATTGGCACCAGTTGCAGGGCTTTTTGTAACATCACTCATTGTGCTCATTCCTTTCAAACAGTCGTCTAAGTCGTATCATGTCTGACGTTGTTAATGATCATCAGCTAATGACAGCTCTCTATTAGTCATTGGCAAAACTTTTATTAATAAGGTTTCTATTAATAAAATCCTTCTCAATGCTGACATATCATCTTGGTATGTCAGTCGTTATTACCTTATTTGGCTCTTGTTAAGCTCTATAAATTTAGTAGCAAATATCAAGTGATTATTGCTATCTACAATATTTATTTATATTGCAGCATCAATATAGTCTAGGTCTCGTGCCAGCATGCTTGGCATAAAAACATACCAATCTTGACTGTCTTTAAAGAATTTACCATGGTTGTAAGGAGCAAACGGTGAGCTACTATCGATAGCCTCAGCACGATACTGGCTACGAGTAAACTGTTCGATACCAATGACTCTATCGACTAATAAACCCGAAAATACTGAGCTGTGATCTATAACTATCACTTTACGTTGACTCTTTTGCTGCTGACTAGGGATTTGCAAGAATTGCGCCAAGTCCGTTATTGGCAGTAGACGTCCTCGGACGTTAGCAATGCCTAGCATCCAAGGTTGTACCAATGGCATACTGGTATATTCTGGCATGGCCAGCACTTCAGATACCTCACCCATTGGAGCGACCAAACGCTGTCCACCAACCTCAAAAACTATGCCACGCCAGTCATATACTTGACCACCTTGACGACCACTGCTGCGTGCACGGGCCAGATCAGCTAAGCGTAAAAGCTCGATAAATCCTTTAGAAGCCACAATTTACTCCGTTACTGTACGGATAACGCGTACAAGTTCAGCTTCATCAACCGGCTTGGTTAAATATTCTTTAGCACCTTGACGCTTACCCCAAACTCGATCAGTTTCTTGATTCTTAGTACTTATAATTACGACAGGAATATGAGAAGTTGTCTTACCGCGTGTGATTTTACGAGTCGCTTGAAAACCATTCATTTCAGGCATAACTACATCCATCAACACCACATCTGGCAAGTGTTCAGCAGCCATTAAACAGCCTTTTTCGCCATTAGTCGCTTCTAATATTTGAAAGTTATTTTTCGTCAGTATGTCGCGAAACTTTGCCATTTCAGATGGCGAATCATCTATGACCAACACAGTTGTCATGGTTATTCCTTTTATTGTCAAGGTTATCCGTCAGGACAAGTTGGAACCAACTAAATAATGTAGCAAGTGATATATTTCGATTTTTCAAAAACCATCTAATCAAGCTGTCACTATCTACTAGCCATTGTTGGTTCTTATGTATTTAATATCGATAGTTTTTTATACTAGTTCAGAGTCGTTAATTACGAGCGATATTGATTAATCGTCTCAAATAGCTCATCTTTACTAAAAGGCTTAGTAAGATACTCATCAGAACCAACAATACGGCCTCGTGCTTTATCAAACAGTCCATCTTTTGAGGACAACATGATCACCGGTGTACTTGCATAATCAGGGTTATTTTTGATCAATGCGCAGGTCTGATAACCATCAAGGCGTGGCATCATAATATCGACAAAAATTATGTCAGGATTATTATCCACAATCTTTGCGAGTGCATCAAAGCCATCAATTGCAGTAACGACTTCACAGCCAGCTTTTTGCAATAAAGTCTCAGCGGTACGACGAATGGTTTTTGAGTCATCAATAACCATGACCTTTAACCCTTCAAAATTATTTTCCATTATTACTTTCCTATGAATAAATATTTATTCTTGACATGGTTGTTACTTACTATTCGATAAACACTTACTTTAACGGTAGCTGCGGTAAGCACTTTTCTTATCTAATGAAGCCAACTTCTGATCTTACTTTTATAATTAATATCCATCATTTGTCGGATAAATATTTCAATCTAATTTGTAACTACAATGTATCAATTAAGTATTTGATGCTCGTTTTAACATAGTCTACCTAGGTTTTCCAGTTATTCAGACCACGTATATAATAATTCGGACGGTTGACATAACCGCCTTTTTTTATCTTTTGTGGTAAGAACAATTTTCGTGTATCTACTCTAGCTATATCATTGATAGCTGTAGTCCAGCTAAGCAGTATAGTTATCGCACCTTCTATGATTTATCTATATAATAAAATGACGTTTACCATAGCGATTGATGACAATGCATATAAGACTTATTAAGTATTGCAAGAACTGTGCCTTATTGTTAAGCACTTTACTTATAGTTGCTTGCCAACCTCCAGCACCTGTGGACAATCAACAACCTAATAAGGATAGTAAGCAGGCAGACTCGCCTATTATCTACGGTGTTGATAGTGTCACTATGGCATCCGATTATATTTTGAATATCAAACCCTCACGCTATCAGCCAAGCCTTGGTTTACAAGGTGTTATCAAACCTATTAAACAGTCACGTTTTGTCGCAGCACAAGACGTAATCGTGCAAAAAACATTAGTATCAGAGGGTCAGTGGGTAGAAAAAGGCATGCCTTTATTAATTTTAAAGCGTCAATCATCTACCGATGAGACAGTCAATACTGCTACGAGCAATGAGCAACAAGAGTCTGAAACTACTGCTGGCACTGCAAAACAACCAGCTAATATACAGCAGGGTGATAAGACCAATAGTGACAATGAGGGAAAAGCATCCAAAAATCTGTCTAAAGTGGCTGAACAGCTAACTACGAACGGCAATAGACAAGCTGATAACGTAGCTTTAGCAGATGATGACCCAGCAGGTAGCGTAGCTACTAACAAGAATATAGTTACTGACAAGAATTTAGCAATTAGCAAAAATATAGATAACAGCGTAAATAGTGAAAAGATTGATACTAGTCAAGACATAGCTCTTACAGAGCAATCCGCACAATTAAAGCTGTCAGCACAGTCAGTCGTTGTACGGGCTAGCTTTTCAGGCCGCGTCAATAAATTATATGTAAAAACCGCCCAACAGGTTGGTGCTCGCACACCCCTATTGCGTTTAGGTGATGACAAAGATTTGCATTTTATAGCTACGCTTCCTCTCAAGACTAAGTCTCAACTCTCAGTTGGACAAACTGTGAACTTTACAGCTAAGGATTTGCCAGAGCAATTTGTGGGTCAAGTCAGCAAGCTAGTCGCTAGTAACCAACCTGATAAACTGCGGGTTTATGTTAATGTAGTCAAAAATGAAGCAAGTCGCGATAAACTCAAACCTGATATGGTCGTTTCTGGGCGAGTCAATTATGGACAGATAGAAGTCGGTACTATTGTGCCTGAACATGGTATCCACGATGTAGAACTATCAGTACTAAAAAAACCGCCTTATCAGTCGCTTATGCCCCTCACTGCGAATGTTTGGATTATTAAACAAGATCAGCGTTTGACTCGCCTACCAGTAGAGGTGATTAAGTACGATCCTAGCACTGATCAATATTTAGTCGCTGGAATCAGTAATGACAGTTTAATTTGTCTAGCAGACTTACCTATAGAGTCAGTTGGTAAAAAAGTAATCGTTTCATAAATACGCTATTTGCAAATACCTTGCTCATCGTAGAAAGAGTAATAATGAAGGTTATATCCAACGGATAGTTCGATCTCAACATATAAATATTAGAATAAATCGTCAATCACGCTATATGATTCTTTGTATTGCCACTTCTTTAATATGGCTGGTAGCAGTTGGCTTATAAGCAGCAGTAATTACATAATGAGTTACATTGTGTAGAAACATTAACAAAGCGTGTCTTGTGTGGTAAGGCCTAAGTTAGGCAAAATAGACACAGTAACATTTGTAATGCGCATTTTTTTGATGACTTTTATAAAATATATTGGTTTATATCTTGGAAAAATTAAAAAGATAACAATTACCATTAAAACAACTATTACTAAATAATTATTAAATAACGACCACTACTAAAGGACAGCTCATGAGTAAACAGATTCTGTTAATTGAAGACGATCCGGATTTGGCTGAATTGATTAGCGATTACCTGACAATGAACTATTATGATGTTCATCATGCAGGGCTCGGTCAAGAAGGCCTTGATATCCTAGACACTAAAGAACGTGATATAGATTTGGTAGTGCTAGATTTGATGTTACCCGATATGGATGGCATGCAAGTTTGCCAAAAGATACGCGGTAACAAAAACAACATGACCAATAAAGTTCCTATCATCATGCTTACCGCAAAAGGTGACACGACAGATCGCGTATTGGGTCTAGAGATGGGCGCTGACGATTACATTGCTAAGCCTTTTGAGCCTCGTGAACTGCTAGCTCGTATTCGCGCTGTTATTCGTCGCCATGAGCAACCAAATCAAGCTGACAGCCAGTCTGATAGCTTAACCTTTGGACGTTTGAGCGTATTCCCTGATAGCCATGAAGTGACGATTGATGAGCAGCCAGTACGTCTAACGACTCATCAGTTTCAGCTATTACATTACTTTGCCACTCATTCTGGTAAAGTACTCAATCGTGAGCAGTTATGGCAAGCTATGCCAAATGATGACAGCTCTGATAACATCGATCGTGCGATCGACGTGCACATCTCACGTCTGCGTGCACTTATTGAAGACAATCCACGCCAGCCAAAACGCATTATTACCGTACGCGGCGTTGGTTATCAATTTGCCACCGATCAGGTCTAATCCAGCATAAAGTCTGTCAGTTCGTTTTAAATAAACTCTGAAAGTAATGAGCAGACGAAAAATAGCCATCACGCCTACCGTGGTGGCTATTGCTAATCATCGATATGAGTGTTTGATAATAGAGAGCATTTAATGCAGCAGTTGGGTTTTCGCTCCGTATTTGCAAAACTATTTGCCAGTGTCATGCTGGCACTTATTTTGTTTGCAGTAGCTATGGTGCTATTGACGCAGCTTGTCCATGACAAGAACGCAGGTATCCGCTCAGAAGTTGTGGCAACACAAATACTTGGACAGATTGACCCCTTTTTGCATGAATTAAATACGGCTATTAGCAAAAACAATCGACTGCAAGCACGCTTTATGTTAGCTGTGGTCAAAAAAAGTTTTGATATTTTTGATGAATCATTGCAAGCCAAAATGGGCCTATACGACAGTCAAGGTCGCCTGCTTATGCAGACGGACAATAGTGATCTGCCGTTAGAGCTACCTGCAACGCCTTCTCTATTAACTCTAATATTCCCATCTTTTTCAGACACACCTCCTACTCAGCAAGCCCAAGTCTATAGCAGCACTGGTTACACACTGCTATATGAGTCACGTTTGGTGCCGAAAAAGCCTGCGTTATCTGCTGCCTTAAACTTATTCACTGGTACGCTGCTACTGCTTATGATTATGGCAGGCGCGCTATGGTGGATTGCACGTTCAATGACATGGCGTATTAACCATATGAGCCAGCAGATGAGTCAGCTTGGTGATGGTGACTTTACTGTACGTGTCAATAGTCGCGGTAATGATGAGATTGCTTTGCTCGCGCGTGGGTTTAACCAAGCCGCTCAAAAAATAGAGCATCTTATTGATGCCAATAATTTATTACTAGCACATGCCTCACACGAGCTACGCACCCCTATTACTCGCATTCGCCTACAAATTGAAATGATGGATATGCTTGCAGGCTCGATGCCAAAGGATACGAAAGCGAAGTTTGATAAACGGGCGCAAGCGATCAATCGCGACTTATCAGGGCTTAACGATTTAGTTGAAAGTATACTTTTAGTCAGTCGTCTCGATGCTGGCCATGCGATGCAGCAAGTTGAGCGCGTAGATTTTTATGATTTAGTTAACCAAGAGCGTCAACATTATCCAGAAGCAACCTTAATTGGTGAGCACATTGTGATTGATGGTCAACCGCCGATGTTGACTCATCTCATTCGTAACCTATTGAATAACGCCATGCTACATGGTGTTCCGCCAGTTACTATTTTGCTTTATGGCGTGCAAACTCTTGAAGAGGCAGATACCCTACCTGAATATCTATTACATTCGTTAGTATGCAGTAGCTTTGCTGACTATAGTCGCTCAAATTATGACAAGCATCTCGACGTGACAGGACAATCGAAAGACAACCAAAACGTTAATTTAATTCAGGTAAAGTCTGAGCTTGAAACGCCAACCGATGTATCAGAGCCGTTAGATGTGTTACCGACACCTGTCATTTTTCGAAATGGTGAAACGCTTGCTGAGCATAATAACAAAGAGCACGGTGGAAAGAATAATAGTGATGATGAAGCCGAGCAATCGCAGGCTATATCTAATAATGGTAGCAACCGTAATCAAATAACTGATGCCCTAGCACCAATTATTAGTGATAAGACACTTCAAAATGGTCATAGCAAACTTAGCTCTGATCTGGCTGATAGAATTAAAAGAATGATTTGGAATATCGTTCCAGACTCGCAACAACACTCCACAAATGATGGACTGAGTATTGCTAATATCAAGTCCGTCACTGATAAGCCTGCAACGACTAAATCTATAAATGACAAGGGTAGCAACAAAGGTAAAATAACTAAAGCCAGCAATGACCAGAATACCGATGGTGATAGTGAATCTAATAGCACACCGCGTAAAGAAAGCTTATTTAAAAAGCATCTAAAAAAATCTAAGTCTGAAGATGAGCGCCCTTTGCCAAAATATGCAGTACTCGCGGTTATTGACGAAGGTGCAGGTATTCCAGAAGACAAACGTGAAGAGATCTTTAGTCCGTTTGTACGCTTGCAGCAAAAAAACAAGGGCTCGGGTCTAGGCTTATCGCTAGTATCGCAAATTGTTACTGCCCATCAAGGTCATATCGTTACTGATACTATTAACGGTCATACTAGATTTTTGGTAGTGATTCCAGTCAAACATGACCCTCATCGCAGCCATGATAACCATAGTTAGTTACATGATTAGTAAGTAGGCAGTAAATGACTAACTCATTGACTGCTTTTACAAGTTTGGCGGCAATATAATATTACCTCTTTAATTCCTTGTCCTTATTTACATACTATCCAACCCTCAATCTCAACTATAATCTTTTACATGCCGTAGTACGTATTACTGCTAATAGCTATCTTGTTATAAGACAGTCATGAATCTGCATATCCAAAACGCCTATAAATATGCTATATTACCGCCCCTTATTATATTGTTATTGGCATAGATTCGACGCTGTCATCGTGCAATAGTATATCGATGTTACAACCGCTACCCTATTTACTAATTTTGAGCATTCCATGAGTGACATGATCGTTCTAAATGACGTGACCAAAAGCTTTTTAAGCGACCGATCAATAAAAGACAAGGACGGTAAGCCGCATTGGTTCACTGCCGTTGAGCCAACGTCGTTATCTGTCCAAAAAGGTGAAATCTTTGGCTTAATGGGCTATTCGGGTGCTGGTAAGTCCACCTTGTTACGCCTTATTAATATGCTTGAGCGTCCAGACTCAGGTCAGGTCATTATCGATGGTACTGACTTAACCACATTGTCTGCTAGTGATTTGCGTATTGCCCGCCACAATATCGGCATGATTTTTCAGCAATTTAACCTGATGTCTAATCGCACTGTCTTTGACAATGTGGCCTTTAACTTGACGGTTGCTGGTTATCCTCGCCGCGATATTCATAAGCGTGTCATGGATTGTCTTGAGATTGTGGATCTAACGGATCGTGCTGGTCATTATCCTGCACAGCTTTCAGGCGGTCAAAAACAGCGCGTTGGTATAGCTCGCGCGATTGCGCCAAGCCCAAAAGTTTTGCTAGCCGATGAGCCGACCAGTGCCCTTGATCCTGCTACCACTCGCAGCCTATTGACCTGTCTACGCGAAATTAATGAGCAGCTTGGCGTGACCATTGTTATTGTGACTCACGAAATGAGTGTCATTCGTAGACTCTGTGATCGTGCGGCATTGCTGCATCAGGGACAGCTACTTGAAGTTGCAGATGTACGAGACGGTCTGATTCAGGCAACCACCCCGATTGGCAAAGGCTTAGTGCACGAAGACTAAGGCGGCAGGAGAAATAGATATGTTGACTGGTACTGAATTGTCTGCCTCAATAGACAAGTTGCTTGCGCTACGTAAAGAGATTTGGCAAGCGTCGTTTGACACTTTCGTTATGCTTGGTATCTCTACTGCAGCTGCCGTTACCATTGGTGGTCTGTTTGGAATATTCTTATTTTTATCCAGCGATCGACAGTTTTTACAGAATAAAGGGCTGTATGCCATATTGGGTGGCATCACCAACTTTATGCGTGCTTTCCCCTTTGTCATTTTGATGATTGCTATGAGCCCCTTTACTAAAGCCATTGTTGGCACAGGCATTGGCCCTATTGCTGCATCTTTAGTCCTAGCGATTGCTGGTTCGTTTTATTTTGCGCGTTTAGTCGAGCAAAATCTGCGTGAAGTACCGCGCGGTATCATTGAAGCCACCGAATCTATGGGCGCACGTCCTTTTACGATCATTAAGGTACTACTTAATGAGGCGCGCTCAGGATTGGTACTCTCGGTGACTATTCTAACTATTAGCCTGCTGTCTTATTCAGCTGCTGCTGGTATGATTGGTGGTGGTGGTTTGGGTGACTTAGCTATTCGTTACGGCTATTATCGCTATCAGACTGAAGTGATGATTTTTATCGTCATTATGCTGTCGGTCATGGTCATCTCGATTCAAGCCTTTGGTAATTGGTTAGCCAATCGTTTAGACAAACGCTAAGCCACGTTAGAGAATGCTTGACATTGCAAGCGACTAGGTTTATTTTTGGCAGTAATTACTCCTTATCTCAGCTCATAAGAAAGCAGCATTACTACTTAGAATGTTGCTTTTTTAATGCTCAGACGATAACCGTTTTACCCAATCCCATGTATTAATAAGGAAATTTCATGAAATTAACAGATATCAGCCGTCAGTTAGCGACCGCATTTGCCGCTGTTGGTGTATCAAGCTTAGTATTAGTAGGCTGTAACAACTCATCAGCGCCAGAAGCGACTAAAGAAGCCGTGACAGAAGGCACAACTGCTGAAACTGCTGCTAGCGATATTGATCCTGAACACACCAAAATCATCATCGGTACTACCGAAGGTGACTTCGCCGATATGGTACGTAACCAAGTCAAAGCCTCACTGGAAGAGCAAGGTTATGAAGTTGAGCTAATTGCTTTTACTGACTATGTCCGCCCTAACTTGGCATTGGCTGAAGGTGATTTGGATATCAATATCTTCCAACACAAGCCTTATCTTGATACCTTTAAAAAAGAAAACAATCTTGATTTAGTCGAAGTTTTCCAAGTTCCAACCGCACCACTTGGCATTTACTCTGGTAAAAAGACTAGCCTTGATGACGTGTATAAAGGCATGAGCGTCTCTGCGCCGAATGACCCAAGTAACTTTGCCCGTGCATTGGTTATGATGAATGATCTTGGCTGGATTACCTTAAAAGATGACGTTGATCCATTGACTGCTTCAAAAACTGACATCGCTGATAACAGCAAATACGATATCAAAATCGTTGAGTTAGAAGCCGCTCAATTACCACGTGCCCGTGACGAAGTAGACTTTGCCGTTATCAATGGTAACTATGCTACTGATGCTGGCATTGAGCTAACTGAAGCCTTGTTCCAAGAGCCAAGCTTCAATTATGTAAACTGGTCAGCGATTAAGTCTACTGATACTGGTAAAAAATGGGTTGAAGACGTGACTAACGCTTATAACTCAGAAGCCTTCAAAAAGTATGCTCATGATACTTTCCCAGGCTACAAGTACCCAAAAATCTGGGGTAATAACACTGCGCCAGCTACTGCGATTACTGCCCCTGTAGAAGCGGAAGCAGCTCAGTAACTTAAATCTGCTTGAGCAAAAATTTAGACACTTAAAAACGGTTAGTTTCAATAATTAACTAATAGTGCTAAAAGTTCAAATTGTAAATATAAAAAATGCCCACTACTTATGAGTAATGGGCATTTTTTATGGTCTGAATTTTATATTTAGCTTTTGGACTAATCGTTAAATAGTGCTTCTAAACAAGTCCAGTTCAATATCATAACTAGGCTCAGGTTTTTTAAACAGATACTGACCATTGCGAATAGAGGCCAGTACATCCGCGCGCTGACGCACTGCTTCAAATGGACTTGTCGCATCTAATACCAAAAAGTTTGCCGCACGGCCGACTTCTATACCATACTCTTCTTCGATATTCAAAGTTTTAGCGCCGTTAAAGGTAATGAAGTCAAGACAGACGTCCAGCTGCGGTAATGACATGGTTTGTGCCAAATGAATACCATTATCCAAGATATTCATCATGTTACCGTTGCCCGCTGGATACCAAGGATCATTGATAGAATCTTGACCAAAAGAGATGTTGATACCATTTTCCCAAAATTCCTTCACTCGCGTTAAACCACGACGCTTGGGATAAGTATCTTGGCGACCTTGCAAATAAGCGTTTTCAGTAGGCAGCGCAATGAAGTTCATCTGCGATTGTTCAAACAGTCCCATCATACGAAACGCATAAGCATCGTCTGCGGAACCAAATGAACAAGTATGGCTAGCCGCCGTACGCGTACCGATACCTTCAATCATCACCAAAGCATTTAATAATTGCACGTGGCGACTCATTGGGTCATCGGTTTCATCACAATGCACGTCGATGAGCTTGTCATACTTAAGCGCAAGCTCAACCGTCTTACGCACAGAATCTTGACCGAACTCGTATGCCCATTCAAAATGTGGAATACCGCCGACGCAATCCGCGCCCATCTTCAGCGCCTCTTCCATCAGCTCAACTGCGCCTTTATAAGCGTACATACCCTCTTGCGGGAAAGCGACAATCTGAATAGTGACGTTGTCTTTTAACTCTTCGCGCAGCTCAAGCATTGCTTTAAGCCCAGTCAAATCAGGGTCGCAGACGTCAATATGGGTACGAATATATTGCACCCCTTTGGACACCTCTTCTTGAATACCTTTTAGCATCCGCGATTTAGCATCTTCAAAAGTTTGCGTCTTTTTGACATCGTGCCAGCGAGCAATACCTTCGAACAAGGTACCTGTGGCGTTCTTGGCATCATCGCCGCCGCCCGTGTAGACATAATCAAGATGCAGATGCGAGTCCACGTAAGGCGGTACGATCAAACGACCTTTGAGATCGACCTCTTCTTCAGCAGCAGGCAAATTGTTACCTATCTGCTGAATAACATCGTCTTGGACCAAAATTTCATTGGCATCGCTATTGCGATAGATATTGGCATTAGTAAACTTAATCATGACAAACTCCTATTATTATTAAATAATTATTTATTGAAATTGCTTATCGAACATTATTTTATTAAAAGCTACTTTATTAAAAGCTACTTTATTGAACGCTACCCAACAGTAGGCGCATCCAATGTTTTCTTAGATATGAAGGTAATGATGATGGCAGGAACGAAACAAAAAATGGATAGATATACAATACCTAAGACGCCTGTCTCTGGCATATGAACCAAAATCAAGCCTGCAAGCCATGTCGCAATCATAATGGAAAAGTTAAACACACTTGATTGTACGGAAGTCGCGACGGCTTTTGCTTCGGTGACTTGGTGACTGACTGCTGTTTGGAACATCGTTACTAAGGGTCCGAATGCTAGTCCCCATAATAAAAAGGCAAAATGCGAGAAACCATTCATTCCTCTAAAGAAAACGAATAGCAGCATAGCTATCGCCCCAGATATAAGCATACTGACGATCAAACCGCGCAGATGCGTATCGATAATTTTGGCGGATAGTATGACTGAGATGACAGAACCGATACCGAAGATAAGCAGGGCTAAACTAATACCGCCGACAAATTCCAAGGTTTCAACCAATAAAGTGATATAAGTATAGGTACTGTAATGCGCAACGACTGCCAAGAAAGTGAGGGCTAAGACTATCCAAACGCCAGGTATTTTTAGTACTGCTATTGGGGAGTTACTTTGCGTCAGTTTCTCGCCCTTTACCGAAGGTAAAAACTTCATCGCCAATAGAGCAATTACCCCGCCTAGTACACCGAGTACGATAAAGGACGTGCGCCAGCCTACTTGTGTCCCAATAAAGGTCATAATCGGTAGACCCAAACTCACGCCAAAAGTATTACCTGCCATGATGATGGTAATCGCCTTACCATGCATATTCTCTGGCACTAGGGCTGTGCCGTAGGCGGCAATCATTGGCCACATAATACCGGCACAGATACCACCCAGAATACGCATAGCAACAATAAGCGAATAAGATGAAGTGAGCCCGACGACTATATTGGAGACCGCAAAACCTGCCAACAGCGCCATCAAGAGAATTTTACGGTTGATCCACAGCGTCATACTGATTAATGGAATGGCAAAAATCGCTGAAGCCAACGCATAGATACCGACCAAAAATCCGACTTGGGTCTGTTCAATACCAAGACCTGCCGTCATTTGTGGCAAAATACCAGAAGGCATCAACTCTGAGAGAATACCGATAAAAGTAACACTGGCCATAAGACCAAAGATGAACCAAGAAATAGGGTTCTATCCGACATTATTATTTTTTGACAGATCGTCTTCTGAAAGACGAGCTTTTGAAACGATTGACATATTATCCCTAATCAAAGAAAAGGTTTTTATGAGTTTTTATATGAGTTTAGATAAATTGAACACTAGAATAACTTTAAGATAACTGTTTGAATTTTTTGGATAAAACGTATATAACCGACTTGTTATAGCTTAGTTTCCATATTACCTTATAATAACCATACTAATGGTAAGGATTTGTTTGCTTGAAAGACACTTAACAGTTTCAAAACGCTGTTCAACCTACAAATCAGAATAGTAAATGACGTTACAGCCTGTTTGTCCTTTGTAGGAAACCGTCACTCGCCCTTTCACTTTAGCCTGCTTTTTTCTATAGTGGTTAGGATCTATAGAGGTCGAGACAATAATATTCATGAGTAACCTCTCTCTTGATAAGTCCTCTATTAACAAATCACACGAATAATAAGGTCTAAATATGAGTACTAAAAACTATAATATCCGTACCGCTGGACAAGCCAATATTCCAGTACTAGGACTAGGAACTTGGCAATCGACTGGACAAGACTGTATCGATGTCGTCAGCCAAGGTCTAAAAATGGGCTATGAACATATCGATACTGCTCAAGCTTATGGTAATGAAGTCGAGGTCGGTCAAGGTATCAAGCAATCAGGGGTGGCGCGTGATAAATTCTTTTTAACCACGAAGATATTCCCTGATGATATGAAGTTTGAACCAGAAAAGTTAATTGCAGCGGCTAAACGTTCTTTAGAAAATCTAGATACCGATTATGTTGACCTGCTATTACTACACTGGCCTGATGACCGTGTACCATTATCTGAGACTATTCCAGCATTGTGTGAATTACAAAAACAAGGCTTAACGCGCAATATCGGCGTTTCTAACTTTAATATTGCTAATATTATTGAAGCCAAGAAGTACGCTGACGTGCCGATTGTGGTCAATCAAGTTGAATTTCATCCGTTCATTAAGCAAAATACCTTGCAGACTTTTTTGAACAATCACCATATTTTATTAGAAGCATACTCGCCACTTGCACGCGGTGATGTGTTTGATAATGAAGTCATCAAAGAAATCGCTGAGAAGCATGGCGTGACACCAGCACAAATATCATTGGCTTGGATACTATCAGACAAACACCGTATCGCTATTCCAAAGACTTCTAACCCTGAGCACTTGCAAGGGAACTTAGATGCCATCAACGTTCAATTGAGCGCAGATGAATTAGAAAAGATTTGCAGTTTAGCCCGCAGTGACGGTCGCAAAATTGAGCATCCTGACTATACTCCTGTATGGGATGACTAAAATCTATTGATATTAAAATTAGTATAAAAAAAGAGCCGCTAATAATAAATTAGCGGCTCTTTTTTGATTTTAACATTTACTGAAAAATTACTGTTGTAATGTTTCAGTTTCGCGAATCGGCTCAGCAGGATTGTACTGCTCAGACGCTGGTATTGCACCGCTACGATTGTTCTCTTTCATCGATTTAGCAACTTCTGGTGGCATGTAGTTTTCATCATGCTTAGCTAGTACTTCACCAGCCACAAAAGTCTCGCCCTGCATTTTACCAGTAGCAAC
Organism: Psychrobacter sp. S1-30-MNA-CIBAN-0213; assembly: GCF_040309845.1. Taxonomy (NCBI): domain Bacteria; kingdom Pseudomonadati; phylum Pseudomonadota; class Gammaproteobacteria; order Moraxellales; family Moraxellaceae; genus Psychrobacter; species Psychrobacter sp. S1-30-MNA-CIBAN-0213. Next base: position 102,761 of record NZ_JBEOPE010000003.1, on the reverse strand, counting down.
GATGCCTGAGTTTTCAGCAAACAAATCCGGCAAGATACCTTGATAGGTGACTGGAACCGTTGATTCAAAGTCAGTAATCGCGAACTCAACATTTAATGGATTATCTGGTGCACGCTGTACGCTACCAGCGACTACCATACCACCTGCACGAATGCGCTTATCTTGTGGCGCCTCGCCTTGAGCAATCGCCGTAGCATCGAAATAGTAATCGGTTTGTTGCCCAATAGCATAAATGACTAACACTACCGCCACTGCTGCCCCTGCAAGCGTAAACATAACCCACATCAGTTTTTTGCGACGAACTGCGTTCATACCACTACCTCATTGATGAGTCGCTGCTTTATTGAATATAAACAATCTATAAAACAGAAAATATTGAAGAAACTACCATTAGAAAAATTTTTTAAAAGTATCTTTCTAATCGTACTCTTCTAATAGCTATATGGTAGCATTTTTCGGACAAATCAATAAGCCCCACAAGCCTTAATACGGTCATATCTTTACAATTTAGAGGTCATAATTTTGTAAGCTAAATCTATGATATTAAAATAATTTTTTACATCGGCTGCCTGGTTGCAGGATTAGGGGTTTTAGCAGTACGCTGTGCTTGTTGAGCCTGCTGAATGGTCAGCTGTTTGATAAGTGCTTGACGCTGCCTGCGACTATAAATAATAAAAGCCAGCATCACCCCAACCGTAATTGCCCAGCACGACCAGACAAACACACCATGCTTACCCATGGCGATGAACTCAGATACGCTATAAAAGTAAGGCTGCATAATAGGTTCCTAGCCGTTATTTGTTTTGGCGACAGTCATTTGGCTTGCCCACGAATATATTCTTTGACCCACGCTTTACCTTGATCGCGGTACAAGATTAGGGTGTTGGTACGATAAATCGTTAATGTTGCGACGAGTAAGTAACTACCGATAATCATTAGAAGCAACGGCATCCACATGTCTGCGGACATTTTTGGCGCGGCCGTTAACGTGAAGGTAGAGCCTTGATGTAAGGTGTTCCACCACTGTACCGAATATTTGATAATGGGTAGATTCACTGCGCCGACAATAGATAAAATGGCTGCCGCTTTACCACGGTTGGCGGTATGCTCAAACGCTGCAAACAATGCCATCACGCCTGCATATAAAAACGCCAAAATCAGCATAGACGTCAAACGCGCATCCCAAACCCAGTAAGTACCCCAAGTTGGTTTTGCCCAAATAGAGCCCGTAATCAAACTAATCACGCATAGCAAAAAGCCCAGCGGAGCAAGCGCCTGCGCCACCAGACTAGCCGTCTTAATTTTCCAAACGAGAAAGATGACCCCTAATACAGCGAGGGCAAAATAGATAGAAATAGCGATACTAGCCGCTGGCACGTGGATAAAGATAATGCGGTAGCTATTACCTTGTAAGTAATCGGGCGGCGCAAAAGCGAGACCCCAAACGCTACCGATCAGCAGAAAAATACTGGACAGTACAGCTAACCACTTAACCCAAGGCGCAAAGATGCGAAAAAACTGCTTGGTACCCACAGTGGTCAAGAAGCCTTGCCAGATACGCTGCCATAGGCTAGGAGATGAGACATTATTCAGGTTGGGCATGAGAATAAACCTATTTGCACAGCTTATTGGTTATACGGATACAGCGCAACATTGGCGCTACTACCTGTTAACCTGCCGGCGTTAAACACTGGATAGAATCTACAAGTGACTGTTACTTATTTAACTGGCTATTATAGCAAAGTTGCCAGTTTTCAACATGCTGTTCATACAAATGGCTTTGATAAGAGAAACAATAACAAGCCAGCCTATACGTTTTAATTTAGCCACGCCATTTTTAAGGTCATTGCAATCACCCATGGCATAACCAAAACCGAGATAATACTACCTGCCAATAATAAAGCCAATATCGGCAAACCATTAAGACCAGTGGCAAATAAATCAACCGCTCCGGTGGCAAAAATTAACACTGGCAACTGCATCGGTAAAGCAATCAAAGGCACCAGCACCGCGCCATTCTTCAATGACAGCGTCAAACTACTGGCGACCGCTGACAACATCAACAGCATTGGACTACCCGTCACAATAGAGGCCATCAATATCCACGCCTCAAACCAGCTGAGCTGAAATAATGGCACGGCGAGTAAACTGAGCACAGCCACAATCCCACTACTAAAAATCCAATGAATGACTAAGCGGATAAGCACCCATAACGGTAGCGAAGCTTTGGCGACGACCAATTGCGCCAGTGTGCCATTGTCGAGAGCAGGTTTAAATAAGCCATCAACGCCCATCACCAGTGACAACAAAGCAGCAATCCACACGGCCGAAACCCCAAGACGCTGCAACAATGCTGGCTCGCTACCTACGGCTAGCGGAAATAAGGTAATAATCACTAAAAATAGTACTAAAGGGTACAACCACTGTACCGCCCCTTGCTGCTTCACGTGCCACTCACGTCGCCATAACTGCATAAAGCTGATACCACGTGCAGCCGATGCGCTAACGTTCAAGCTTTTATTCGCTACTTGTACTGGACTGTCTTGCATTAGGTCTTCTTGCATGGTGCTCTCTTGCACTGGACTATTTTGTAATGGACTATCTGTCATTATCCGTCCTTTCACTTATATTTGTCGCACTTATACCATGTAATCTGACAAATCGAGCACCTGATTGGCAACGCCAACTGCCTGATGACTGGTCATCAATATCGATCCGCCAGTATGAGCAAATTCGCGCAACCTATCTTCCATTCGTGCCACCATATCGACATCAAGTGCCGTAAAAGGCTCATCAAGTAACCATAATGGTGTCACGTCCGGCGTCAACAAATATAATCTTGCAAGGGTGATGCGACGCGTTTGCCCAGCAGATAAATGGCTTGAGCTAATCGTCTCAAAGCCCTGCAATCCCACCCAAGAGAGAGCGTCGTCAATATCAGCGATACTTGGGGTAATACCATATAAATTCAGCAGAAAGGTTAGATTTTGCGCGACCGTGAGATTGGGATGAATGCCCAATTGATGCGAGACATATAAAGGCTGAATAGGTAAAATTTCTGACCCTTGGTAGTAAACCTCACCCGTCAGCACTGGTAATAATCCAGCCAGCTGCATCAATAGCGTCGTCTTACCAGTGCCGTTTGCACCAACTAAATGACAGATGCTGCCAGCAGGTAAGTTGAGCGTGACCCCTTCACATAAAGGTATTTCACCGCGTTGAACCGTCAGCTCATTGAGCGCAAGTAAGGGTGCATCCACAGCCGTCATCAAATCTCTCATTATTTATCAAGCGCTAAGCAATATTCATCACAAACGAATACGTTGTTCATGGCATAATACTTTATGCTCACTATATCCACACAGTATAACAAATTGTCGATTACTATGACCTCAAAACCTATGCAGACTTCAAAAGATAACCAAACTCTAAATACTCAAGCATCAGACAATCAAACTCCAACGCCTCATACAGGTGCTGCAACGGCTCATCCTAGCGCAAGCTTATCAGCTGCTAGTCTAACTATGGATAGCTTAATTGATGCTCAAGTTGCCTTTATGCAGCAGTGGTTACAGCAGCAAGCAGAGCCGATGGCTATAGAGGCTTGGCAGTGGTTAGGCGCGCAGCCCCTACATAAATACGTCAGCGCCGATGATTTACAGCACCTAATTAATGACTGGCTACTTAGCCAACCGATGAGCGATGTCATGCGTAAGGATATCCGCGATATATTGCATACTGTCATTTATCATCCGGTCAATGATAACGTACCTTTGTCTGAGCTGATGGATGATACTCAGGTTGAGACCCTTGCCAACTATGTGGGTAGCCATGACGAGCAGCGTAATGCATTGATTCATACGCTAGTCGGCAATGAAACCTTTGCAGACTTGTTGACGCAAACGCTATATCACGCTATCAACGACTTTATGGAAACTACGCTGGATAAAGCAGGCGGTGTTGGCAAACTCATGAAGCTTGGGCGCAGCTCATTTGAGAAGGCAACCAACAGAAACCTGGATGAGAAGTTACAGACGTACTTGCATCGCAATATTAAAGACTTAACTCGCCGAGCAGAAGCTAATGCGCAAGCACATTTATCAAATGAAGAAGTCGCTCGGCTCTTGATAACAGGTTGGGGACGCATCAAAGATCAACCGATTAGCCAGCTACAAACCTACTTAAACGATGAGCCTGACCATAGCAGCATTGATCATATCGAAGCCAGCATCCAACAAAGCTATAACCGTCTGCGCTTGTCGCCTTACTTGCGCAGTCTTGTCTCAGCTAGCGTCGACACTTGGTACACTAATCATCAGTCGGATACGATTGCGAGCGTAGCAGCAAGCTTATATATCGATGAAGAGGCCATGACGCAATTAAGTACCGCCCTACTTCCTGTCGTGCATGACGCTCTTGAAAGTACATGGCTGACCACTCATATCTATAACATGTTACAAGCATTTTATGCGCAACCTAACATCAAAGATGGTTTTGTATTCAGCAAAGATTAATTTGTGGTTTTAGCTTATTTATCAGTTTTTAATACTATTCATTTATTAGTTAGTACAACATCTATGAGTCAACATAATAAACTCAGCTTATGGCAAAAACTCAAACGGTTCCTGACTACCTCAGCACCGCAGGCTGTTGTTGATGACGCAAAAATACCGCAGCATTCATTGTCACTTGCAGATGAAGTTAGCGTTGATAACGATATTGATGTTGGTAAGGATACTAATGTTAATAACGAAACTGATGTTAATGGAGATATTAATACTGATACTCTGCAAGCTGGAACTTATAGCGCCAAGGCTAATAAAAAGTCTAGTGATAAGAAGGCCAATGATAAAAATGCTAGTAACATAAGCGCTGCTAAAACAGACACTAGCGACTCTAATGGCATTATTGATAATACTACTAATACTGATAATAAAAATAACCCCGAAAGCTCTAAAGCGGACTCTTTGAATCAGACTGCTGAGCAAGACAACAATACCGACATAGCTATTGTCGATTACCTTAAACAGTATTTTAATGACAAACAGTGGCACTACACTCATTATCGACCAAAAACAAATGACAGCCAGCAATCGCATCATTTATCCTTAAGGATGCGCAATAAACAATTAGAATGTGGCTATCTGTTTCGTGTGCAAGAGAAAAACAACTTGCTAGCGGTCTATGGTATTTTGCCCTTTTTAGTGCCCGAAAGTCATCAAAACGCAGCAATGTTACTTATTACCCAAATTAATTATGACATGCTAATCGGTAATTTAGAGATGGATGTGAACGATGGCGAAATACGCTACAAACATGCTATCGATGTCGAGGCAGTTGGTATTAATGATCATATCCTTGAGAATTTGTTGCAAAGCGTAATTGCCATGACTACAGTTGCTTACGAGATATTTGATGATTTAATCAACACTCAAGACCCTGCTGAAGATATGCAAACGTTACTTATAGAGCTACGTCAGCAATCCGACTCAAGAACCTTCTTTCTTCCGACTCAGTTTGTTCAATAAAGAGGCTTAATTTAAAAAGTCTTTTAGTTTAGACAGTTTCTTAATTCACAAAAATCTCTTAATTTAAAAAAACTTAGTAAAATACAAGTCAGTAGCTCTCATATCTTCTAATCCTTTATTACTCTTAATAACAAGTTCTTTCAAAAATTCATTATCACCCTTTCAAACAACGACACAATTAAAAATTATGCTAAAAATTGCTTACTCTGAAGTTTTTCGTTATTCCGTACCTGACAAGCATCGTTTTCCCATGCAAAAATATACGATGATTCCTGAGCGCTTGCTTAGCGAAGGGACCATCACTACCGATAATTTTTTTGCACCCAAGCGTCTGACAGAAGACGAAATATTAACTACCCATACTGAGGACTATTGGCATAAGCTTAAAACCCAAACCTTGCCGCGCAAAGAAGCGCGCCCTATTGGTTTTGAAATGACCGAAGCGTTAGTGGATCGTGGTCGCCATATTGCCCACGCCACTTATGAATGTGCGTTATATGCCCAGCAGCACGGTGTGGCAATGAATGTCGCGGGTGGGACGCATCATGCATTTGCCGATCATGGCGAGGGATTTTGCGTGTTTAATGATGTATGTATCGCCAGTAATTTATTACTCAATCGTGGACAGGCGCAAAAGATTTTAATCGTTGATTTGGATGTTCATCAAGGCAATGGCAACGCCAGCATTATGGCGGATGAGCCACGCGTTTTTGTGTTTAGTATGCACGGCGCCAAGAACTATCCGTTTCGTAAAGAAATATCCGACTTAGATATTGAGCTGGATAACGATACGGGTGATGCAGAATATTTACAGATTTTGAGGGATACGCTGCCGCGCTTAATTAGCGACGTCGCACCCGATATGATTTTTTATCAGTCTGCGGTCGATGTGCTCGCGACCGATAAACTGGGTAAACTTGGCTTAACGCAAGGGGGTTGCAAGGCACGTGATGAGTATGTGTTGCAGCAAGCAAAAGCCGCTAACATTCCAGTCGCTATCGTGATGGGCGGTGGTTATTCAGAAGATATTGAAGATGTGGTTGAAGCGCACTGTAATACCTTTCGGGTCGCCCAGCAGCTGTATTTTGGTGAGATGGTTGGCTCATGTGCAGCGCATTAATAGTCGAAATAAAACCATTTAGTTAAGACGATATAAAATCAGAGCATTTGCGAGGCTTTATATGGCAAAAATATTGATAGGTATAGGCATTGTGTTGGTTATCATCGGCGTTATTTGGCTGCTGTTTCCAAGCGCGTTTTCGTGGATAGGTAATCTGCCAGGCGATATCAAACACACTTCAGGCAATACACGGGTTTATTTTCCAGTGATCACTATGATAGTCATCAGTGTCATCGCTACTATCGTATTAAATTTATTCAATCGCTAACCTGAAAAGGACTCCGTATAGTCAACTCACTTTAAAGCCGAGTCAGTGCTACTGGGATGAATTTTGCGCAGCCTCTGTATCAGCAGCACGCAAGGAAAATTTATACCAGTAGCACGTAATTATTGATGCTTCGATTCTATTTGGTACTGACTATACTACAAAAATGCCGTAATTCCCTGCCAGCCTACGCGTATACCAAGTAGCGTGAGAATCAATAAAATAAGCTGACGAAAGCGTGCTTGCGGTAAGTAACGACGCAGGCGGATACCGACTAAAAGGGCGGCAATAGACAGAACACTCAGCAGAGTAATCAGCTGCCACTCACCACTGCTAAGCGCCATAATAGGCTCCCGCAATACGATGATTTGGGCAATTTTACCTAAGAAATAGCACATGTTGCCGACTTTAGCGATGGTGTTTTTATCGTTACTTGCAGACAATAAGTACATCATTAGTATGGTCGACATTGCGTTAGTGGCGCCGCCAATGACTCCTGCACTAAAACCAACGATAATCAGCACAGGCTTAGTATCAGGCAGACGTATTTGCTTACCGAGTAGTGCACTTATCACATAAAAGCCGATGACAGCCGCTAATACTAATAAAATGTAAGCACTATCTACCCACAGCAGTAGCTTTGCACCCAAAATACTACCGAGCAAGCTGGTTAACGCGAGCAGCCAATAGCGTCTGCCGTAATAGATAAAGTTTTGCCAAATACTACGCCCGCCACCAGCCAGCCAAGTCATCGCATTTAGCAATAATGACGGGAATATCACCAATACAATGGCATGTGGCAATGGATAAATGCTGGCAAGCGCAGTAGTAGTCACCAACGTCACACCCAGCCCACTAATACCATGCAGCAGTGATGCTAGTGCAAAAATCACAATCAGCAATAACGTCTGGGTGCTATCGCTATCAGCCATGTCCGTCATAGTAGCTCTAACAGACATATCATTTGCGTCTTAATACTAATAACTAAATAATTAACCATTAAGACGTTGCATCAGGGTCTCGCCGATAATAGTAGCAAGCTGATCGGCAATCTTATCCTTGCTCGCTTTCTCTAATGTCACTGTATCATGAGCATAACGCTCTGAGAAAAACACTTGCATCGCATTGTCATCGCTGGCGAAACCAATGTCTGTGCGCGATACATCGTTACAAGCAATCAAGTCTAAATCTTTAGAAGCTAGCTTACCGCGCGCATAGTGCTCTACATCTTGTGTCTCTGCTGCAAAACCGACGACAAACATATCAGGATAAGCGTGTGAAATAGTCGCTAAGATGTCAGGGTTTTTGACCAAATTTAGCATCATGGCATCTTGGGTTTTTTTGATTTTTTGCGGGGCGGCTTCTTCAGTACGATAATCAGCGACAGCGGCAGTGGCGATAAAGATATCAGCATGGCGCAAGTTATCTAAGGGCAATGTATCTAAGCGCAAGTTATCCAAATTACTGTTTAACGTTATACTTCCTAACGACATACTTTGCTGCTCTATCTGATCGTCCGGCTCATGGCAGTCACAGTCGCCATGTTCGTGTTCATGGCTATGCGTATGGTAGTGCTCATGACCATCGTTTTGTTCATTTTCAGCCAAAGCCAGTAAAGCAGGATGCGTACCAGCCACACATTGCTGAGCAGTCGTTAGCATCTCTGCGGCAGACAATACATCAATACGGGTAACCCCAAGCGGCGTTGGTAGCGCGACTTTACCGCCAGCGATGAGCGTGACTTGTGCTCCTGCCTCTACGCAAGCTTGTGCCAATGCAAAGCCCATTTTCCCTGAAGAATGATTGGATAAATAGCGTACCGGATCGATCGCTTCAACAGTAGGTCCTGCGGTAATAACGACCATTTTACCCAGTAGATTTTGTGGAATAGTTTGCTGCGCGCTAAATAAGCGTACCTCTGCTAATAATTGCTCAGGCTCAGGCAAGCGCCCTGCCCCTACATCACCGCATGCTTGCTCACCACTTGCGGGCTCAATAATATGATAATTCATATCGGCTAGCGTCTGCACATTTAGACTCACCGCTGGATGGGCCCACATTTGCTGGTTCATCGCTGGTGCAATCAATACTGGTGCGGTAGTTGCAAGACATACCGTTGTTAGTAAGTCATCAGCCATTCCCATTGCCAATCGAGCTAAAGTGTTGGCCGAAGCTGGGGCAATGACTATCAAGTCTGCCCACTTGGCAAGCTCAATATGACCCATGCCAGCCTCAGCACGCTCATCAAGCAATGAGATATGTACCTCGTTACCAGTCAAGGCTTGTAGAGTAAGCGGTGTGATAAACGCTTGCGCGCCTGCCGTCATAATGACGCGCACCTCGAACCCCGCTTTAATTAATAAGCGGGCAAAAAAAGCGGATTTATAAGCGGCAATACCGCCAGTAATAGCGAGCACAACATTTGACATAGGCGTGGCATCAATAAAAAGTTAGAAGATAAAATTGCGTTTATAGTAACAATTATGCGATAAATTGGGGAAAGTTTTCTCTCCCAATCTTGTTTACTCTCTCATTTATTTAGAATCGACCCATTTTTAAGGAAAAACAGTGGCTATAAAAGACTGGCATGAAGACGACAGACCACGCGAAAAGCTGCTGAAATTTGGCGCAGCGCATCTTACCGACGCAGAGATTTTAGCAATATTTTTACGTACTGGTACTCAATCACAGTCAGCTATCGAGCTTGCTCGTCATTTGATTGAGCAGTTCGGTAGCCTAGCAGAACTTTTAGCGGCGCCGCAAGAGTCTGTCCTTGCCTGTCATGGTATCGGCCCTGCCAAATATACACAGATATTAGCTTCGCTTGAGATGGGCACACGCTATTTAGATAGTCAACTTAAGACTGGTCAAGCGCTTGGGCGTTCACAGGCGGTCAAAGACTATATTAGTACGCAATTGCGCGGCGAGCGTCGTGAGGTCTTTGCCGTACTCTGTCTCGATAATGCTCTAAATCTATTAAACTTTGAGATACTTTTTACTGGAGGTATCTCTTCTTGTTCAGTATGCATCAAGCACGTCCTTCGCCACGCTTTGAGCCATGCTGCCAGTCAGCTAATCGTCGCACACAATCACCCTCATACTGATGCGCAGCCTTCAACGGCTGATAACTTATTAACCTATGAGCTGAAAAAGGCCTGTGATTTACTTGATATCACTTTCATTGACCACATCATCGTTGGCCGTAACGACACTTTGTCTTATGCTGAAAACTGCCTAGCACCATTTTAGTTTATACTGTCTAACAAATGCTTTGTTTTATATGAAATGCCTTAGTGAGATTGATACATATTATCGACATAGCGTAGCATTTTCGCTCTTGATAGTTTTTAAGAACTATTTCATATTGGTAGATAACTTTATTTACAATCTGTATCTTTATCGTTTATATCAGTAGTTACTTTATATTTAACGCAGTCAGTACTTATCAAATGTATTAATTACTTACTATTTTAAACCAGATAAGCGATAACATTTAAAGACAGCATAAAAAATAATATTTAAAATAGTTTGTCTAATATTGGCTTTAATCATCAAATTATTACCAACTTAGCGTTTTTTATACTTCCCAATTCCCTATTCATATTTTGCCAAGGAGACAGTCATGGCGATTGGCTTATTTATTTTAGCAGTAATCATTCAGTTAGCCGTCGTCTTGGCCATATTTTTACTGTCCTTATCGCGTGTCAGCGGTAGTATCGTTGCTATTATCACTGTAATAGTCACTGCCTTTATAAGTCCGTGGTCGTTAATTTTAGGCATTCCAATTGCGCTGCTATGTCTAGTACTGTTGGTCGCCCCGATGCGCCAAGCACTTATTACCAAGCCAGTCTATAAAGCACTAGGCGGTGCAATGCCAAGTATGAGTGATACTGAGCGTGAAGCACTGGACGCTGGTACTAGCTGGTGGGAAAAAGAGCTGTTTATGGGTGCGCCAAATTGGGATACCTTTGCCAACTACCCTTACCCAGAGCTGTCTGAACGCGAACAAAGTTTCATTGATAATGAAGTTGAGACCCTATGTGCAATGCTCGATGAATGGGAAATTACTCAAGATTATAAAGATCTAACGCCCCAAGCTTGGCAATTTATCAAGGCTAACGGCTTTTTGGGTTTAATTATCCCTGAAGAGTATGGTGGTTTAGATTTCAGCTCTTATGCTCAAAGTCGTGTTATGAGTAAGATTGCTTCGCGCTCGTCAACGGCTGCGGTTAGCTGCATGGTCCCAAACTCGCTCGGCCCTGGTGAGCTTTTGATGCACTATGGTACAGACGAGCAGAAGCAACGCTGGTTACCAGGACTTGCTAAAGGTGAAGAAGTTCCTTGTTTTGGTTTGACGGGTCCTGAGGCGGGCTCTGATGCAGGCGCTATCCCCGATACAGGGATAGTCTGCTACGGTATTCACGATGGCGAGTACACGCTCGGTCTGCGCATGAACTTCTCTAAACGCTGGATTACGCTTGCTCCTATCGCAACTGTCGTAGGACTGGCGTTTAAAATGCATGATCCAGAAGGCTTGCTTGGTGATCCTATCAAGACTGATTATGGTATTACTTGCGCTTTAATACCTGCTGATCACGAGGGCGTGATTATAGGCCCACGCCACTATCCTAGTGGCTCACCATTTATGAATGGTACGGTTGATGGCACTGATGTTTTTATTCCGCTAGATTATATTATCGGCGGGGTCGAGAACGCCGGTCGCGGTTGGCGGATGCTGATGGAATGTCTTGGAGTTGGACGTGGTATCTCTTTACCAGCGCTTTCAACTTCAGCGAGCGAGATGAGTTATTTATCAGTTAGTGCCTTTTCCAAAGTCCGTGAGCAATTCAAAATCTCTGTCGGTAAATTTGAAGGTGTACAAGATGCAACCAGTCGCATCGCTAGCCAAACTTATATGCTAGAGGCATTTCGTCACTTAGTTACTTGCGGATTAAATCAAGGTGGTACGCCATCAGTCATGACTGCAATGGCAAAATATTATGCGACTGAAACTATGCGTGGAGTGGTCAATGATGCTATGGATGTCGTTGGAGGCCGCGCTATCCAAATGGGCCCACGTAACTTTTTGGCGGCTCCCTATCAAGCTATTCCAGTCTCTATTACGGTTGAAGGCGCAAATATCTTGACGCGCTCACTGATGATCTTTGGTCAAGGGGCGATGCGCTGTCATCCATACCTATTTGACGAGTTGCAACTATTACAAAGTGAGGATAAAAAAGGCGTATTAGAGCAGTTTGATAACTTATTCTTTAAGCATTTAGGTTATACCTTTAATCGCGGTGCGAAAGCCTTTGTCGCAGGTTACGTTGGTGGTAGTAGTCACGCTCCAAGCTTTGCAGATAGCTTTACCCGCCCCTACTACAAGCATATCAACCGTTTAAGTGCTAGCTTTGCGCTCACTGCAGATATGGCCTTAGGGTTGCTTGCTGGTGACTTAAAACGTAAAGAGATGCTCTCTGGACGCTTAGCTGACATTCATGGTCATTTATTTATTGCGACTGCTATTTTGCAGTTTTATGAACATGGTAGTAAGTCAGAAGCAGAACGTTTACATGCAGAGGTCGCCCTACAAGATAGTCTATGCGCTATTCAAGAAGCTTTCGTCTCGTTCTTTGCAAACTTTCCTCATCGGATGGCAGCCAATGTCGTTAGCTTTGTGACGTTCCCTAGTGGACGTATCTTTACGCCAGCAAGTGATGAGCTCAAGACCAGATTGGGTGATACTTTTATGGATGATCATGAAGCCAACCCATTCCGCGATTATCTCAAAACGATGGTGTACTACAATACAGATCCTGATGATGTTACGGGTCGTATGGAACATGCTTATCAGACGCTGCTTGAAGTTGAACCATTATGGCAGAAGTTCAAAAAAGCAGAGCATGACGATAGTTTTGAAGGTTTGACCTTTGAAGACCATGTGGTGTATGCGAGTCAAAACGGTGATATTACTGAAACTGAGGCTGAGCAGCTCATTAAATATAATGCATTGCGCTTCGATTCCCTCCTTACCGATGTGTTCGATGAGCACCTATTGCATGCACAAGAGCGCTTTAATCCACACAGTTTAGAAAATGCGGTACACCAGCTTACTGATTATGCGCAACTGAAAAACGATGCCCAAGCCAGAAACGGTATATCAGCTGATAATACTCCAACCGAAGATACTGAGCCTACTGGCGATGACAATCCAGACCACGGTTATGAGGCAGATGGCGATGTAAAAATGGTCGATGAGCAGGATACAGCTAAAGAAATCAGTGCCCAAACTGACTTTGATGAGTCGCATCCTGAAGAAGAATTTCTTGATCACCGTAGCCGTGATGCGGAGTCAACGCTTAGCGAACGTATGGGCTACAATCATAGCAAAGGTATTGATAAACAATCAGATTCAGTGGAAAGCAAACCAGTTGACAGTGATAAGGTAGAAACTGACTCTACAGAGGGTTCTAAGTGGCAAGATGGATTACGTCGCGAAGAAGATGACAAAGCATAACGATTATGCTTAAAGCCCTTTTATAAACTTTAACACGTTATCCCTAATCGACTCATAGCCTATTAATACTATCGCAAACAAGACTATCGAAAGCAAGATTACCTTATAATGGTAATTTTGCTTTTTTTATGGCTCTTTATAAGGTAGTTAGTTGAATTATAGAATCATTATTGAAAACGATCCATTTGAAAGCAAACTGTCATACGAAACCAAATCCAAGCCTTTGTTTTTTTATTGTAAAATTCATTAATGAAAGTTAATAGATGACTGATAACGTTAAGATTATATGATAAATTAAAATTTTCAATCAACGGTAAAGGAACTCTAATGATGAAAAATATGATTTCACTTGCTGGTGCAGCGAGCGTCCTAACCGCATGCGCGGTACAAAATCCACCAGCAAGCGTGAGCGCACCTAAAGCTTTAGTGGCTGACATGATCGTTACCAATGCTAAAGTAGCTGTGATGGATGATAAGAGAAGTACTGCCGAGGCGATTGCGGTAAAAGATGGGAAAGTATTACGTACAGGTAGCGATGAAGATATCCTACGTTTACGTAGTGAGGATACGCAAGTTATTGATGGTAATGGTAGAACGTTGATTCCGGGTCTTAATGACTCACATCTACACGTGACGCGTGGTGGTCGTTTTTATAATACCGAACTACGCTGGGATGGCGTTAAATCATTAAAAGAAGCCTTGCGAATGTTAAAAGAGCAAGCGGATAGAACGCCTGAAGGTCAGTGGGTACGTGTGATTGGTGGCTGGTCACCGCATCAGTTTGAAGAGAAGCGCATGCCAACTATTGAAGAGATTAACGAGGCGACGGGTGATACCCCTACCTTCGTATTGTACTTATACAGTCGCGGTTGGCTGAATGAAGCGGGACTCAAAGCCTTAGATATCGATGAAAACACTAAGCCGCCTAATGATCAAAGCCGTTATGAAAAAGATAAAAACGGTAAGCTGACGGGTGTACTTTTGGCTGAACCCAATGCCATGATTTTGTATAAAGTGATTGGCGCATTGCCAGCCCTATCTAAAGAGGAGATGATTAACTCCACCAAGCACTTCAACCATGAGCTTAACCGTTTTGGTCTCACCAGTGCGATTGATGCAGGCGGCGGTGGCCATACGTTCCCAGAAGACTATGAAGCTTCTAAAGCCCTAGCAACCAGTGGTAATTCGTCACTACGCATCTCGTACTATTTATTCCCACAAAAAGCGGGCGAAGAGCGCGCTGCCTTTGAGAAGTGGATGGCGAACAACGAGGCCTCTGTTAATGAAGACACCGCTCTAGAGCATGGTTATGAGTCAAAAGGTGGCGGCGAGTATATGACGTGGGCAGCAGGTGACTTTGAGAACTTCCTCGCACCGAAGCCATTTATTAAAGACAATGAAGGCTGGCGCGCGCAAACCAAAGAAATTATTCAAATGCACGTGAATGAGGGCTGGCCATTTAGACAGCATTCAACCTATGGTGAAAACACTAAACTCATCGTTGACTTGGTAGATGAGATTGACCGTGAAAACAACGGCAAAATCCGTAACGATATGCGCTGGGCCATTGATCACGCAGAGACGGTGAACGATGAGACGTTGAAAGAAATTAAACGTTTAAATGGCGGAATCTCTGTTCAAAACCGGATGTCGTATGCTGGTGAATACTTCGTCGAGCGTTATGGCAAAGAAGCGGCTAGTACTGCGCCACCATTCAAAAAGATTTTTGATATGGGTATCCCGCTAGGTGCTGGTACGGATGGTACGCGAGTATCAAGCTATAACCCTTGGATTGCTTTATATTGGCTGAGCACAGGTAAGACTGTTGGGGCCACCCAGTTGTATGGCAAGGACAATGTATTATCAAGAGCAGATGCTTTGCAAGTGTATACCAAAGGCAGTGCATGGTTCTCCAATGAAGAAAAAGTAAAAGGCACCCTAGAACCTGGCATGTATGCAGACTTTGTATTGCTATCTGATGACTACTTCACCGTACCTGAAGAAAAAATCAAAGGTATCGAATCCGTATTAACGATTGTAGATGGTAAGCCAGTTTATGGTGCTAAAGAATATAAAAAGTTTGATCCAAAATTGCCTGCTGTTATCCCAAGCTGGTCACCAGTGAAGTATTACGGTGGCTTTCAAAACGCGAAATAAGTTGTTGAGGTAAATAATTTTGTCTTATGTAGAAATCGGTCTGTGCGCAGGCCGTTTTTTTGTTTGAAACTTCCTCATTAATATATTAATCCCTACCTTATAAATATGAAGTCAGTAAAATTGAATGCAATCCACGCTGGATCGTCACTCTCATAACGTCATCTACATGGCCTAAAAGCCATTCATAAAAATTTTGTTTCATATCAGAAACAAACCGTTTAGAATAAATAATAGCTATTTTCTGGGCACATAGCTTTTATAAGCTGTCATGTCGATAGGTAAATATGACTTGAATGATAAAAAAATCTTGCAGTGCCCCTAACAATTCTTTTATATTGTCCCCCAAAACATGAGACTAGAAAGAATTTAATAGGCGTAACAGGGCTCGTGATGAGAGCAGTGGTTATAATCATATTGATTTGAATACCCAGCTTATTACTGAGAGTTACGTACACCAAGGATGTAAGTTATGTGGAAAAATATGGGACTGACGGGCAAGATTATCGTTGCCATGGTGCTCGGTATTATACTGGGTTTATTTATAAATTATTCCGGACTAAACGCTGAAGGCGGCTTTGTTAATACGTATATTACCAATGGCTTCCTTGCTATCATCGGTAAGCTATTCGTTAACTCACTCAAAATGCTAGTTGTACCTTTAGTATTAATCTCTCTTATTTGCGGGGTTTGCGGTATTGGTGACATCCGCTTGCTTGGCCGCATTGGTACCAAGACTTTTCTCATCTATATGATGACGACAGCATTAGCTATTGCGACGGCCATTGGACTGGGTATCGTGTTTGGCATTGGTAAAGGCATGAACGTCGAGACCGCAGCAGAATTTGAAGCGGCCTCAGCGCCACCACTGCTTGATGTATTCTCCAATATTATCCCATCCAACCCTATCAGTGCGATGGCAAATGGCGATATGTTATCCATCATTTTCTTTGCCGTTCTAATCGGTATCAGTATCTTGATGGTTGGCAAGCCCGCTAAAGGTTTGGTACAGAGCTTGGAATTAATCAATGAAGTCATCTTAAAGATGGTGACCATCATTATGAACCTTGCTCCTTATGGTGTATTTGCACTGTTGACCAAAGCCATGGCAGAGCTGGGTTTAGATCTTATTTGGTCATTATTGGGTTATGTTGCCGTACTGGTTGGCTCACTGGCTTTCCATTTCTTTATTACGATGATGATCGTGCTCAAGCTATTCTCAGGTTTATCAATCAAGACCTTTTTGGCAAAAATGCGCGAAGTTCAGATTTTTGCATTTAGTACTTCAAGCTCGAATGCCACCATTCCGATTACCTTGCGTACAGTCACCAAGCGTATGGGTGTTAATAACTCAGTCGCTTCGTTTACCGTTCCTTTTGGTGCAACCATCAACATGGATGGTACGGCTATCATGCAAGGGACAGCGACCATTTTCATTGCCAATATTTACGGTATTGATTTGGGCGTGACCGAATATCTGACTGTTATCTTAATGTCGGTATTGGCCTCTATCGGTACTGCTGGTGTACCGGGCGTTGGCTTGATTATGCTATCTATGGTATTTGCCCAAGTCGGCTTACCTATTGAAGGTATTGGCCTTATCTTAGGTGTGGATCGTATCTTAGATATGTTACGTACCGCAGTAAACGTTGGTGGCGATGCAGCAGTGACCGCTATTGTGGCAAAATCAGAAAATAAAATGGACGTTGCTATCTATAACGATCCTAATGCTGGTGCCAAAGACGTATTTGATGGTCATATCGATGAAGACAACGAGCGTGCGTTCTCTGAAGTCTTTAGCGATGGCCTGATGGGTAGTGAGTACGATGATGTTGATCGTCGTCGCTAACCCTTAACATTGAATAGATATAAAAAACCTCAGTCAAATTGGCTGAGGTTTTTTGTTGGGATAATCCACATAAAGATGTTGTACATTATGGGAAGATTAGCCAAGCATGTACTTAGTCAGCATGGCTAAGCATACCAGCACAATCATCGGACGAATTAGCCTACTGCCACCCTTGACCACCATATGTGAGCCAAAATAAGCCCCTATCGTTTGTCCAACCATCATTGCCAGACCTACTTTCCACAAGACATTACCGCCCAAAATGAAGAAAATCAGCGAGCCAATATTGGTAGATAAGTTCAAGACCTTTGCCGCACCTGTCGCTTCGATAATCTGACGACCACGTAGAGCGACATTACCAAGCGCAAAGAACATACCAGTTCCCGGGCCAATATAACCATCATAAAAACCAATTAAAGGCGCAACGACTTTTTGCCATTTACCTTCTGAAATGCGCGGTGCTGCTTCTACTTCGCCAAGCCTAGGTGCAAATAAGGTATAAATACCGATAGCAGCAATCAAGAAAGGAATCAGCTTTTCGAGCAAGTCAGGCGGAGACATCTGCACGGCGATAGTACCGATAACAGAACCGATGAACGCGGCAATAATAGCGACCTTGATACGCTGAGGCTTGACGACACCTTTTCTAATCATCGTAATAGAGGCAGCAAGCGCGCCTGAGGCTGCTTGTAGCTTATTGGTGCCAAGTGTCAGCACTGGCGGGATATTGGCCAGTAGCATGGCTGGTATGGTCAACAGTCCACCGCCACCCGCGATAGCATCAATAAAGCCAGCAAGCGCGGCTACCGCAGTGAGCATCAAAATAACTTCTAGGGATAACGATAAGTCCATGAAACTGACCTTGTAATAATATTCTAATAAAAACAACAGTAAGCGCTAGACTATTAGCCTAGAGCTCATTAACATCAACATGAATATCAAAATAGAATAAAGAGTAAGTTGAGAGTTTTATTGAAAAGCAGTTAATTCACAAATAGATGCGGCCCATTATAGAGTTAAAACTATAAAAAAAACCAAAACGTAACAAAGTCTGTTAGATTTACTAGTTAGTATCCGCCTACTGAGCGGTAAACACTATCTGTCTATGGGCACTATCATGTCACGGCATTATATTTTATGATGGCGGTCGCAAAGCTATCTAGAAAAATAGCTAGACTGTCATATCCTAATAATGGCTGTTGCGAGTATCTATAGCAAAACATAGAATACCTTATAGCAATAAAAAAACTTCAAGGAAGAAGTCTTTAGGCCAAAGATATTTAACCGGTCGTAGTAGCGCTATCAATCATATTATTGTCTTTATATCGCCTGTCATGACCTTGCGCGGTAGACTGATATATATTGTTTAACGCATTTTATTGTTTATATTGATGAAATTATGAGAAACTGAAGCGAGCTATCCGTAATATTACGAAGTTGATAGATAGGCGTTTGAGTTTACTGTACGTATTTAGCAAATGAGGATGATATGGCAATACGAAGGGTTAAAGCGTTTTTTGAATTTGAGGCAGCAGGCGGTATTGTCTTAGCGTTGGCGGCTATTGCTGCAATGATTATTGCCAACTCCCCCCTTAGTGTTTGGTATCAAGGTTTTATTCATGCACCCGTCGCCATTCAAATTGGCGACTTTGCAATTGCCAAAGACGCTCATCATTGGATAAATGATGGTCTCATGGCGATTTTCTTTTTCTTAGTCGGACTTGAGCTCAAACGCGAAGTGCTCATTGGCGAGTTATCTAACGTTAAGCAGATTATATTACCTGCTGGTGCTGCATTAGGCGGCATGATTATGCCAGCCATTGTCTATCTAATGTTCAACTATAGTGAGCCTGAGTTTTGGAAAGGCTGGGCAATTCCAGCAGCAACTGATATTGCGTTTGCTCTCGGTATTTTGAGTCTTTTAGGTAACCGCGTACCCAACTCATTAAAAGTGTTTTTAGTATCAATTGCTATCTTTGATGATATTGGGGCGATTTTAATCATCGCTTTGTTTTATACCAATGACTTATCACTAGAGTCATTAGCGGTCGCGGGCTTGTGTTTGCCTTTCTTATATTTACTTAATCGTCGCAACGTCACCAGCATTACGCCTTATCTGCTCATCGGTGTCATTATGTGGATTGCGGTACTCAAATCCGGTATTCATGCGACTTTAGCAGGGGTGGTTTTAGCACTATTTATTCCTATGTTCGACCGTACTGATCCTGAACACTCACCGCTTGAAGAGCTAGAACATGATTTACATAATACCGTTGCCTTTGGTATTCTGCCATTATTTGCCTTTGCCAACTCCGGTATATCGCTAAAAGGTGCAGGTCTTGCTGAGCTATTCCATTCAGTGCCACTTGGTATTGCCGCAGGTCTATTCATCGGTAAGCAGATAGGCGTAATGGTCATGTGCTGGTTGATCTTTAAACTTGGTATCTCAACCATGCCAAGAGGTATGAATTACAAGCAAATCTATGGTGCCGCTTTACTGTGCGGTGTTGGTTTTACCATGAGCTTATTTATCGGTGGCTTGGCATTTGCTGGCGATACCACGCTATTCGATGAACGTTTAGGCATCATTATGGGCTCGATCGTATCTGGTATTGCTGGTTACATCATGCTAAAACTAAGCTTAAAAGATAGTGTCAGCGGGACATCAGTGGATTTAACTCGTCATTGATATTTGTACCGAAGGTTTAGACATAGGCAGTAACTATTATGAGTCTTATGATATAAATTGAGCTTCATAATGCGCTAACAGTTTATAACAACTGTTAGCGCATTTGATTATCAGTAGCGCCAGCTATGATGGTACATTATAAATATGAAACCCAAAACTCCTTCTAAAAGTGATACCGACATCTCTAATGAGCAGCTTATACAGCATAAAAAATCTGTAGCGAGCTATCAGCGTCATGGGCGTACTACTGCCATTACAGATCATAGTGATCTACAAGTCCTACGCCGTATCAGGCGTTACTTGCTACCTAAAGACTTCACTATCTCGCAAGATTTATTAGAGGAGATAGTAGCTGGTTACGATATTGGTGATCCGCTGGCGGATGCGTTGGCGGCTGATGGGATTCGCTTTGGCCGTCCGCTACAGAATTTGATAGTCGATGGTAACGTAAATCCTAGTATCAATATTGACCTTACTACTAACCCATCATTTAGCTCATTAACTGAGCAATTTAGCAGTCACCCTGATTGGTTTGATCCCAAGCTTGCGCAAATTGGTGCGGTCGCCTATCGCCGTTATCCGCTGATGCTCATTTGGCTACTGCGTAACGTTGCACTAATGGCAGGCTACAGCATCCCTGCTCTCTCGCTACCGCTCATTCAGACCGGTGCCTTGATGCATGACGCTCTACCACGCTTGATGCGTACCTACGCTTATATCCTAGCGGTATCTGAACACCCACAACTAGACTCTAGCGCGCATCATAATCATAATAATAACCGCAAACCTATTGACCAAGTATTAGCGATCGGCTCTGAGGGCTGGCGCCAGTCAATCCATGTACGTCAGATTCATACATTGGTACGCCAAAACTTGCTTAAAGGTAAAGGCAATGCTGCCGCAGGCGTCATACCAAATGCCGATCAACATCATAATCCTGATGGTACTTGGAATACGGCCTATTGGGGTATCCCCATTAATCAGACAGATATGATTGCGACTCACTTGCAGTTTTCACTATTAATTATGCGTGGATTGCAGCTGCTGGGAGCACGGATTAGCACAGAAGAAGCTGAGGGCATCTTGCATCTGTGGAATCTTGCCAGCTACTGGATGGGTGTTGATTTGCAGCGTTTGCCAAAAGATGAAGCCGCCTGCTGGGAATGGCTATATACTTATTTATCCATTCAGCAGCTTGACTTTAAAATGGGCAGACCACTTGCCAAAGCCTTGCACGATTTGCCACGCCAGCTAATGGGTGAGGACAATCGACGTGGACGCTTCGTTGAGATGGTCAATGCTAGTGTGACACGCACCATAGTCGGTGATGATGTTGGTGATGGACTACAATTGCCCAAATCAAAGATACGTTTTGGGGTACTGTCTTCAGTGCCTATCTTGTTCGCTCTTGATACGGCTCGCCAACACAATAGTGCCGTTGCTGACAAGCTTGAGCAGTTCCGCGCTAAGCGCCAAGATAATATGAACTGGTGGCTTAAGAAAAACGATGACTACTATAAATAAAAAATATAGCTCAAGAATATTATTAGTAGTAAATAGAATATCCTGAACCATTATTAATAGCGTCGACAATAACTATAATAAATCCACAAAAAGCGTGTTTGGTGATGCTCTGTGTTAAAGGGTTCTACGTTAAATAAGTGTATATTAAAAGGTTAGACGCTATAAGACTATAACCTTCACAGCCTTGTGTTTTGTATACGGTAATACCATTCAAGCTGCCGATCAAACCCAGTTTCTAGTAGGCTGGCAATGACGCGTCCCGTCAGACCCCACACTGTTTCACCCTCCACTTGCCAGCTGGGTGTGAGTATGGTCGAGGTTTCATCCTGCATCGTGTACTCTACCGAATACTCTACGGTTGGCTGCGTGAGTAACGTTTCAAAATCTGCCCAAAAGATGCGCGATATCTCCCCCATCTCAGGCACCAACACTAAGCCTGGAGCAATGAGAGCTACGATTGGGCGCACACTCATGCCACTTTTAGAGGTTTGAATAGGTAATTGGCCGAGCAGCTGTACTTTATTTGGCGGTAGTGCAGTCTCCTCACAAGCTTCACGTAAGGCAGTGACGACATTATTGCCATCGCCTATTTCATACTTACCACCAGCGCATGACACTTCCCCAGCGTGACTATTCATGTGTGCAGCGCGGCGCGTTAGTAGCAGCTTTGGATGGCGCTCATGGGTGATGGCGACCAGTATCGAGGCATCAGCAATCGGTGTCTGATATAGACTGTCTAAAATTCGAGCACTTTGAGAGGTATTGTAAGAGCTATACATCGCTGGACTGGTGACTGCATTTAAGGTCTCATGCTGCACCCGCTCAGCCAACTTTCTGAGTGTAGGTTGACGAATCAACGTTGGTACAACGACTGACAGTTCATCAAAACTTGCAGACTGCGGATGTATTAACATTATAATCGGCCTATATTTTTATCAGTATTAAGTGTCGTTAAGAAGTTTTATTAAGAAGTATCACTAAGTTAGGTTATCCATAAAAAAGTCTCAAAAAGAAGACTTATCATGAATCAAGTAGCTAAATTTATCAGTATATTATTTAGGAAACGCTAGTGAATAAGATTTTTTCATTAAATAAGATGCAAGGCAAAATCGATGACTGCCCCCAACGATTACCCTTATTTATTATTGGGCTTGCTTGGCTAGGCGGTACGCTAGCAACAGCAGCACTGGCCTTAATTGGTAGTTGGCAAAATGTCGCCATGATTTTGGGCTCATTTGGCGCTAGCTGTCTGCTTATTTTTGCTTATCCAGAAAGCCCGTTTGCTCAACCTAGAAACATCGTTGGTGGTCATTTTATTACCACCTTTACTGGTTTATCTTTTATGTCTATATTCGGTATTGAGTGGTGGAGCTTGGCACTCGCTGTCGGTACTGCTATTGCCCTCATGCTACTGTTTCGAGTACCGCACCCGCCAGCAGGTTCAAACCCATTAATCGTCATGCTTGGCGGTGTTAAGTGGCACTTCTTAATCACACCAACTTTGATAGGTGCACTCGCCTTAGTAGTCGTTGCCTTGATTTATAACAACATCGGCAGAGGCAGGCATTATCCCAGGTATTGGTAGTTTCGCTAAGCTATATACTAGCTTTTATCATAGCCTAAATTAGCGCCATCTAGTCACCACTACGTAAGCTTTACGTGACTGGCTGTTCTTAAACAGGGCAGTCATACCCTATTAACTAGTATATTAACAACTTTTAATTTAAGGCATGTTTGCTCTATTGCTGATAAATGACGTGTTCATGTTACCAACATTCAGCACCGCGCTGTTTTATGCTATCTTAAGATAAAGTTTAGAACTAGAATTATATCTTGTGGTTATACTTATAAAAGCACCACACCGATAAACATATTCAAAAAATCAAAAAACCACTTATCTCTCTTGTTATTTCATCAAAATAAGGCAGTTGATATGCGCTATTGTCTAGAATGCGGTCATGAAGCAGAACGCAAAATACCAGCTACTGATAATATACCGCGCTTGGTATGCCCAAATTGTGGTTATATTCATTACGAAAACCCAAAAGTAATTTGTGGCTCCTTAGTAGTGTATAAAGACAGAGTACTGCTATGCCGCCGCGCTATCGAACCTCAATATGGTTTATGGACCATACCGGCCGGCTTTATGGAAAACGGCGAAACGATGGCTGAAGGCGCAGCACGCGAGAGCTTTGAAGAAGCTGATGCGGTGGTAATCAATCCGAATTTATACTGCATTTATGATATTCCAGATATTGGTCAAATCTACAGTATATATTTGACCGATCTAAAGGATGGTGCCTACGGTATCGGCTCTGAAAGCCTTGATTGTGCATTATTTAGTGAAGAAGACATTCCATGGGATACCATTGCTTTTGAAGCAGTACGTCGCACCTTGACCAGCTATTTTGCTGATCGTAAACAGTTTGATGAGCTGTCCGACTTCCCTATTCATCAAGATCTTATCGGTAAGGATCAAAGTATTAAACGCTATTAAATTGTATACGAAATAGCAAAAGCCAAGCATTACGCTTGGCTTTTTTTGCATTATCTCTTCTGTAATAAAGCCTCTTAGCTTTTAATTTTGCAAACCTTAAAGTCTAAGTTTTTGATCTCATCTTCTTTATCATATGGCGCGAGTACCGCACGCACATGTTTTTGCCCTTGCAAGTATTGCTTGGCCACGCGCTGCAAGTCATCGACCGTCACTGCCAAAATCGATGCACGCATTTTACGTTGCCAGTCTGCACCGCGATTATGCAGGTCAGCAAAACAAGCTTTAACAGCTTCTCCTGCTGGAGAGCCTGGCTTATCCATACCTGAGATAATCCCCAAGATAGCTTCTTCTAACTGCTCATCTGTTTGCGGCTCATTCAGTAACCATTCGATACTGGCATCGAAGTGTGCAAAAGTTTCGGCGCAATGCGGATCACGATAGCTAAAGAACTTAAACGAGCAAGCATTGGCATCGTAACCAGCACCGCCACCATAAGCACCACCGCGCTCACGGATAGCACTGTGCAGATAACCATTGCGTAGATAAGGTGCTAATACCATTAGTGCTGCCGTGTCCGGATGATCAGCAGCTGGAACGGTATAGGCGCTAGCATTATGATAGACGTTGGTCGGAACTAGCCAAGCCAAATCTTCAACATCGACAGTAGTACCACTTTCTAGTGCTCTGACCGCGTCTTTTTCACCATTGAGAGCTGCATCTAGTTTTAAATCCGCAAACTCGCTTGGGATATTATCTTCAATACCCGCATCAGAACCTTTTAACCTTTCAGCCAGCTCTGGCGCACGGCTGTCTTTCCAGCTATCGATAATCAAGTTGCTTAAGCGTTCGGTTTGCTCCGCTTCACAAATGATAACGGCATGTTTGGGTAAGCTAATTAAACGCTGATGTAAGTCCATCAAACTAGTTGCCAGCTGATCCCATTGCGCATCATCTTGACTGGCATGCGTCAAAAACTCTTTAAGCGCATTAAGTGCCGGCAAGCCACTGCGTACATACTCTAGCTGCGCTTGACGACTCATACCGCGACTGGCAGTTTGCATCGCATAAGCATGTCCTGAGCCCGCAAGGTTTGACTGCCAGCCTGCTTGACGCTGCTGCAAGATCTCTTTGATACGATCATGCTCAGTAAAGACGCTATGCTCCATCACTTCTTTGAGCAAATCAATGGCTTCAGGTTTACGATTGAGCGCGCGCGTTGCCACGACAAAGTAGCTGCTAATTGATTGGCTATCATCAATGTCCGTGCGCTGGCTGATACGCGCCGTCACCCCTGATGAATGCGCTGCTTGCTTAGCTTGCAGCTCATGAGCACTTAAAGAGTCCGTACCTAGCTCAGACAGCAAGCTTAAATATATAGGCAATAGCGGATGATTAATGACTTCATTAACTGGTAACTCACTTGTATCCTCGTGACCAATCGCATCCGTTAACGGCACAATCACTTGATAATAATATAAGCCATTGGTGCCCGCTTCATATTCAAATAAAGTGCTGTCTTGCCCGCTTAGATGTACTTGTTTTTGCGTGCCTTGCTTAAAGCTGATATCCGTTGGTACGTCTTCCAAACCAACTTTCGGTAATAAACTCAAATCATCAGGTGCTGCTTGGCGAGCTGCCAAATCTAATGCTTGTTTATGCAGGATATCTTTATCATCAGCCGTCATATTCATAGCGATAGTATCAAGACGAGTCTGCTCAGCTGCTGCCAGACGAGCTGATTTTTCACTATCTGGCGTTAGCGTCACGCGGACACGATGCTGATTATCGAGTAAATGCTGTTTAATTAAATTAGGCAACCATTGCTCATCTTTTACCTGTTCACGCAGCCATTGTAGATGCTCATCAACTTCCCACACATCGATAGGATTGCCATCATGTATCGCTGTACTAAAGCCTTCTAACATCAAATTCAGACCATAAGGCATGCTATCACCGCCGATATGACGTTGATCAATCTCAATCTGATGTAGGATGGTTTCAATAGTTTCATCATCGATTGGTGTACTAGCAACTTTAGCCAGCAAGTCCATAATGCCCTGCTCTACCGCATCGGCATGCTCAGGGTTTGAACCACGTAATCCAGTATAAAAGACCATCTCATAATGGCTGTCGTCCAGTCCTAATAACGGACTTGGCGAGGTTCCTAGCGGATGACTATCCAGATACGCACGCAACGGCGAACCAGAATGCTCAATCAACACCCCTTCTAACAAACGTAATGCAAGGCGCTGTTTGGGATCGGTAATCGACGGTAGTAACCATGCAACCACATGATGGGTTTGATCAGGGCCAGCTTCGTCAGCAGTATAAGTATCTGTGGCACTAATCGGCGCAGACAAACGCTGCTCCGGACGCGAGACGTGTTTTTTACCTGCTTCAAACTGAATCAAAGCATCTTCATGTATTTTTGCTTGAGTCTCAGCAACCGGAATATTACCAAAGCTCATGATGATACTGTTCGATGGATGATAATGGCTTTGATGAAACTCAACCAACTCATGATGCGTCAGATCAGGAATATCAGCAGGATCGCCACCTGAATTATAGTGATACGTCGTCGTTGGGAATAAATGATGAGCGACCGCATGATAGAGCTGATCAATCTCACCGCTCATGGCACCTTTCATCTCATTAAAGACGATACCTTTAAACTGCGGCTTATCATTTTCGTCTAATTCTACGCGAATACCTTCTTGAGCAAAGTCGAGCGGGTGAATATTGGGGAAAAATGACGCATCAAGATACACGGCAAGCAAGTTAAAGTAATCGTTTTTGTTTTGGGTGGCATACGGATACGCTGTCCAATCGGCAGCGGTCATCGCATTCATAAAAGTATTGAGCGAGCGCTTAATCATTGAAAAGAATGGATCACGTACTGGGAACTTCTCAGAACCACATAAAGCAACATGCTCTAAAATATGTGCCTCGCCCTTTGAATCCATTGGCTGAGTGCGAAAGCCCACTAAAAAAGCATTTTCATCACTTGCATGCGCCAAATGATAGTGCATCGCTCCCGTTTTGACATGCTGACTGATCAGCACATCCATTGATAGCGCCTCAATATGGCGATGCTCAATCAGCTCAAATGCTGGATGCAAAGTTAAGTCAGCGGTAAATGGCGTGTCAGTCATAGTTGTCCTTAAAGCTCATAATGTAAATAATGCCCTTACGAGCAGGGTAAATAGATTGATAAAAATTGTCGTTATAAAAACTGTTGTACAGTGGTTATAAGTTATACAGTGTTTATAAATAGTCAGCTCTTATAAAAGAGTTGAACCTCAAAATTATTCTGGGAATTTTTTAAATTTAATCATTTAAAATAATTGGCCTAGCGCTAATAGATGGGGCTCGCACATTGATAAGTCAAGTCAGCAGGAGACAAACTATGACTACGAGCAGTTTAATGAAGGCTTGATGAACATTTATTAATTGTGCAACAACTACTTAATAACGACCACCTCATTCATTACCATCCTCACAACCGAACCCACACAATTACCACAACTAAAATATGGATTTAACCTTAACAAAGATGTTCAGCACTGTTACTATGAAGTTACTACTAATAGGAGCGCATTATGAGCTACCAACATATTTTACTGGTTACCGACTTGCTATCTGATGCCGATATAGTTGCTCAAAGAGCCAAACGTATCCTCGCAGGCTCCCCTGAAGCTAAGTTATCGGTACTGCATATCGTTGAAGATGACATGGTGCGCTTTGGCTACGAGCTAGTACCCGCATCTAGCCTCTCAGGTGATGTCGATGGCAAACATTGGCAAGAAGCACGAGCTAAACTCGCACAGTTCCTTGCACGTAATAATTTACGAGCAGTCAATTCTGAGGTCACTGCTGCCATCTCTAACGATGAAGGTATTGTTAATTACTGTCGTAAAAAGGACGTTGACTTACTTATTATCGGACGTCATGAGCGCCACGGTATCGCTGCATGGTTAATCGGTGCAACCGCAGATAATATCTTGCCCAATGCTCCTTGCGATAGCCTAGTCGTCAAACTTGATCAGCCAGTACCCCAATAAGTTTGGCATGGCTGTCTATCCATTTGGCTGCATCAGTTTGGTTCTATAAGTTTGGCTGCAAAATTAGACATGCTTAAATCCTATCAAAAAGCATAGCGGACTATGTGCCAGTACATATCTAAAGGCCACAATCCATTACTTAACAGCAGTCAATAGTAGTGCTATAGTTAAGACTACTTGCTACGAGGAGACCCTCATGACTTACCAACATATTTTACTGGTTACTGACCTATTATCCGACGCCGACATAGTTGCTCAAAAAGCTAAACGCATCGTTGATAATCGTCCTGGTTCCAAGCTATCGGTACTACATATTGTCAAAGATACTATGGTAGGCTTTGGTTATGAGTTGGTACCTGCCTCGAGCTTATACGATGAGATTGACGATGAGCGCTGCCAAGAAGCGCGCGCAAAGCTGGCAAAGTTTTTAGAGCGCAACGAATTAAATGCGGTAAATTCTGAAGTAACCACCGCCATCTCTAACAGTGAAGGTATCGTTAATTATTGTCATAAGCATGACGTTGATTTACTGGTCATCGGACGCCACGAGCGTCACGGTATTGCTGCATGGCTAAGCGGAGCAACGGCGGATAATATCTTGCCAAATGTGCCCTGTGATAGTTTAGTGGTCAGACTTGATAAACCAGTGTCAAAACGCAGCTAATTTATTGGGCGTAGATAGCACTTAGTATCAAACGCACAGTATCAAATACATAGTATTAGACACAAGAAAGCGCGCTGTAGACAGATATCTATGGCGCGCTTTTTTATGTTTAGTACTATATGTCTAACTGCCTTGTTCTTGAATAATATCTATAAAGGTTTGCCAAATCGGGCTTTGGTGACGGGCTTTATGCCAAACTAGCCACCATGTACGCGACAAATCAATGCCCGCTACTTTTACTTGTACTAGTTTTCCCGCCGCTAATTCTGTCTCAATAACATGTTGCGATAGGCAGCCAAGGCCAATATCTGCACTAACCATATGCTTGATGGCCTCCGACTGTTGAATCGCCATAATGACCTCGGCATCGGGTAGATGCTTGAGCAACTTCTCATCGATAATCTGCCGCGTGCCCGAACCTGCTTCACGTACTAGTAGCGGTAATTTGGCTAACTGCGCTATCGTAATATTATAAAGATTCTCATTTTCTTGATAATCAGCCAAACCTACCAACCATTTGCTATCGCGTTTAGCAAAGATCACCAAAGTATCTGTCCGCCATTCTCGCTGTTCAATGGCTTTCATATCTGTCGGACGCGGCATACCTTCTACTAAGGCAATATCAATATTTAACTGCTCGACTTCGCTAACCACTTCTTGGGTATTAGCAATATACATATCGACATTGGCATCCGGCAGCGCCTCGTATAGCTTGGCAAGCAGCGGTGGCAATACATAATTGCCGATAGTCGTACTCGCCCCAATATGAATCTGTCCTGCTTGATACTTATGATAATGCTCAAGCGTTAGTGACTGTCCCAAGATTGCTTGCGCTTGTACATAAACGGGATGGGCATTAGGGTGCTGATTGAGCCTGCGCCCTACGCGCTCAAATAATGGCATCTGCAATCTTGCTTCTAGTTCAGTCAGCGCGCTACTGACTGCCGACTGTGATAGGTGCAACTCCTCACTAGCACGACTGGTGCTACCCGTCTGATAAATACTAACAAATACCGCCAATTGTTTTAGCGTAATCTTCGGTAGCGTCTGCATCGCTTTTTTCATTATTAAATTACACCTTATGCCAGCCTCTCAATATCATTTATTGATATTAACTCCTTAATAATACCTTACTAACCTAAAATTTCGATAATTTATATCTTATTAATCTGTTTTTATTATAAATCAGGTTGGCTTATACTGTCTATTCATAAGCTTATGCTTATTTTGATTTTCTATAATAGGATGCGTCCGTCATGCACGCTTTTGCCCAGTCAGTGAATCATTATTTTCCAACTAACCGTCACTTAGCAGGGCTGGTTGTGGTTCTGATCGGTAGCCTATTTTGTTTATGGCTTAATACCAGTTTAGACACTTGGTCGAACGGCCGTATCGTTGGACTATCATCCTTAACATTAGCAATTTTGCTCGGTATGCTATTGGGCAATACGGTTTATGCTAATTTCGCTGAACGCCTAAATGCTGGGGTATGCTTTGCTAAAGGGCAGGTTTTACGCCTCGCCATTATGTTTTACGGCTTTAAGCTGACAATGACCCAGGTCGCCAGCGTTGGTATGCCAGCGATTATGACTGATGCGCTAGTATTGACTTCAACCTTTTTATTAACCTACTGGCTGGGTACTAAGTGGCTAAAAGTCGATAGAAAAACAACTTTATTAATTGGTTCAGGCGCTAGTATTTGCGGTGCAGCAGCGGTAATTGCAGCAGAGCCAGTGGTCAAAGCTGAAGCGCATAAAGTTACTATCGCTGTAGCAACGGTTGTGGTGTTTGGCACTATTGCTATGCTCCTCTACCCTTTCTTATATCATCTCGGTTGGTTGCAGCCGTGGCTGAATGCCCAACAGTATGGCATTTATACTGGCTCGACCATACATGAAGTGGCGCAAGTCGTAGTCGCTGGTAATGCTATTAGTCCTGAGGTTGGGAATACGGCTGTCGTGACCAAAATGATACGAGTCATGATGCTTGCGCCATTTTTACTTATCTTATCCTTTGCTTTAACCAAGGGCGACAATGAAAATAACGATGAGAAGTTGTCGTTTATAGCGCGTGTCAAACAAGTCAACGTACCGTGGTTTGCCTTTATTTTTATTCTTATCGTCATACTGCATACATGGGTGCCAATGTCTGAGGGCTTTGAGCAGAGTATGGTTATGCTAGATGACGTCTTGCTAACGATGGCGATGTTTGCACTGGGTTTAACGACCCATTTAAGCGCGATTAAGCAAGCTGGCGTTAAGCCGCTCATCTTAGGCGCTATTATGTTTGGTTGGCTGATCGTTGGCGGTGGTCTGATTAATATTAGCATTAGCTCTATCTAACTGATTCAATTACTTAATATAGTCAGCCCTAAATAAAGGAAGTACAAAATTATAACGCTCTACTGGGATGAGTTTTGCGCAGCCTCTGTCTGCGTAGGCACAGCAAGCAAGGAAAAATTATCCCAGTAGTGCTGTATTTATTTTATAGTGGATCGACTATACCTATCGCTCAACATTCATCACATTTTCCAAAATCAAAAATGCCTACGACTATCGCAATAGTACGTAGGCATTTTTAATTCTATACTTTGACTTCAAACCATTTGGCATAAAGCTCAAATTATAGATATTAAACTTTTGACATTAAATAGCTTACATTAAATCATAGACGAAAAAAAACGAACCCGAAGGTCCGCTTTTTTATTCATCTTGCTCTAACTATTATCTATAAAAGATAAATTAGATAGCAACGATGTTATGGGCTTGTGGGCCTTTTTGACCTTGAGTTACAGTGAACTCAACTTCTTGGCCTTCAGCCAAAGTTTTGAAACCTGAACCAGTGATTTCGCTGTAATGAGCAAAAACGTCTGCGCCAGTTTCTGGAGCGATAAAACCAAAGCCTTTAGCTTCGTTGAACCACTTAACTGTACCTTTTTGAGTATCTGACATACTAATAATCCTACTTTTTAATTTATTTGTGGCCTAGTGACCGGTAACGCTTGCAAATAGCTACTGAACGATAAATATTAAAACGAAGGATTATAACTAATACTACGAGGTAATGATTTGGTGCAGAACTGCTCTTAAGCTTGAGCGTATTATAAGACGCTAATCCCATTAGCGCAAGCTTTATCTCAAATTTCATGTAAACGAATATATAAAATCGTGCTTTTTATCCGCTATTTCGTGTTTATTTAGCGTTTGGAAGGCGGAACAAATACACCGCTACCCCACTACATACAACGGCTACCACCCATGCCATCCACATCATATCTGCTGGTATTTTATAAAACAACATAGCTGTAGATAATGCCATCATAATAGTCGCAAGCCACTTAGCGTAGCGCGGTACGGCATGATTATCTTCCCAATCACGGACAAACTTGCCAAAAAACTTATGATTGATCAGCCAAAAGTGAAAGCGTCGTGAGCTACGCGCCCAGCAGCCCGCTGCCAATAATATAAACGGCGCTGTCGGCATTACGGGCAATAACACCCCAACAATACCTAAAACAAAGAATATCCAACCCATGATAAGAAAAGTCCAACGCACCGTAGGGTTAGCGGACTGGTTGGTCTTTGGTCGGTAATAAAAGGCATTTTTCTTTTCAGTCATGAAAGTGATATCAGTTGGCGATAGAAAGTAGATAGCTAAAATTAAAATATGAATTCAAGTACGAATCTAAATCAAGAGTGATAGCTATCTATATAAGTGTGTAAGCATGCAATAACGTGTGAAACTGCGCAAGGTTATTTTTGCGACATTTTGCTATTAATAGGTATGCTTGGTTTGGGATTCGAATAAATCGGAAGATTCAAATGAGAGAAGAAACATTATCAACATGCCAATAAGTACCAGCCTTGAGACGTAGAAAATGTTTGTTCCGCTGTATGCTGAGGAAGTAATCGTCTATTTATAGATAAATTTAATTGAATAAAAAACCGCTCAAACCCTAGACTGTGAGCGGTTTCTGACTGTATGAAGCATTTTTGACAAATAGGTTCTAAACCAGTATCAACGCAATGATCGGGAATATCAAAAAATAACCAAAGACGGCCAAAATTGCGTACTTGGTCTCAATGTCTTTACCACTAAACTTCATTCTAGCCAGCGTATCGCCAAGTTTCAAAATCGAGATGCTATAAAAGTAAAATGCGAATAAAAGCAGCATAATACTAATAGTGAAGATCGCGAGGGCAGAAAGTGCGCCAAAGAAGACAACCGTTCCAGGGAATAAAATCTCACCCTTTATAATTAAAACCAATAGAACAATAGCGGCACCAGACGCAGACGCGTGGAAAAATATAATATCGTGCAAGGTGGCATCAGCTCTATAAAAGCTGGTCTCGATATCCAGCTTATCGCTACTTAGCGCTCTTGGCATAGCGTCTCTATCGATGATGGATTTATACCCTTTTATATTACTCACGGTAACAAGGAATGTAAAAAACGTCAGGGCGACCCAAAAGACTACGTGTATATTTATCATAGTAATTATCCCTAAATCTATGGAAACATCACTTAAAAATATTTTTTATACCAATACAACTCAAACATAATAATTTTTACTTATATAAACCCAACTCTTAAAAATTTCAGTGTTCTTACATTTATATTATCAGCCCTATCACGTTGATTTGTAATAAAATGTCTAATGCAAATCTTTACTGTAGTAGTGCTAGTCAGTAGCAGACAGACCGCTGTATTCGATGAACTGTGTATAAGTATGATTTGTTATGTTGACATAAAAAAACGCTCACAGTTTTGTGAGCGGTTTTTATTTATTGGGTTAAAAACTGCACCATAAATATTAAGTATATTTAATAAGCCATTAACTGCATTCGCTATTGTTCATCGTCACCCCAATATGTCGCAATTGCTTTAGGAAAGCAGTATTCTTTTGGCATCACGGTAATGGCGATTGGTACTAGTATCGACGTAGTCACCCCGCCAATACTGTCGCATGTTGCTCTGTCAGGAACGTTTTAATAGATAACCCGTAAGGTATTTTGAGGGCATAGATCTGAGCACTGAAAGTATTTAACTACCTCAGTGCCATGATGATAGCCTATGACCCGTTGCTGCGCGCCTTCGACTGGTGCCTTTTCCTTCTGTTCGGCTACACGAATAAGATCAGCATCAGTTAGCGTATTTTCGTTAGTAGGTGCAGTGACACAAGCTGCTAGGCTTATAAGCAATGCACTTAGGGTAAGAAATTTTACTCTTGGAATTATTGGCATTGTTTTCATAATAGTTACTCTCAATTTATCTCGCTACTAATCCTATCTCACGAGCTTCTTTAAGCCAGCTTGGAAACTCTTCCAGCATATTCTCATACAAAGCTTCTTCACTGATATCGTCTAAATCATCCAACTCAAAAAAGCTGCAATTATCAATCACGCGCCCTGTCATATCGTCTAGTTTTTTCAAGATGCCATAACCACGACCACCTAAGCCCACAAACTGCCAAAATATCGGTAGTTTCGCGGCTTCAGTCATGATCTTAGTGATACCGCGATTGTCACTCACCCCGCCATCACTTATAAACAAAATATAGATAGGCACATCCAACCCATCCTTTTGGTAAAACTCAGTCACAGCCTTCATGACTTCCGCTTCGTTATTCACGCGTGGGCCCAGTGCCCATTTGCGCCAGCCGCCATGAGCGTTGTCAATGAAACCGTCATAGTTGCTCAGCCCAATCTCACCCAAATACTGTGGATCTCGGGCAAACGCCCAGCAATCTAGCGCTTGGTCGTCATCGAAGTTCACTGCCAATGGCAATATGCGGTTGACCACTTCTTGCACGCGGCCTTTTTTGTACTGTCTATTCATTGAGCCTGAGGCATCTAACACCAACGCTACCTTTGCGGTTAATTGCTGCAATTGGCGTTTCTCAAGTGATATTGTGGCTTTTTTGGCCAGATTGACCAGTTTTGGTGCTTTGTCTAGCATGACCTTTTCTAATGAAGGTTTTGCTTGCACTGGCGTTGCGGTCGGCTCGAGTACTTGCGGGCTACTCTCTTCTACGTCACCACCGAAATGCTGCACAATGGCGGCAAGTCCACCGTTAAAGCCTTGCGCGACGTTGGATACTCGCCAAACGCCACTCTTACGATAAAGCTGCATCAGCATACTGGCTTGCTGCTGGGCAAAGTCTGCTGCTTGATATTCTGCCTGTACCTTTTGTGATTGCTGCCAAATGCCAATCTCTAACGATTGAATTTGATTCAGCGGTGTGTCAGCTGATAATACAAAAAACAAGCTGTCGATATTATCCGCCAGTTTGGATAAATTCACCTCAAACTCGGCTTGGATGCCTTGATTCACGGTTGGCTGCGACTCGTAATGGGTGAGCTTGATTTGCCCGCAAGGTGAGGTTGATTGATTATAAAACACCATGTAATCATCATTGATCAGTTTGCCCACTGCGTCTAAGGCAAAGCAGCTGATGTCCATCTCTATCGGGCTTTGGCGAGTGAACTTAAGCGTAATTGGTGCGGTATCGTCAATAGCAAGATTGCTTAGAGGCGCGCGTTGTCCAACGGTGAGATGGTTCATGGTGTTCCTTAACGTTGAGTATGTCTTTTGACTGCTACGATTGTTTGCCATATCAAAACTGCAAACCATATATAAAACAATAGACTCACAAACTCTATACCACTTTTACCTGTAAGAAACCTACTAAAGGGTAAGAAGTTTTTTGCAAAATTGTTGGCCTTAATGGATATGTAATCGAAATTAGAATGCCAAAAATATGTATTTTCAGTTTCATTGAAAAAAGAACTATGCCATTCAATTATTTCTGAAAATATCAAAATGCTAACTATTAACCAACCAATTGGCATTATGTAACTGCTGCCAAAATTTGATATCCATCTATTACAGAATAATATAAACCTTTCAAACCAACTCCCACCGTTGGCTTTTAACTCTTTCCTATAAGCTTTCATCTCCTCAACAAAGAACTTATTTTCTTCGATGTTATTACCCGCGTCATCAAATGAGTTTTTTATAATTCTAAATGTCTCACGCTTCGTATTTTTGGAGTCGACATATACACCAAGGAAATTAGGTTTATCTTTCAAGTTTGTCTTTGAAAAATCTAATCCAGAATTGAATTTAGAGCCCCTAAAGCTAGAAAAATCCATGAATGTAACATACTTAAAAATAGTCAGGAATTCTTTATTACCTTTCTCTTGTTCGCTACCAAACTGTACATCTTCAAACCCAGCAAAGTCATTGAAAATACTCTTACTAAACTCTGCCTTTATAAAACTACTTCCAAATAAATCAAAAACTTTACTGACATTAGAGTTTTTGAAAATAAACACTTGGGTTGTAGTCTCTTTAACTTCTAATTTAGATTGAAACTCTGTATCCTCAACACTTAAGCAAGCTAAGTTCATATTATTAATTTTAATTTTATCTTCAAAAATACATTTTGAAATCTCAATAGCAAATAACTTTGATTGATTATTATCAGTATAACTTATTACTTCTTTCCGAAATATTAACCTTTCTATGACAAGGTCATTTTTAAACGAACAACCTGAGAACAAACTATCTTCAAAAACACTATTCATTTCAGTAGGTGATACTCTTACCTTATCCTTAAAATCACATTCAGAAAATAAGCAATTCGTATCATTACTCAACATTCTAACTGGAGTTATATCAAACTGATTATAAAACATACAACCTTGAAAGAAAAAACTTACATCTTCTAGCTGCCAATCACCTATATATAAATGACAGTCAAGCAAGTGAATTCCAATAAAAGACTTCAACAGTTTGAAATAATCAAAACTGTCTTTGCTCTTTCTATCAGGGAAAAAGATGTTACGTAGAACAATCGATTCGTTTACATTTCTTTTACTAATTAGCTTTCTAATTTCTTCCTCATTTAGATTTTCATTTTGAATTCTCTGAGAGATTTTTATTTCAAAGTTAGGATCGGATTTTGGCAGAGGTAGTATATGCCCAGAATTTGTGCGAAACATTGGCGTTGCTGTTGAATCTATAAAGTTAGCTATATACATACTTAGCAGCTTGTAAAACTCAGGTAAAACACCTCTTCTCCTATCATTTTGATAGTTGCTTTTTACACAATGAAGAGCACATTCTTCATGAGGTGCAAATTTATTATTCGTACAACCTTGAAAAGCACATGTCATGTCTTAAAACTCTCTCATTATTTACTACTAGTGAGTCAGTAAACTATTCTAATTTCGCTAGTTGTCATTTATATCACAGAAACAAAAAATTTAGACACTAATCGAGCGATAAAAAAACGCCATCACAATTGTGACAGCGTTTTTTATTACTATAGATATTTACGCTTTATTTACAACGCTTTTAACTGCTCCATCTGCGCCGTCATCGCGGTCAACTGCCCTTCTAACTCAGCCAGTTTCGCCTTCTCAGCATCGACCACTTCTACAGGCGCTTTACTCACAAAGCCTTCATTACCGAGCTTACGCGCGATGCCTTCAGATTGACCTTTCAACTTATCATATGACTTACCTAAACGCGCCAGCTCAGCCGTTGGATCAATCAGACCTTTCATCGGTACGAGTACACGTAGCTGACCGACCATACTTGATGATGACAGTGGCACTTCATCACCTTCTTTGACGATCTCTAAGCTCTCTACTTTGGCAAGCGCTTTGAACTGGTTTTTGATACGTGACAGACGCGCATCTTCGTCAGCAGAGATATTTTGTAGTAGCACCGGCAGACGTACGGCATTACCCAGTTTCATCTCACCACGGATATTACGGACGCTAGCGATGAGCTCCTGTAGCCACGCCATATCCGCCTCAACCTGCTCACTGATTTGTGCGTCATCCGTTTTTGGATAGTCAGCGACCACGATGCTGTCGGTATCTTTTCGATTCAGTAGCGGTGCGACCGTCTGCCAGATTTGCTCAGTCAGATACGGCATGATTGGATGGCTAAAGCGTAGCGCCGTCTCTAGCACGTGCAACAGTACATAACGGATTTGCGCTTTGCGTTCGTCCGATACCGAGTCATCATTTAGACTGGCTTTGGCAAGCTCAACGTACCAATCACAATACTCGTTCCAGATAAACTCATAGATATCTTGGCTGACCATATCAAGACGATACTGAGCGAAATGCTGATGGATATCGGCAACGGTAGAGTTCAGACGACTCATGATCCATTTTTCTGGTAATTCCCAAACGTCAGGGTTTGCCGCTTGGTCGATAGGCTTGGCACTGCCTTCGCCATCGACACAGTTCATGAGGACAAAACGGCTGGCGTTCCAGATTTTATTACAGAAGTTACGATAGCCCTCGACACGCTTTAGATCAAAGTTAATATCGCGACCGGTACTGGCCAATGAGGTAAAGGTAAAGCGCAGTGCATCCGTACCAAAGGCCGGGATACCTTCTGGGAACTCTTTACGCGTTTGCTTTTCGATTTTGGCCGCGTCTTTTGGATTCATCATATTGCTGGTGCGTTTTTCTACCAGCGCTTCCAGATCAATACCGTCGATTAGATCAATCGGATCTAAGACGTTACCTTTTGATTTTGACATTTTTTGACCATTACCATCACGCACCAGACCATGCACATAAACGGTCTTAAATGGTACTTGCGGCGTGCCGTCTTCGTTTTTCACGAAGTGCATGGTCATCATGATCATGCGAGCCACCCAAAAGAAGATAATGTCAAAACCTGTCACCAACACGCTGGTTGGGTGAAAGGTGTCCATCACGCGTGGATCGGCGTTGACGTCTGCCCAGTCAAGCGTACTAAACGTCCATAGACCAGAACTGAACCACGTATCGAGCACGTCATTATCTTGGCGCAATACGATATCATCGCTGAGACTGTACTTGCTACGAACTTCGGCTTCGTCACGGGCGACATAGATTTCACCCGTCGCATCGTCATACCATGCAGGGATACGATGTCCCCACCACAACTGACGGCTGATACACCAATCTTGCAGATCGGTCATCCACGACATATACATATTTTTGTACTGCGCAGGGACAAACTCGATGCTGCCGTCTTCTACCGCGTCAATCGCAGGCTTGGCCAATTCTTTCACAGCGACATACCACTGATCGGTCAACCACGGCTCAACGATCGTACCGCCACGCTCAGCACGTGGGGCTTTGAGTGCGTAGTCTTCGATATCTTCTAGCCAGCCCTGCTCGCCTGCTTGCTCAACAAGGAACTTACGAGCGGCAAAACGCTCAAGTCCTGCATACTCACTTGGCGTGGTCTCTAACTCCGGCTCACGCGTTTGCAGATCAGGATAGACTTCCATCGCTGCTAAGATATTGGCACGCTCATCAAGGATATTAATCAATGGCAAGCTATGGCGACGACCTAGCTCATAATCGTTAAAATCATGCGCTGGAGTGATTTTGACACAGCCCGTACCAAAGTCTTTTTCGACATAATCATCAGCAACGATAGGCACAACACGACCAGTGATTGGCAAGGTAATGGTTTTGCCGACTAAATGAGAATAACGCTCGTCACTTGGGTTAACGGCGACGGCGGTATCGCCAAGCAAAGTTTCAGGGCGTGTGGTCGCGACCACTAGATAGTTTTTACCATCTTGAGTCGTTAGGTCTTTATCCGTGAAATGATAGCGGAAATGCCACAAGCTACCTTTTTCATCATGGTTTTCTACTTCTAAATCAGACAATGCGGTTTGGAATTTAGGATCCCAGTTGACCAAACGCTTACCGCGATAGATGAGACCATCATCGAATAGACGCACGAACACTTCTTTTACCGCATTGGATAAGCCATCATCCATGGTAAAGCGCTCACGCGACCAGTCCACCGAGCTGCCAAGCCGACGAATCTGACGGGTAATATTATCACCCGACTCTTCCTTCCATTCCCACACTTTATCGATAAAGTCTTCACGTTTCATATCACGGCGCTTGATGCCTTGCGCTTCTAAACGACGCTCAACGACCATTTGGGTAGCAATACCCGCATGATCCGTACCCGGTTGCCACAGCGTATTGTCGCCATCCATGCGGTGATAACGCGTCAAGGCATCCATAATGGCGTTATTAAAGCCATGACCCATATGCAGCGAGCCAGTGACGTTTGGTGGCGGCAAAGCAATAGAGAACGACTCGTCTTTATCAAAGCTCGGCTTAAAATAACCACTGTCTTCCCAGCCTTGATACATGCCTGCCTCGACCTGTGCAGGATTATAGGCATTCTCTAACTGGCTTAAGGCTGCTTGGATAGATTTGGTCAAATGATTGTTGCTATCAGGATTACTCATAAGGCTCTCAGACTAAAACGTAAATGGATTAAATAGAATGGCTTAAATAGATATTTATAATATGACGCACAAGCAAAGCTATCGCTGAATTCATACAATTAACCAACGCAAGCAGGGTTAAAAAATACTGCCAACGATAGATAATAATAGAACAGGTGCGTAAATAAAAAGTTAGTGCGATGATTTTATCTTATATGAGCAAATTTTGTTAGCATCTGATGCTTTTTCCTTACTTGCAATGCTTTTCCATATGTCACTAGTGATCAAATTGATTTAGTTATTTGTCATCTCAGCTTTATTTAGGTTATGTTACTGGCGAGTTTTCTTTGCCGTAATTCCTATCTGCACCATCTCTGCACACTGCAAATGGAAAGCTGTCTACACTCATAATCTTATATAAGCTTATCCTTATGTCTAACATTACCAGCAAACCTGATAAAGAACCTGCTCCTAGCAACAAGCTTGATAATAGCGATGAGGTCGAAGAAGATAACGAGACGCAAGCGATCGAAAAATTAAAGGACGAAGATTTTCCTAAAGAGTTTAGTGATGAAGATAAAGAAACCATCAAGGAAGTCGCCAGTGACAGCAATCTTAGTGAGCCCAAAAGCTATGCCAGTATCCTAGTCGAACAAGTCATCGATGCCAAGGAAACTTTTAATCGCTCGCTTGGCTCATTGTTTACCAGCGCTTTTACTGCTGGGCTAGAGATTGGTATCAGTTTATTTGTCATTCTTTCTGCTTTTGCGCTACTTAACGAAGTAATCCCTAGTCACTATGCAATAGTGTTGGCTTCGCTACTTTATCCAATAGGCTTTATTATCGTGGTTATTGGTCAGTCGCTATTATTCACTGAGCAGACCTCACTGTTGAGCCTACCCGTGTTAAACAAGATAGAACCACTACATAAGCTTCTGCGTCTATGGAGCATTGTCATTGCCGGAAATATCGTTGGTGGTTGTATATTTGCCGCCTTGATGATTGGTCTGGGCTTGAATATGGATCTGTTTAGTGTCAGCGATATTGATGCTTATGCTGAGCATGTTTTGGGGTTTAAATGGTGGGTTATCTTTGGTAGTGCGGTATTGGCAGGCTGGATGATGGGCGTTGCAGCTTGGCTTGTGACCTCGGCACGCGATACGATTAGCCGCATTGTATTGGTCACTCTCATTACTGGTAGCATTGGGTTTTTGGGCTTACATCACAGTATCGTTGGCAACATCGAGGTCTTCTCAGCATTACTATATGGTAATACGGTTAGTTTATGGCGTTATTTGATATTTTTAGTGGTGGTATTAGTTGGTAATACAGTGGGCGGCGTGGTGTTCGTCGCGGTATTAAAAAACCGTACCTTCTTATTCGATGTGGCGAAGGTAAAGCAGCAAAATAAAGAGGATGAAAATGACAGAATAGCACGGATGAATGGACGGCAGCGTTAACGCGTTTTAGGGTTTTCGGTACTGATAACCGCAGTGCCGTAAGCAATGGCTTCCACCATACTACCCAGCTGATTGATATTACTGACTTCTAGACGTAAGCCATAAATGTGGTTGTAGCCTTTTTCTTGTGCTTGGGTACGCATACGCACTAAGGCTTCACGGCGCGAACGATCTAGCAAGGTTTCATAGGTGGTTAGGTTTTTGCCAAATAAGCTTAAGACCCGAGCAATCACCATTTTGAAATAATCTTGCGCAATAACGACGCTACCCAGTACCAGCTCACCTTCACTATTGGCGGCAAGGTTGGCTCGATAAAAACGCTCGCTGGATACAATAATATGAGCTAGCTCTTTTTCTGCCACTGTCAGCTGTGCTAAATGCTGACGTTCATGACGCATACCAAAAAACCAACCGACTGCGAATAATAAAACAAACGGCCCATAGTTAATGAGTATTTGAGTCATAGAATCATTCATGGCACGTCTCTTATCTTAAAAGCGAATGTGAAGTCGCAACAGCTTTGCAGTCGGTTCACTATCATTAGCCAAAGGGATTAAAACGTGGTAACTCATCAACTGGGGTTTTCGCTGGGCTTGGTTGTTGTTGATTAGACTGATAATCACCGGGTGGGTTGTACGGTGGCTGCGGTGACATAGGTTGTTGTTGCATACGTACGGCTTTAACAGCAGTACCATAAACAAACAGCTCTGAGGCTCCTTGTGCAATGCTAGAGGTCGA
Organism: Psychrobacter sp. S1-30-MNA-CIBAN-0213; assembly: GCF_040309845.1. Lineage (NCBI taxonomy): Bacteria > Pseudomonadati > Pseudomonadota > Gammaproteobacteria > Moraxellales > Moraxellaceae > Psychrobacter > Psychrobacter sp. S1-30-MNA-CIBAN-0213. The sequence goes on along the minus strand of NZ_JBEOPE010000003.1, from coordinate 60,420 downwards.
AAAACGCAGACCGACCACTGCATCAGCGCCTAATGCTTCCGCCTTGACAACCATGCGATCTATCGCTTCTTGGCGTGACTCTTCTAACAGCTCTGTATATGCCGTTAGTTCGCCGCCAACGATATTTTTGAGTCCGGCAAATAAGTCTTTACCGACATGCTTTGAGCGCACAGTACTGCCGTATACCACATCCAAGCGTTCGGTGATTTGATAGTTAGGCAAGTGCTCAAGATTAGAGAGTTGCACAGTCATGGTATTACCTTATCAGTGACTTGTCGTATAAATCAGTGAAGATGAATCAATGAAAATAAATCAGTGACAGCATTTATCTATAAATAAATGCTGTCTACGGACAAATCTAGTCATTGGTATGGAACAATAAAAACAATTCAGTCAAATTGCCTTCAATGCTGTTTGCCATCTGTGCCATCTTGTCTTCATCAGCACGCATCTGTGCAAGTTCTGGGTCTTCATCATCAATACCGCTGAGCAGAATCATTGGTAAGGTCAATACGGCGACATCTTCAGCAGTATCTTCAGATTCAAACCAGTCGCTAGCTTCATCACCATACATAGCATCTACAAAGCCAATCGACCAAGCGACGATATCTGACTCATCTGAAAAGTCGACAGCGACTTCTTCATTGCCAGCATCTTCACCAAAAGGCAGCTCAATAGGCGTCTCATTTTTCAGTTCAGCCATGATAGAGGCGCGCCAGCGATGAATGCCGTCGATGACGTTTTCTGGAAGCTCACTAACATGACCTTCAAACAATGCATCTATCCAGTTTGGCAGTGGACGTCCGATAACCGTGGCGGTCAAAAAACCATGGGTGGCGACACTATCGAGCACAAACTGGCTCTCTTGGTTGTCTAAAAATTCCATTAATTCATCGAAGCTTAATTGGTTGCTCATGGGGTACTTATCCTTGGGTCGATAGATAGCATAATAACTAATAGTGAAAACCAACTTGATTAGCTACTAACACCCTATCTATTAAATACATTATCAAATGCTATAAATAAAATTCACGATTATCATAAAAATAGAGTGAATGTCATCAGTTTAGCTTAGCATAATTGGGTATCGATAAGCTGTTACGTCCTATTATATAACCCAATCGCTAACTGACTTCCGACCAAAGGCTTAAATATCGTCGTCATCATCCCAATCTGCATCGAAGTCATCATCGTCGTCATCCCCTAAATCGTCTAGCTCGTCTTTTAGTGCTTTGGCAAGACGTTTTTCTTCTAGTAAATTATCAATCAAACGACGTTTTTCAAGGCTACTTAAACGTGTGCGTACACTGGTCTCTGCCTCTTCAACCATCTTCGCATCATCATCATCGGCAAACTCACCATCAAAATCATCATCGATATCAGTATCACTCATGACTAACTCCTATTATTTGGGCAATAAATACAAAATACATTGATATACTTATGCCTTATAAAGTCTCAGTCGCACCTTGTCAATCCTTTTTACGCATATCACTACTTTATTATTCTTTATAGTTGCGCTTTTTTAGATACTTATCAGGGTCGCCCACTATCTAATCACAGACATTGGTTGGCTATAAAATTAATCGGCTATCTCTTGTTCTTCATCTTCAGTTCCGGTCATCAGCACTGCATTACGAACAGTGGCTAAGCGTTGTATCATGGCATCATTAACGCCATCAAAGACAGCGCATTCACGTTCATATACTGTCGTCGGACGCTTTAAACTCTTCACTTGTACATGACTGCCAATTTGCTTAAGCCCAGAATTAGGCAATAAGATCAGCATTTGTTCTTTTCTACCGACACTCTTTAATAGCTGCGTCATTGCTTGCGTTTGCGCCTCATCACTCACTCCAGCTTTTGCTGGCAGCGCGAAACGTGATAGCTCAATATGCTTTTCATGAATGATTTTATTGAGCATGAGATACAACTTGCCCAACATGACACCAGCCAGTGCAGCTTTTGCATGACTATTATCAGCTTTGAGCACTGCACAGGCACCAACTTCATCAAAACGTGGCTCATTGACAACACTGACACCAAGCAATAGCGGCTGCTTAAGTAGCTCAGTCATTGCCTGATTTAGCAGTTGCGTACATAACGCGAGATAAGGCATACGCATTTCAGGCGCAAGACGCTCTAGCATGTCATATTCATCATGAAACATAATCTGCACACTTACGGTATCGAAAGCTCGGTTAGCAGACAATTTTGAGGCACTACTAGTAAATTTATGGGCACTACTACTATCGATTCCTGCACTAGCCTGAGCATCAGTTGAGCTATTAACAGTGCTAGTTGAACGACTACTCTGTGTCATATCGGTTGAGGTACTAGAGCTTGTTTGACTATCAGAGCTATTGGTTTGCTGCGATTTTAAATAAGCATTAAGCTCATCATGGATTCCAGCCGCACTGACTTTATTGGTTTTACCAGTTTCGTCACTAGGTGTAGCAGTGTCATTGTTCACATTATTGTTAACGGTACTATTTAAAGTATCATTCGAGCCAGTAGCACTGTCTCTCTCTTCGGCATAATTTTCATTAGGCGCGCGGCCATAACTCAATTGACCAGATTGCACATATTGCTCACGATGCAAGTCTTGAATATCTCGGCTTAGAGCATTGATTTGCTCTTTGGTTGGACGTGCGACATAGCCATATAGCAGCCATAAGAACAGATGAAAAATCAGCGAGCCAATAACGAACGGCCATTGCATCGCGATAATTTCGCCCTTACTGATGTCTTTTAAGGTCAATGCGACACTACCGATAACCGCATCGCCTTTGGTTGCCATCTGGCTAATGGTATCGCCTTGCTGCATAGGTGCATTACCTACTGGCACCAAAATCTCATCATTGCTATCTTTAATCACTATTCGTGCGACATCCTGCTCGCTCGTATAACGATTGGCAATGACACTCAGACTCACGCGGTCTTTGTTTTCTAAAGACAGACGCGCCTCATCGATAAGCTGGGCGACCATTTGCTCGCCTTTTTGCTCACGACTTTTAGTCAACTGCTGATCAGTGCTGATTACCAGCAATAAAGTCTGTAAACAAAAACTGACTAGAATGATAATGGCAAACAACCCTTGCCGCGGCGCTAAATACGTCATGATATGTTAAACTTTTTTGGATAAAGGAAATTAAAAAAACGAGACTGTTGCTCATTTTTTGGAAGAGTATGCTACTAATTGTTCTCATTTAAACGAACTTAATCTAACTGTATTACTAGCCGCGATATGAGCAATTGGCCAGTTAATATTATCTACTATATCATCATAGTGGTCATCATAGATTTAGCTGCCAGTATACATTTAATTATCTGCAAAGTTCGGTCATTATACTAGAGGTGATACCATTATTATTCAACTGTTGTACTTTGCACTTCATGTATAGGCGATACACAGTAAAACTGTTATTATTCCTAATCTTAACTGCGCATACAAGGGACAATTGAGACATGCCAAAAAATACGCCTTACTCGTTACCAAAAGACAGCAAAGCATGGCAACAAGCCGTTGATTCTGTAGCAGCATTGTTGCCTGCAGATACCAATCTGTTAGACTTTGATACGCTTCAATCTTTACCTGTATTTGCACTTATTGTAGTATTGCCTGCGCGTGTACATGCGCTTGATATTCATCAATACGTGCAGTCTTGGGTTGATGAACAGCCAAACTGGCATCTGGTAACAGTAGCAGAAGATACTGAGGCGAGCTTTGTAGATATTACGATACCGGAAGCGGCTACTGATACAGTTCCTGTCTCCAGCACTGATAATAGCACCAAACAGCCGTTTATCCCTGCGCAAGTGTTCCGCTACTTATTGGTTCCTGTTACCGATACTCTCATGCATCCTGGTAAAAAAACAGCGGCAGCTCACATTATTGATGACCAGCTAACTACTCGTCTGCGTCATGATTTGGCGGAGAACTACCTAGCGAAAGGCAATAATGGTACACAAAGCCTGAGTATCGACAGCATGAATGTGGTCGATTGTCACATTCTATCTATCGGTCATATGTTGCGTACTCATAAGCTTGTTTGCTTCGATATGGATTCTACTCTAATCGAACAAGAGGTCATCGTTGAGCTAGCAAAGACTGCGGGTATCGGTGAGCAAGTTGAGACAATCACGGAAGCAGCGATGCGCGGTGAGATTGATTTCGATGAGTCTTTTGTTCAGCGGGTATCATTACTAGAAGGCATTCCTACTACTGTACTTGATGAGATTTGTGCGCGCCTTACCCTATCAACAGGCGCTCGTACTACTGTTAGCGCCTTTAAAGCACTAGGCTATCACACAGTACTGGTCTCTGGTGGCTTCACTTACTTTGCCCGTTATATCGCTGAGCAGTTAGGTATCGATGAAGTCCATGCTAATAACTTAGATATCGAAGATGGCGAAGTGACTGGTCATGTACAAATGCCTATCGTTAATGGGGCTAAAAAGGCCTCTATCGTTGCTCATATCGCTGAGCGCATGGGTATCGAGATGTCACAAGTAGTCTGTGTTGGTGATGGGGCAAATGACTTACCAATGATGGCCAACGCCGATTTAGGCGTGGCTTACCATGCCAAATCTATCGTACAAGCTCGCGCTGATGCGGCGGTAAATGTCACAGGTCTCGAAGGCGTTCTCTATGCGCTTGGCTATCCGGCACTTATCTCTGTATCTTAATTAATAACAATAACTACTCTAAGCACTTTTTAGGCATAGAGTTTTGTGCGCCCTAAGCACATTATTTAGATGTTGAGTTAGATTGGTATCATTTGCTTTAATCTAGCTTAACGCCGTTAATTTAATTCTTGTAGCTAATGATTGTCTTTTCATACTTATCTCTTAATACTGATCTTTATTACTTTTTTAGAAAGGAATGTCCATGACGGCATCACCATCACCACGGCCAGACACGCCGTCATCAAGCGCGAAGACCGATGCAGCCTCATTATCAAATCTAGCAGCTGCCCCTTCAAAAGCAGATAATCCAAAGCAGTTGCTGGCTGTCTATATCAAAGGGATGGCAATGGGCGCAGCTGATATCGTACCTGGCGTATCGGGTGGTACCATCGCACTGATTGCAGGTATTTATGAGCGGCTTATTAATGCGCTTGGTAGCATTGGTCCGAGCCTTTGGCAAGTATTTCGTCAACATGGTGGCATCAAAGGTCTACTTGCCGTGTGGCGACAGGTCGATGCGACGTTTCTATTATTCTTATTATTAGGTATTGCCACTAGCTTTGCTACTTTAGCAGGCCTTATCAAGAACTTACTAGACAATCAGCCATTGCTTATCTGGTCGTTTTTCTTTGGTTTAGTGGTCGCCACTGTCGTTATTTTATTGAGTGAGATTAAACGCTGGAATGCAGCGCGCACAGGGCTATTTATCATTGGTATTGTGACAGCGGTAGTCATTAGTAACCTGCCGCTGCTTACCACTACTCCAAGCTTACCGTATTTATTCTTTGCAGGCGCCATTGCGATTTGTGCGATGATTCTACCGGGTATTTCTGGGTCATTCATCTTATTGTTGATGGGTGCTTATGATACGGTTTTAGAAGCGGTACATACTTTTAACCTTAGCGTCATCATCACCTTGATGGCAGGTATGGCAACGGGGCTATTATTATTTACGCGGATGCTCAAGTGGTTATTGGCACGCTATTATCAAGCAACTTTGGCACTACTAACTGGCTTTATCGCGGGCTCACTAGTTAAAGTATGGCCGTGGAAAGTAGACGCTTTGGGTACACTCAATAGTGATGCCATTAACAACGTTGCACCGTGGCAATACCCTGCTGGCGCGCAGTGGCTCACGACATTAGGGCTGATGTTACTCGGTGCAATCTTAGTATCGGCGCTATCTTGGTGGGGCAACCGTACCAATCGTGTATAACCTATTAGCTTATCATTCAAGTTATTGATATAAATGTATTTTTAAAATTATTTATTTACTATAAGCGCCCAGTATTGAGGCGCTTATTTTTATTGATTACTATCCTTTTTAATAAAATAACCACTATAAACTAGACGACAACCGTTGTCGCAAAGTCGCCTCTCCCCCCTTCAGCTTTTCATGCTTAACTAGCATAATAGTCTTATTGAAATTCACCTTATGAATAGCGAGATGAATGATGTTTTTGACTATATTTTCTGTTGCTGGTGTAGAGATGTGGGGCGGTAGCGCGTTACTGGGCTACGGCTTACTGGCAAGCTTTATTATTGCCATAGCCTTATCCTCGCAGCGCTGGCTGCTTTGGTATGTGCTTGGTGGTATGGTATATTGGCTGAGCGTTGAAGTATTACATACTGCTTTAATGAATGGTTTTGGATTATCTGATTGGCATAGTTACGTAGTGGCCTTGGGTGTCAGCTGGTTGCCGCTAGCAGGTTGGGTTTTATATCGAGCGCTACGTTATGATGATGTTAGCCGGACAGTACAGCAAGAGCGCGAGCTGGCTGCTGCACGCTACGTTGAACATACTCCTATCTATGATGATCACTATCAGCCGCGCTTCTAGAAGCAATGTTTTATTAAATATCATTTACTGTTACTAACTGCGCCTAATATTGGCGCATTTTTTGACGCTTATGTTTGATAGGAATGTTTGATGGCAATGTGACAATATTCACTACAGCATCTGAATTAGTAGCATATTGTCCATTATGAAGTTACATTTGCAAATCTGCAGCTGTAACAAGAATGTAGTTGGTTCAAGGTGTTGTTACATGATGTCTAATAGCTCCTACGCAACTACTAAAGTATTAAAGGTAGATGGTCGTTTATAATTTACGTATATGATTGTCGTGAAAATTAATATAAAGTGGCGTTTATTCAACACCTACATTTTACACACTTATTCTTATACTCATTTTTAGGAGCCTGACTATGTTTACTATTCCTGTGTTAGATATCAAATCTGATCCATTAGACGTATTGCTAGCTGTGGTTGGCTATCGCTTATCCATGCTTGCTGATAGCGATAATGAAGATATCAAAAAACTGTTCGCTGATCGTAAAGTTACTATCGAGCTTGCCAGTGTTGAGTCTAACATCGCACGTCATTTTAGCTTTGATAATGGGAAGTTTAGTCAACGTAGTGGTCACGCTGATAAGCCAGATCTGACTATCAACTTTAAAGATTCAATGACTGGTGTTAAGCTTTTATCTAAAGGTGATCTTCCTGCCTTTATGACTGCTGTTCAAGAAGGCAACCTAAGTATAGAAGGCGATTACAGCTTAATGATGTGGTTCAACAAGCTTGCTAAGCATATCGTGCCTACTATGCCAGAAGAGTGCAAACCATACATTCAAAAAGCGAAACCTTATGCATATAAAGCGCAAAAGTTCGCTCATCACTGGATTGGTGTCGCTAAGCATAAAATTGGTAAATAATGCTCGGTAGCGTTATATGCCTAGAGAGATAGAGTTTGCAAATATCATTACAAACACTATCTGACAGCATTTTTAACAGTGCTCTGATTTTATAAAAAGGTTGCGGTATACTACGGTTACCGTAACCTTTTTTATTGTTTTATTAGTCAATAATTATTTTAGTTTATCTGATTTTTTTCATATTACCCTAAAAGGATTTAACTCATGGCAGGACTGCTTTCAATCAAAGAACCTAACCCACAAGCTGATGATAACTTCCAAGCTAGTAGTAACACTGATATTGGCTCAGACTCTACCACCAGTTTTTTTTCTACGGATAGCTTAGCAACAGAAATCAAACCCTCACCGATCAAACACAGCCGTGAGCAGATTGCGCAGTTATTCGACTTACCGTTAATGGACTTATTATTACAAGCGCAAACGATTCATCGTCAAAACTTCACTGCCAATGAAGTACAGATTAGTACTTTGCTATCGATTAAGACAGGAAACTGTCCTGAAGACTGTGGTTACTGCTCGCAATCAGGTCATCACCGTGACAAAACCAAATTGCAGGCAGAAAAACGCTTAGAAGTTGATAAAGTTATCGCCGCAGCCAAACGCGCAAAAGCCAGCGGCTCATCGCGGTTCTGTATGGGTGCAGCATGGAAACATCCGAGCGCCAAAGACATGCCTTATGTGGTCGAGTTGGTTAAAGAAGTTAAGAGTTTGGGTCTTGAGACTTGTATGACGCTTGGTATGCTAAACCCTGATCAGGCAGCACAATTGGCCGATGCAGGGCTTGATTACTATAATCATAATCTAGATACCTCGCGTCGCTACTATGAGCAAGTAGTCAGCACGCGTAGCTATGACGAGCGTCTTGATACAATAACGAACGTACGCGACTCAGGGATTAATGTTTGTAGTGGCAATATCGTAGGTATGGGTGAAAGCCGTGACGACCGTATCGACTGGGTACATGAATTGCTTAAAATGCCCAAAGCACCCGAGTCTATTCCCGTTAACCTGCTCGTCCCTATTGCTGGTACACCAATCGGCGATAAAGTATTGGCAGATGGTGAGCTATCTGTGCTGGAATGGATTCGTACGATTGCAGTAACGCGTATTTGCTGTCCAAGCAGTTATGTGCGCCTATCTGCTGGACGCGAAAGCCTATCCGATGCCGAGCAGGCTTTGGCGTTTATGGCAGGTGCCAATTCATTCTTTTATGGTGATAAGCTTCTGACGACAGGTAATGCCAGCCAATCTAATGATAATAGGCTAATGCGCGAGCTGGGCTTGACTGCGCAATTCGCGGCACCAAGAGCACCCAAGCAACTGCCAGTTATAGATGCTATGAGCGGTCATCAATCGCAAGTAGTGTTGGCAGAATAGCTTAACGATGTGCTGCTACCATTATCAATTAATCTGCGCTAAGCTTGCCGACGTTTATATATTACGCATATAAGTATTAAGAGACGAGACAACAAGAGAAAACTATGGCAGATTATTTTAACTGGATTAAAGCGGCACATATTATTGCGGTGGTTTGCTGGTTTGCGGCGATCTTTTATCTACCGCGGCTTTTTGTCTATCATGCGATGAGTGACGATCTTATTAGTCAAGAGCGCTTCATTGTGATGGAGCGCAAGCTATATCGCGGTATCATGACTCCGTCAATGATAGCAACGTGGATTTTAGGTCTATGGATGGTAGGACTTGGCTGGGAAGTATATAAAACCCAAGGCTGGCTACATGTTAAGATTTTTCTAGTCATTTTGCTCTCAGCCTATCATGGCGCATGTGGATTTTATCGGAGAAAACTAATTGATAATCCACACTATAAAACCCATAAATTTTGGCGCTGGTTTAATGAAGTACCAGTCTTTGCCCTAGTCATTATCGTCATTTTAGTGGTCGTTAAGCCCTTCTAAAACTTATTTAGAAAACTTAGTTAAATTGACAGCAATTCATACTTTAACAATAAAAAGCGTCCGTCACTTTCATAAGTCACGGACGCTTTTTTATGGCTGTTTGCACGATAGCTTTTCTTGCAAAGAATGAATGAGAAGTAGTGATGAAAAAAATTAAATCCACTACCTAAATACTTTGCACTACCTAAATACTTTGCACTACCTAACTTGCCCTACCTAAACAGTTGGACGCATGATTTGGTATACATTACTCAAATCATAAACTCGATAACGCGCTGGCTCGCGGCGGTTTTCACCAGCATAGCTCAGTATAAGGGCTTGTTTAGCAGCTTCATCGACCCAGCCGACAAACAGGCCGCTATGCTCGACACCATTGTAGCCATGGTTGATATAATATAGCCAGTCACCAACCTCAATCTCATTACTATTGGCATAAGGGCCTTGTCTATAAGCACCTTTATGTACCGTATCACGCGTTACTCCTGCCCGCTTAAACACCTCGTTTAGATAGTCCCAGCAGCCGCCTTGAATGATTGCACGCTCGTTGAGTGCCATCTTGCGTGCTGTACTTATCACCTCGCGTGCGGCCATACTACTTTGATTTTCAGCGTTACTAAGTAATGGTAGATACTCACTATCGACGTTATCATAACTGCCCGATAAAAATGCAGGCAAGACGGCGGGCGCTTGTCGCTGCACTTCAGGATAGCGATAAGATGCCTTCGATACAGGCGCAGTTTGAGGCTGCTGACTATAACCATACGCATTCGACGTGGGCTGAGTGTTAAAGCTATTGTTATTAGTGTTGTTAATCGTTGAATAGTTAATACGGGTACGCTGGATAGTCGAGCGTGTATTGATTTTGGCGCCAGGTACTGCCAGCTCAGGTTGAGCTGTTTTTTGTGCGATAAGGGCACTCATACTATCAGCATGCACATAACTTGCACTACTCAAAAATATTAATAATGCTGTGATGGATGCATTTTTTATGGAAATAAAATTTATAGAAACAGGCTTTGTAGAAGTGTTTTTTATAAAATTGGATGGGGTGGATAACGCCTTATGTAGTGGCGCTTTATATAATCGTACTTTATCTGAGGTAATAACCGACGATGGCGGCATAACCAGCTCCTTTCAAGACAGCAACAAAATTTGCGATAACTGTGAAATTACTAGTTTCTAGTTATAAACTATTTAGGCAGGATGCTGCAAGCTTTATTCATGATTTTCAGATGACAGAAGGTATAAAAATAAAGACGAAAGGTAGGTTAAAAATAGTGAGTAAAAATAAACAAAGAAAAAGCCATCTGTTTAAAGATGGCTTTATCGTTTAAAGATTGTAGTCTAAAAATCGTTATATAAATAATTTCGTTCTAAAAACTTACATTCTAAAAAATTTAGTCGCTATTCATTTTAATATTAACATGGCGCTTATTGAGCACTTGGCCTTCTAATATAGCTTTAGTTGCCTGCGCTTCTTGGACAGTGTCAAAACCACTAATATGGTACTTGCGCACGTTATCTGCATTAATAATCTGGAGCTGCTCACCAAAGAGAGTGACTTTATCGCCATCGCTCAGATTGATATGCTCGCGGCGACCGTTATTGTCATGTACCAGCTCGCCTACGCGTACCCATAAGACACCACTGTTAATGTTACCGCTCATGGCTTTTTTGCGCTGTTGCCGTTTTCGATTAAAGATAAAACTACCTACAATCAGCAGGGCAAGCGCCCCAATCGCTAGGCGCTCTGGCAATAGGCTCATTGCCAACGCCACTGCTACGGCACCAATTAACAACGCTGATCCAAACCAAAACAGACCATTGTCACCTGCTGGAGGCTGGCCCTGTAAGGTAATCTTGGCACCGTCATCAGTGAGCTTTAGCATGCATTCGTACCTTTGGTTGCGACCTATTGAGCGGCAAGTAAATCAAAAAGCTGTTCGTTGAGCAGCTCTTCGATGTCAGTGGATTCTTTCGTAAAACTACCAGCCAAGCGCAGTTTGTTGCATCTTAATAAGCTCAGCAATACCCTTTTCAGCAAGGATTAGCATGTCATCAGCTTGAGCGCGGGTAAATGGCTTTTCTTCAGCGGTACCCTGAAGCTCAATGAACTCGCCTTTTTGCGTCATTACTACGTTCAGATCAGTATCACAGCTGGCATCTTCTTCATAGTTTAGATCTAGATAAGCTTCGCCATCTTTCATGCCGACAGAGACCGCAGCAACCAAACCAATCAATGGATCAGCTTTTAGTTTTTTGGTCTTTTGGATACTCTCAAGCGCATCGATCAAAGCAATAGCAGCACCAGTCACACTAGCGGTACGCGTGCCACCATCCGCTTGCAAGACATCACAATCAAGATAAATGGTATTTTCACCAAGCTTACTAAGATCAATCATGGCACGTAGGCTACGACCGATGAGGCGCTGAATCTCTTGGGTACGACCAGACTGCTTACCACGTGCCGCTTCACGCTGATTACGGGTATTGGTCGCGCGAGGTAGCATACCGTATTCAGCGGTAATCCAGCCTTTGCCTTTGCCTTTTAACCAGCGTGGAACACCTGACTCAACACTCGCTGTACACAATACTTTGGTATCGCCAAAGCTGACCAACACTGACCCTTCGGCATGCTTGGTATAGTGGCGCTCAAAGCTAATCGAACGAAGTTGGTCGAGCTCACGGTTATCAATACGCATAAAATTTCCTAGGACGATGTTATAAAAGCAGTGATATAAAATAGTGATATAAAATAAAAGTAACCGTCTGCCAGTGACTTGTTAAGCGGTGGTTTTTAATTAGTCGCCAATTAAAAAGCTGTTAATAATTGAATATTATGAACGGTAGCAGACTTAAAATCTGAGATATCCTAACGTGACAGCCACGCAATAGCAATATAAGTCATTGTTATTACGTGGTGATTTTGATAAAAAACATAATCAGAGTAGAGCAAAATAAAGCTCAAATAAGGCAACTTAACGATACTTAGACTTGTTCTATATTTTCAATGCAGGTCAGCATGTCAAATAGCAAGCGCCTTATTCTAACCCTTCCATCTTACGTAACTCTTTACGCAATATTTTACCCACGTTTGATTTTGGTAGCTCATCGACGAACTGGATATGGCGTGGACGTTTATAACCAGTCAGTTGTTTTTTACCGAAGTCGAGCAGCTCTTTTTCCGTAACATCGCCTTTTTTGACCACAAACAACTTAGGATCTTCACCGCGCTCATCATTCGGTATACCAATCGCACCGCACTCTACGATTGCTGGATGCTCACTCATGGCTTCTTCAATTTCATTCGGATAGACGTTAAAGCCAGAGACGATAATCATGTCTTTTTTACGGTCAACAATTTTAATGAAGCCTTTTTCGTCCATGATGCCGATGTCACCCGTTTTTAGGTAACCGGTTGCGGTAAAGGTCTTGGCGGTCTCATCAGGACGATTTTGGTAGCCAATCATTACTTGCGGACCTTTAACACAGATCTCACCGCGCTCACCGATAGCAACTTCGTTTTCTTCGTCGTCAATTAATACGATATCAGTACTTGATGCTGGAATACCAATTTTGCCAGTAAATTCTGCAATGGTCATTGGGTTAAAGGCAACCACTGGAGAAGTTTCAGACAGACCATAACCCTCTACAATAGGCAGACCGGTGATTTTATGCCATTCTTTGGCCACGCTTGGCAATACTGACATACCGCCGCCGATAGCCGCTTTGAGGTTTGAGAAATCCAATTTAGCAAAGCTATCTTTTTGTACCAAGCCATTAAACAAGGTATTCACTGCAGGAATAAATGATGGCTTATATTTATCCATCTCTTTAATGAGACCATCTAAATCACGTGGATTTGGAATCAATAAGCCTGCAAAGCCTTGATACATACCATACATACCGCAGACCATAAACGAGAACACATGATATAACGGTAAAGCCGTCAAAATCACATCGTCACTATTGATATCGTCTTCAAAAGCGCTGTTAATTAGTACGCTAATCTGTAGCATGTTGGCCACTAGGTTACCGTGAGACAGCATAGCGCCCTTGGCCACACCAGTCGTACCACCAGTATATTGTAATAAAGCCACATCACTTAGCGACAAATCTGGACGCTGGTATTTACTTGCAGATACCGCGCCTAACGCCTGCTTAAAGCTAGTGCTATTTGGCAAATTATAAGATGGAATCATCTTTTTGATATGGCGTGCGACTAGATTGACCACTACCCCTTTGACTGAGCCCAGCATGTCACCAATCTTACAGACAATCACATGCTCAACTTGGCCTTTATCTTCAGCGTCTTGATAAGTTTTAGCAAAGTTTTCGACGATAAATAATGCTTTTGCTCCGCTGTCATGCAGCTGATGTGATAGCTCACGGCTGGTATAGAGCGGATTGACGTTGACTAATACCATACCTGCGCGGATGATACCGAGCATGACGATAGGATACTGCAAAATATTGGGCATCATTACCCCAACTTTGTCACCTTTAACCAATCCTAATGATTGTAGATAGCTGGCGATTTGACGACTATATAAATCTAATTGCTTAAAGGTAATTGACGAGCCCATACAGATATAAGCAGTTTTTTGCCCGTAACGACGAAAATTGCGCTCAAATACTTCCAGCAAAGAGGTCTCATCATCGGGCATATCAATAGTCGCATCGATACCATAACGCTCATAAGCGTCAAGCCATGGTCTATCACTTGGGATAGTAGGCATGGTAGGAAACACAGTCATATCCGACATTATTTGTGCGTCTTTATGCGCATGGTTTTCACCACTGTTAGCAGGCGCTTGGTCTGGCGTGTTTTTATTAGTACCGCTGTTGTTGGCATTGTCAGTCATAACTTTTCCTAAGTACTACAATTAAAGACGTAGAATAATATAATGATGATACGAATACTGGATTTATGAATAATTATTTGTGAACATAAAGTCATTAGAATGCAGATAATAAATATAAATCACTGAAAATTTCTCATTGTTAAACATGAAAAATCGGATGTTAGAGATAGGTAACCTAAATAGTTATTAGTATCTACGAGCCTACATATTGCTTATAAATAACTTTATATGAATCTACTTAGTTACTCTAATAGGTGATAATAATAACTAATGTCTGCCCTGTTGCCTACGTCCGTACTATAACAGTTTTGCTAAAAAGTCTCCATAATTGCATGTAGATAGAACGCTGTACCCTCTTAATAGAATGCCTCTCATCACCCTAATTCATATTTATAGTAGACCTCTTGCATAAGTCATCGCTAGCCCTTGTAACTTCGTCAGTGAAAGTCAATGAACTGGTACTTTTGCAAGAGGTCTACTATAGTCGATACTAAATAAAATGGATACGTTATTCAATAACGCGAAACTGGTATAAATTTTTCTGGCTTGCTGTGCCTACGCTGACAGAGGCTGCAAAAAATTCATCCCAGTCCCACTGTATCTTTTTCATATTGGACTGACTATATAATCAAACCTCGCTGAAAATTGACCATAAAAAATGATAAGACCGTACTTAAACGGCCTCATCATTATTGGCATAAATAGTACTGCACTAATATAAGCTTTTAATCCATACTCTTTAACGCAAATGCTTTAACTTATATGCTCTAGCTAAAAGCCATTATCATAAAGCCAAACATTTAAGCACCATTCAAGACTTTAGTATTAAGAAGCGTGGTTTTTTTCTTCAAGCTTACGTAAGTCTTTATGCAAAATTTTACCAACGTTCGATTTTGGTAGCTCATCGATAAATTCAACATGACGTGGGCGTTTATAGCCAGTCAAATGCTCTTTAGCGTAGGCAAGAACATCCTCTTCAGTAAGACTGTTATCTTGACGTACAACGAATATTTTTGGAACCTCGCCACTCTTCTCATCTTCAACACCGATGACTCCGCACTCTAAAATCTTTGGATGACCAGCCATCACTTCTTCGACTTCATTGGGATAAACGTTAAAGCCTGAGACCAAAATCATATTCTTTTTACGATCAACGATAGTGACATAGCCTTCTTCATCCATAATCCCAATATCGCCCGTACGGAAAAACCCATCATCGGTCATGACTTCACGAGTAGCATCATCGCGATTCCAGTAGCCTTTCATTACTTGCGGACCACGGACACTAATCTCACCGCGCTCACCTAGCTCAAGCTCGTTACCGGCTTCATCTAAGATAGCAACGTCAGTATCTGGCATTGGTACGCCAATGTTGCCACTGAACGTAGCACTATTAAAGGGGTTAGCTGTTGCGACTGGTGAAGTCTCAGACAAACCGTAACCTTGGACGATGATATTGCCTGTTACCTGACGCCATTTTTCTGCCGTTGAGCTAAGGACTGCCATACCGCCACCCATCGACATGCGCAGCTTACTATGATCCATCGCCTTAAACTCTTCATTATTAGCAAGCGCATTGAATAAAGTGTTTACTGCTGGGAAAAACGCTGGTGGATTATTCTTATAAGCTTTTAATAAGCTATCAAGGTCACGCGGGTTGGGTACTAGGAGGCCGATACAACCGCGATAAATACCAAACATACCGCAGACAGTAAAGGAGAAAATATGATATAGCGGTAAAGCCGTCAGAATGACAGGCTGCTCGTTACTCTTATCAAACTCATCAAAAGCACTACCCAAAAAGGTATCAGACTGAATAAGGTTAGCAACGAGATTTTTGTGAGTCAGCATCGCACCTTTGGCAACCCCAGTGGTACCACCGGTATACTGTAAGACTGCCACATCACTAAGGCTGATATTGCTTGGGCGTTGGTATTTACTTGCCGGACTTTGCTTAAGCATGTTTTTGAATTCAACGCTGTTTGCAATCTTGTATTCTGGGACCAGTTTTTTGACGTGACGGACGACTGTATTGACCATAAAGCCTTTTAGCGTGCCCATCAAATCGCCCATACCTGTGATGACGACATGCTCTACGGCTTTGCGACCGATATCTTGATAGGTCTTGGCAAAGTTTTCGACCAAGATAAGTGCTTTAGCATCAGAGTCAGTCAGCTGGTGTTCAAGCTCTTTGGTAGTATATAGTGGATTGACATTGACTAAGGTTAGACCTGCACGCAGTACGCCAATGACTGTAACCGGTAGCTGCAAAATATTAGGCATCATGACCGCGACTTTGTCGCCTTTTACCAGTCCAAGTGACTGCAAATAAGCAGCAACTTGACGGCTATATAAGTCTACTTCTTTAAAAGTAATTGAGGAGCCCATGCAGACGAATGCCGTTTTGTCACCATGTTTAACGAAGCTCTGCTCAAAAATATCGATCAGTGAGGTATCTTCGGCTGGCATGTCAATATCGTAAGTTAGCCCAAGCGCCTCATAGGTTTTCAGCCAGACCTTATCATTACGACGGGTTAAATTGACTTGATTATCCATAATCTTATTTCTCCTAATGAATTTGTGCAATCAGTGGTAAATACCCCTTTGTTCTTTAACATACACACTTTGTACACACTACTCAATATAAAAGATTGGCACTTGAGTTCGCAAAGTTACTTGACGCCTAACATTTACTTTATAATCAATTATATAGGTGATAAACACTAGCATTTTTTCGTATTATTCCTCAGCATTAGATAGGCATCTATTAACTGCTATTGTTGCTTGTTTCTTTCTGTATAGAATCACGCCTTATTCTATTTATTGATAATTACTATTGACATCGGCTAATCGGTATTAACTACAAGCAGTCATCAAATCTATATTCACACGGCTTTTTTAAACGAACTTACTATCAGCCTATTAATGGCAGAATCATATATAGTATTTGCTGCTGTATCGGTACATATCAGCACGTCATGACCTGTCGTCTATTCTAGCTTACACCTTTTTTATTGACGCAATATCCTTTACGATAGCGCTATCTTATCTTTAAGTTAATTCCGCACCTTAAATGGAGCGCGGCACATAATATGCAGCACTATATACATCATACTAATTAAAAACTCAGAAGCGAAACCTATTCTATGTCCGATGTTATTGATAATACGATTACGCCCATTATCCCAAGTGAACCAATGGATACCCGCTCAGTCGCGGAGTTCACTGAACAAGCCTATCTCAATTACGCTATGTACGTCATTATGGATCGGGCGCTACCCAATATCGCTGACGGTCTAAAGCCCGTACAACGCCGTATCGTTTATGCCATGAGCGAGCTGGGACTAAAATCGACTGCGAAGGCGAAAAAATCCGCGCGTACGGTCGGTGACGTGCTGGGTAAATACCATCCGCATGGTGATAGTGCTTGTTATGAGGCCATGGTACTGATGGCACAGCCGTTCAGCTATCGCTATCCGCTCATCACGGGTCAAGGTAACTGGGGTAGCCCAGATGATCCAAAATCGTTTGCTGCGATGCGCTATACCGAAGCCAAAATGTCTGCTTATGCCAATACTTTGCTTGCAGAGTTAGGCCAAGGCACTGTCGATTGGCAAGATAACTTCGATGGCACCATGCAAGAGCCAACCACTCTACCTGCTCGCCTGCCCAATATTTTATTGAATGGTACGACCGGTATTGCGGTTGGTATGGCAACCGATATCCCGCCACATAACCTTAATGAAGTGGTACGTGCGGCTATTCGTTTGCTAAAAAATCCTGAGCTATCAGTTAAACAATTAACCCAATCGATACCAGCGCCTGATTTGCCAACGCCCGCTGAAATCATCACCAGTAAAAAAGATTTGCAGGCGATGTATGAGAGCGGTCGTGGCAGCTATAAAATGCGCGCCACCTATCATGTCGACCCAAAAGAGAAAAATCTCGTCATCATCGATGCTCTTCCTTATCAAGTATCCGGTAATAAAATTCAAGAGCAGATCGCTAAGCTGATGACTGATAAGAAACTACCGTGGATTACTGATATTCATGATGAGTCAGATCATGAAAACGCTTGCCGTATCGTCTTAGAGCTAAAATCTACCCGCGTCGACGTGCAGCGAGTCATGAGTCATTTGTTTGCCAGTACCGATCTTGAAAGCAATTACCGCGTCAATATGAATATGATTGGCTTAAATGGTAAGCCACAAGTCAAAAACCTCAAAGAAATCCTTGAAGAATGGCTCGTCTGTCGCCGCTCAGTGGTCACGCGCCGTTTGCAATATCGCCTCGATAAAATCGATAAGCGCTTGCATATCCTTGCAGGTTTGCTGATTGCTTATCTGAATATCGATGAAGTCATTCGTATTATTCGTGAAGAAGACGATCCAAAATTATCATTGATGCAAGACTATGACCTGACTGAGATACAAGCCAATGCTATCTTGGACATTCGTTTGCGTCAGCTCGCTAAACTAGAAGAGATTGAGCTGCGCCGCGAGCAAGATGAGCTGGCAGCCGAACGCGCCATCATTCAAGAGTACTTGGACAATCCAGACAGTCTGACCAATTTAATGATCGATGAGCTCACTGCCGATATGAAAGAACACGGCAACGAGCGCGTATCACAATTGGCGGAACGCGAAGAAGCGCAAGCATTAAAAGAGTCTGACCTCGTACCAAGCGAGCCTGTCACTGCTATCCTATCGAAAGCAGGCTGGATTCGCGCCGCTAAAGGGCATGACGTCGATGCTGCTGGCATGAGCTATCGCTCAGGTGATAGCTATCAAGCGCACGTGCGCGCTAAATCCAATGAGAGAATCTACGTGCTCGATAGCACTGGACGCAGTTATAGTATCGATGCGCATAGCCTCGCATCCGCCCGTGGTCAAGGCGATCCGCTAACCAGCGTACTCAAACCGCCAGCAGGCGCTAGCTTTGAGCAGTTATTAACCGGTGCTGACGATCAACGTATCATCCTCGCCAGCTCAGCAGGTTATGGCTTTATCAACACCATTGGCAATCTCGATAGCAATCAAAAAGCGGGCAAAAATATCATCAATCTAGCAGCTGGTAGCCGTTTACTCCCTATTGCGCGTATCGATGCTAATGCAGAAGCTAGTGGCGATGATAGTGAAATGGTAAAAGCCACACCTGATCACATTGCCGTGGTGACCAATGCGGGATATCTATTGATATTTGCTCTTGATGATTTGCCTGAACAGGCTCGTGGTAAAGGTAATAAGCTGATTAAATTAAAAGACGGTGAAGAAGTGCTTGCCATCACGCCACTCAGTCAGCAAGACAGCCTAATCATTACCGCTGGTAAACGTCATGTGACGCTAAAACCCAATGATTTAGCCAATTATACGGGCAGTCGTGGTAATCGTGGTGGGCAGTTGCCAAGAGGCTTTCAGAATGTGACGAGTGTTGAGGTTGGTTAGTTTGAATAATAGAACCATTCAATTGTTAATTAATTTAAATTTATTTAATGCTTTATTAGATTAAGGAATATTAATCGATATTTGTATATAATCATATATATCAGATTTAAAATCATATTAATTGGAGTCGTAATAGTGACGAGTGATGATGATATGCCTAGTGTAAATTTCACAGTCAAATACGATGGTGAAGCCATTCGTGATCATGAGATGGACGTAGCTTTATTAGCTCCAGCTTTATTGGGAATGCAAAAAATTCTTGAAGAGTTAGTTAAATCTAGTACACAGGGAGAATATAAGACTAGTCTAAAAATTAAAGGCAATGCAAGAGAAGGTTCGATTGAAGTCGAACTAGTAATGCAAGCTGTATCGAATTTATCTACACAAGTCGTTGACTTTTTATCAGGAAAATATGGTGCGGCTGGTGCTAACCTGACGACAATCATAAGTGGTGGTATTGGTAGTTTATGCATGCTCTATTCTCTAGTTAAAAAGTTTGGAAATGAAAAACCTGAGAAAATTACGAGAATTGATGACGATAAAGTACAATTACATTTTAAAAGTGAAACTGTTATCGTTAATCAACATATTTACAACATTTACAACAATTTTGAAGTAAGAGAAAGCTTATATAAAACAGTTAGACCTCTCGAGAAAGAAGGAATCAAAACATTTGATATAATTAAAGATTCTCTATCTATAGTTCACATAGATCAAGAAGAAATAGGAAGATTCTTACCTCCTCGTCTTTCCGAGTCTTTATTACTAAATGAAGAAACTACTTTTTTACAGATAAAGGCTATAACATTTGATTTGAACAATAAATGGTCTTTTACTAGAGGTGACGAAACTATAAAAGCTAATATAATAGATCCCTTATTTGTTGATAAGGTATATAAAAGAGATGTTTCTTTTTCGGAAGGTGACATACTTCAGGTAAGGCTTGAGAAAGAGCAGTATATGGAGAATGCTAAACTCAAGACATCTTATAAAATCTTAGAAGTATTAGATCATATAAAAGGTTCTCAACAAATAAATTTAGATCTATAAGCAACGCGTAGGATGGGTTAGTGAAGATTGGGTTAACTTATCTGATATTATTGAGCAATTAAAATCTCAAGTTCTCAACCATGCAGTATTAAACCATCTTTCAGAACACGAAATTGAGCAAAAGATTTTAGCCATTGACCCAAAGGATGTTAATTTTAACAGTGATAGAAGTCTTATTAGGATTAATACTTGATATATAAGTATTGGTTTAAAAAAACTGAGAGTAAAGCAGAGTGCGTCCCTAACCCTGCCTTAACACCAAAATAGGAATCACCAAGTCTTCCTCATCGGTCAGATGCTGCGAGAGTAAATCAGTCGCATCCACCAAAGTCTGATGCAATTGCTCCGCCAGCGCTTTATCCTCAACCTCACTTCTCGCCAGCGTATCATTTTGCACTTGCAACTTATCGAGTAGCGCATCCAAGCGCACATGGTCGCGACCCAATATCTCAAACCCTGCCTGTAGCTGCGGATACATCCTAATAAACTCAGGGAAAAACCCCTCGTCCTCTACCCCATGATGTTGATGCAGTTTGAGCACATGCATATTGATACGCTTCAGTATCTGCGAGCGATACTCTGACCAGTCATACTCTCCAGATTGATAACCTTTACTAATCTGTGTCAAGATACGCTGACGCTTGCGTATGTTAGTATGTACTTTTAGCCAGCCTGATGTTTTGTAAGCATAATCTGTGATAAACCATTGATCTGGTGGTAGCTTGTTAAATAAGAACAACCAGTCCATCTCAAGCCGACTATCGGGATGACGCGGTGACAGAGTAAACAAATCCTCATCTGCAACGGTTTTGATAGCATCATCTTTGACAGCAACATTCTTAATAGTAATGCTTTGAGGTGAGTTATCCATTGCCTTGCCCTTGTTAATTGCCTTTACCAGTTACGTTTGCTTAATTAGCTTTCTTATTATCAGGAAGGCTATTTATAGAAAAAAGTGAAATCTAAAAACAAATTACTTATTATTTAGAATTACTAAAATCATTCAAATAAATATGTAGAATATAAATATAGTCTAAAATTTAAAAATCAACTGCGTACTTGAGTATGCATGTCTTGAATATGCATATATAGCCACTATAAATAACAATCTAATCAATGTGTTACATAATTCAGTCAGAAGCCACGTACTGCTATACTACTTCCACTGTAAAATTAAACCCATAATAACAAACACCATCACGGAAGCAGTGCCGAGCGATATTTGGTCACCATTCATAGTAGTGTTTAAAACACAAAGGATAATCATGTTTATTGTAGATAAAGCTGTGAATGCTAATATGCATAACAGAGTAGACACCCCTAAAATTATATTTTTTGACATCGATGATACGCTAAGCCGTAACGGTATTATTGCTGAACATAATAAGGCGACCCTCGAGCAACTGGCTAAAACTGACATCAAGCTAGTGATTGCGACAGGGCGTTCTAAAGCCATTATTCCAGATGATATTTTGGCATTATTGGACGACAATATATTGGACGCCATTATCTGTATGAATGGACAATATAGCTTTAATAAAGACGGTCTTATTAGTCATTACCCTTTATCCGCTGAGCAAAATGACAAAATCGTCCAGCTATGCCAAACGAGTGAAATCATTCATAAATTTGACTCTGCGACCCATATCGCATGGTCAAACGAAAACGAGCGTCTGCGTGAATACAATGCCAGAACACCGAACTCTATCGTTGATCCTGACTATTACAAATTAAACCCTGTCTATCAGTGCTCGGTATTCTTTAACAATCAAGAAGACAAAATGCAAGACGTCAACTTTGCCCAGTACGAGTTAAAACTGGTGCATTGGCATCAAATTGGCGCAGATATCTTGCCAGTAGAAGCATCCAAAGCACGAGGTATTAGAGATTTATGCGAGCATTATGCTATGGATGTGAACGAATGCATGGCGTTTGGCGATGGTATGAATGATTTGGAGATGTTTGATTTGGTTGGTTACGCGGTAGCCATGGGCGACTCTCAACCTGCCCTTATAGCGCGTGCGGACTTTGTCACTGGGACTATTGAAGAGTATGGTATTCAAAAGGTACTTGAGCAATTTAAGATAGCGTCATAATTAGAATAGAGTTAAGCGAAACCGTTAAAAATTCTTTTCTTTATAGCCAACAAGAACCCTTGTCAGTAGCTGACAAGGGTTTTTGTTTTGCGAATAATTGCTGAATTTCAAATAACAGACGTAAATAAGCGCTTAGCTCGTAGAATATAGCTGCAAAAAGGCATTTAACGCTTACCTGCTACCAAACCATAAACCCAGCTACCAATTTTATAGAATCCTACGATCATAAGAATAAGTACCACCGCTGCCAACACGTAAGCCAACCAATTGGGCACACTACTCAACCAGCCAATCGTAAATGCCAAACCCATATAAGTCTCCACTGGCCAATTCACCATAGGAGTTGGTGAGCCAGCATTGAACATGGCCATAAATGCCACTAACCCAAGTACAGCAGTAATAATCCCAGCACGTTTGCGGTTATTCATCTCTTTTCTCTTCTAAATTCGATCGAATTACTTATTCACTAGTTAATCTTCTAATTTTTATAGTCTTTACAGTAACAAGGCGCTGTATTAAAACGTCAAGGCACTGTCGAAGCGTCATCAAGGCATTGTCAAGCCACCATCAACAGCGATCGATTGTCCTGTGATAGCCGCACTCAAATCAGACGCCATTAGCAGCACTGAATTGGCAAAGTCAGCCACTGAGGTCGCTTGACGCAACGGTGTGGTAGTAGCGATATAATCAAATACCTCTTCAGTCGTTAAGCTGCTCGCGTCAGTAGTTTTTAGCAGTCCACCTGCCAGCAGATTAACTCGAATACCATACTGTCCTAGCTCCGCAGCCAAGTTACGCGTCAGCCCAATCAAGGCCGATTTAGCAGTCGTATAGTCGTAATAAGTGACTACCGGATTGTAAACGAGGTTGGTTGAGATATTGATAATCTTGCCCATCTGCTGCGCTTTCATTTGTGGTAATACCGCTTGCACTGTATTAACTGCGCCCTTGACGATGCCATCTATTTGCTGAGAAAAATGCGCCCATTTGACAGTTTCAATACTGGTGTAATCAGCACTGGGATTAAACTGGTAACTTGGCAAGGCATTATTGACCAATACATCAATGCGACCATAACGAGCAATGACCTCATCCGCCATCGCTTTTACTTGCTCAAGTTCAGTGACATCAGCTTGATAAGTAAATGCTTGTCCCCCGGTCTCTAAGATATCTGCAACTACTTTTTCGGCAGCTTCTTTACTATTAAGATAATTGACGCAAACGAGCGCGCCTGCTGCTGCCATTTGCTGAGATATCTGTGCACCAAGGCCACGACTGGCACCAGTGACGATTGCGACTTTGTTAGTGAGCAGTGTAGGAATAACCGTATTGGTCTGGTTCATAGTATTTATCCTTTATATAGTTTTATCGAAACATATAGTTTTATAGAGATTTTTATTTAAATTTTAGAAAATATTAAACATTCCAAAGGTGCCAATCATATCATGATTATTAATTATCATAGCGCTTAGCAAAATCTACGATTTTCTAATCAAAGCCTAGCAGATTCGAGCTGCTACCCTTTAAATTATGGCTTCGAATGACCATAACGATATAATTACTGCTAATAAATAGCGGTCAATTATCTAACATGCATCGGTTTTTACTTTTTTGTCTACTTAGGAGAGCTATCTTGTCTCATTTATCATCGTCACGCCTATCCTCAAAAGTTCCTACTCGCGCTGGCAGTCGAGTCGGTCGTGTCATACCCAAAGCATTGTTGGCCGCAGCTGTCGGCTTGGTACTTACTAGCTGTAGCAACTCTGACAATGCTGCGACTGATGGTACGGCTACCAGTAACGAAACCCTTAATTTGTATAACTGGTCAGAGTATATGCCGCAAGAGATTCTTGATGGCTTTGAGGAAGAGACAGGAATCTCGGTCAACTACACGACCTTTGATTCTAATGAAGCGATGTATGCCAAGCTTAAACTGCTTGACGACTCTAGCCAATATGATCTTGCTATTCCATCAACCTATTATGTTGAAAAAATGGCTAAAGAGGGATTATTGCAAGAGCTAGATAAATCAAAACTGAGCAATTTTAAGAATCTTGATACTTCATTTACCAACACTAAGGTCGATCCTGAGAACAAATACTCTATCCCTTATATGTGGGGCAGCACTGGTCTTGCTATTAATGGTGATACTGTTGACCCTGCGACCGTCAATAGCTGGAATGATCTATGGAGTCCTAACTATAAAGGTCAGGTGATGCTGACCAACGATGTGCGTGAAGTGTTTGGCATGGCGTTACTGACACTTGGCTACTCAGGCAACAGTCGCAATCCTGATGAGATTAAAGCTGCTTATGATAAGCTCACCACCTTAATGCCTAACGTCAAAACCTTTAATTCAGATGCGACGCGCATGCCCTATATCGAAGGCGAAACTGCACTCGGTATGACATGGAATGGTGAAGCCGTCATGGCCAACGATGAAGGTCTGACCAGCTTGGTTTATAAATACCCATCTGAGGGCGCGATATTATGGATGGACAACTTCGTCATCCCAAAAAACGCCAAGCAAGTAGACGCTGCGCATAAATTCATTGATTATTTGCTACGTCCTGAAAACGCTAAAATCGTTAGTGAAGAGATTGGTTATGCGTCGCCAAATATGGCGGCACGCGAGCTTATGTCGGATGAAGTGAGAAACAACCCAACGATTTACCCAAGTAAAGAAGTGCTAGCAAAAGCAGAATTCCAAGAAGATGTGGGTGATGATGCGCTACAGGTTTATCAGCAGTATTGGGATATGCTAAAAACTGGCCGTTAATAGAAAGATAGAAAGTCTGCTTTATAGAACTATCTATAATGACTAACTAAAGTATCTAAACGGTTAAACACAAATAAAAACGCTGGCTTTAAATGGTCAGCGTTTTTTTATAAATGTAAATCAGTCTCGCCGCCTTTATCCTCAATGCGGCGTTGTTCTCGGCGCTGGTAACGAAGGCCGGAGGCAGCGAACCATTGCGGTTTAGTCGTCTGTAATAAATCACTGAGCCGTTGTAATTGCACTTGTAGAGTTTGAGTTAACCAAAAATAGCCTTGCCACTCAAACCCTAAGTTTTGCACACTTGGATAATCTGATACGGCGATGCGAGTGATAGGCCGAAACACCTCATCACTTGGGCTACGAAGTACTGCTGCCATATGCTGCATGGCTTGGGTCAATTCATGTTGATAGTGTATTAAGAGTATATGATTTTCATCATCAATCTCAATATTAGCCAAACGCGGCGCTGCACTTAATAGTAAATCAATCGTCCCGATAATATTACGATGCGTACGTTGAATGGTTTCTAAGGTCTCTTTTTCAATTCCCGATTCACTTGCTGTAGCAGCGATATGTGGACGAACCGCTAATAGACGCTTATTGATTTTTTGTAGCGCTTTTACCAAGGCCTTATTAACTGGGGTATCAGGGACAGAGCTACTGGTAGGATAAACAAGACTTGCTGAGCTAGTACCTTTAGTGTATTTAAACGGTTTAGGAACCAGAACGTCAGCATCAATATGATTACCGACCCCAGCATAGAGATTGCTACAGGTTTCAAGGTTAGTTGCTAGCAAAAAGCGCCACATCAAAGTAGACTTGAGAGGTAAAACTAAGGTAGCCGCTACTGCTACACCAGCGCCAAGTAGAATATTAAAAGCGCGGTACATACCGTCTTGGCTGACATTGCTCTGATCAGGGCTTGAAACAATCATCAACATGGTGATACCGGTCAATAGACCGATATAACCCAGTTGCTTGACCGCTACATAACCGATAAGACCGCTGATGATGCCGATAAGTAGATAGTATATCCACATCCACGTACCAATATCTTGACTCAGCCATAAAAAACCAAGTCCGACACCTACCCCAAGTAATGTACCCAGTATTCGTTCTTTAGCCTTAGTATAAATTGCACCTTGGTATTGCAATAAACCTAAGATGACAAATACCGTAATGGTCGTCCACTCCCCATGGGGTAAGTTGGTAAGCTCGTTCAATAGGAATGCAATGACAACAGCCGTGCCCAAACGTATCGCATGCAAAACATCGGCATGTTGATAACGCGCATAAGGCTCAATCAGCGGGGCAGTAAATCGTTGCCAAAAAGTCAGTTTCACTCGGAATTTCTCTTTTTGTATAGTAAAAAATGTTAAGAAAAAACAATGGCAGTCGTTGAGTAATAAGCCATTAAACACGTAACCATTAGACACATAGCCATTAACTGACTACCAAAAAATAACGCCTCTCATCTATTAAAAGACAAAAGACGTTAAAGGTCAAAGCATGCTAGCACAAAATATGAAAAACTTACCTATGCGCTAGCTTTTAGCTGTTTATAGTGTTTTTAAATTTATAGCATATGTTAAACACTATACTTCTAGGAAATCCAATATTCCCTCAGCCGCTTCACGACCTTCCCAAATAGCAGTTACCACCAAATCAGAGCCACGTACCATATCCCCGCCAGCAAATATCTTAGGATTGTTAGTTTGGAACTTAAAGGTCTGCTCTTCCGCTGCTAACACACGGCCGGAGCTGTCCATAGCGACTTGTTGCGTCTCAAACCAGTCGGCAGGGCTAGGACGGAAACCAAAGGCCATAATAACCGCATCACAAGGGATAATTTCCTCAGAGTTAGGAATTGGCTCAGGACGACGACGACCACGGTTATCTGGTGCACCTAAATGGGTAGTGACGACTTTTACCGCGTTGACCTTACCATTTAAGCCGATGATTTCGGTCGGTTGGCGATTAAATAAAAACTCAACCCCTTCCTCGCGCGCATTAACGACTTCACGACGTGAGCCCGGCATATTCTCTTCATCGCGGCGATAAGCACAGACTACCTTCTCCGCACCTTGGCGGATACTGGTACGGTTACAGTCCATAGCTGTATCACCACCGCCCAATATCACGACTTTTTTGCCTTTCAGATCGATGTACTCTTCTGGATCTTTTTCCCAGTCGTTACAGCGATTAACGTTCGCAATGAGGTAATCTAGCGCGTCATGAACGCCTTCCAGCTCTTCGCCAGCGAAGCCGCCACGCATATAGGTGTATGTACCCATACCCATAAACACCGCATCATATTCGCTTATTAGCTCATCGATACTAACGTCAGTACCGATTTCCGTTTCAAGGCGGAATTCAATTCCCATGCCTTCAAAGATGACACGGCGATTGCGCATGACGTCTTTTTCCATCTTAAACTCTGGAATACCAAAGGTCAGTAAGCCGCCAATCTCAGGTCGTTTATCAAACACCACAGGTCTCACACCATTTCTAACTAAAATATCTGCACAACCGAGACCTGCTGGCCCTGCACCAATAATGGCGACTTTTTTGTCTGTCCAGACCACATCTGACATGTCTGGACGCCAGCCAAGTGCAAAAGCGGTATCGTTAATATATTTTTCGACATTACCAATGGTCACGGCGCCAAAGCCATCATTTAGCGTACAAGCACCTTCACACAAGCGGTCTTGTGGACAGACACGGCCGCAGACTTCAGGCAGGGTATTGGTACGGTGACACAATTCTGCCGCCTGAAAGATCTGGCCTTCGGTCGCCAGCTTAAGCCAATTAGGAATATAATTGTGTACCGGGCATTTCCATTCGCAGTATGGGTTGCCACATTCAAGACAACGGTGCGATTGCTGAGCAACCGATTCAATTTCAAACGGTTTATAAATTTCGACAAACTCCGTTGAGCGCGTCGCAATGTCTTTTTTGACCGGCTCAAGCCGTGGTACGTCCAAAAACTGGAAACTATTATCTAAGCGTTTTGCCATAATGAATTTCTCTTTTATATTAGGCTCTTTTATAGTAGGTAGTGACAGCTAATGTTGTGCAGCCTAAATGAGGCAAATAGGCACATCGTTACTGTCACTTACCTGCTTAAAACATTCGAGCAGTGAACTTTAAGGTCTCAACCTTATAATTATTTGAAACCTTGACTGGACGATATACACAAAATTATTGTGGATCAGCCGTCGTAGTTTTTAGCAAAGTTGCAACGTTCGCCGCTTTAGGCTTAACCAAATAAAACTTACGAACATAATGCTCAAAGTCAGCCAATATCGTCTGACCCCATGCGCTCCCTGTTTTATCTACATGAGCTTCAATTACTTGATGCAAATGAATACGATGTTCCTCAGTTTGCTCACTTGAGATACGATTCAAATCAATCAGCTCATGGTTACAGCGATCAAAGAAGTCGCCTTCCATATCAAGCACATAAGCAAAGCCGCCTGTCATACCCGCACCAAAGTTAAGGCCGGTACGTCCAAGGACTGTAATAATGCCACCTGTCATATACTCACAGCAGTGATCGCCTGTGCCTTCAATGACAGCATGGGCGCCAGAGTTACGTACACCGAAGCGCTCGCCTGCTGTACCTGCCGCATATAGCTTACCGCCTGTTGCACCATAGAGACAGGTATTACCGATAATAGCAGTATCATGCGCGGTAAAGCTTGAACCTTTCGGTGGATAAATCACAATCTCACCGCCTGCCATGCCTTTACCGACATAGTCGTTGGCATCGCCTTCAAGCTCAATATGTAGGCCGCCAGCATTCCAAACGCCTAAGCTTTGACCCGCGGTACCCGTTAAATGCAGCTTAATAGGCATGTCGCTCATCCCAAGATTGCCCCATACTTGCGCAATCTCACCTGAGATACGCGCGCCAATAGAGCGATCACAGTTACCGACATAGTAGCTATAGTCACCGCCATTGCCTTTACGGATATTGAGCAGCATATCACTGATCATCTGCTCAGCAAGTAAGCCTTTGTCAAATGGCTCATTACGCTCAACTTGACAGGTTTGAGCTTTGCCGCTACTGGCAGGATGACTAAATAGTAATGGCGTTAAGTCAAGATGACGCTGCTTATCCGTATTGCCTTCTAGCACTTCAAGCAAGTCAGTACGTCCGACCAGCTCTTCCATACTGCGTACACCAAGCGCGGCTAACCATTCACGTGTTTCAGTTGCCACAAACTTGAAGAAGTTAATGAGCATCTCAGCTTCACCAATGAAGTGCTTATCACGTAGCTCAGCTTTTTGGGTTGCAACGCCAGTTGGGCAGTTATTAAGATGACAGATACGCAAGTATTTACAACCAACGGCAATCATAGGCGTAGTACCGAAACCGAAGCTTTCTGCGCCAAGGATAGCGGCTTTTACTACGTCAAGACCTGTTTTGAGACCGCCATCAGTTTGGATACGTACCTTATCGCGCAGACCATTAACTCTTAGCGACTGATGAGTCTCAGCCAAACCTAACTCCCATGGCGATCCGGCATGATGAATAGATGACAATGGCGAAGCTGCGGTACCACCATCATAACCTGAGATGGTAATTAAATCGGCGTAGGCTTTTGCCACGCCTGTCGCGATAGTTCCTACTCCTGGACGGGAGACTAATTTAACCGATACCAAAGCATCAGGATTGACTTGTTTTAAATCAAAGATTAGCTGGGCTAAATCTTCAATAGAATAAATATCATGATGCGGCGGCGGTGAAATCAAAGTCACCCCCGGTACCGAATAACGCAAACGTGCAATCAAAGCATTGACCTTGCCACCCGGCAGCTGACCACCCTCGCCCGGTTTAGCACCCTGAGCAACTTTAATCTGCATGACTTCTGCTGAACGTAAATACGCAGGTGTGACCCCAAAACGACCAGAGGCAATTTGTTTGATTTTTGAGTTGCGCAAAGTGCCATAACGTACTGGATCTTCACCGCCCTCACCAGAGTTTGAGCGCCCACCGATGGTATTCATCGCCATGGCGATTGACTCATGCGCCTCAGGTGATAGCGCGCCTAATGACATGCCAGCAGAGTCAAAGCGCGTTAAAATCTTGGCGGTATCTTCAACCTCGTTGATATCAATACTATTATCCGTTTTAAGCTGTAATAAATCACGCAAGGTCGCAACCGGACGACTATTGACCAAATCAGCATACTGACGATAATTGTCATAATCACCAGTACGAACTGCGGTATGCAAGCTGTTGATCACATCGGGATTAAAGGCATGATATTCTTTATTAAAGACAAACTTGAGCAAACCACCTTGATCAAGTGGCGCACGGCGCTTAAAAGCATTTGCAGCTAACTGTGCTTGGTCCGCAGCCAAATCTTCAAAAGTCGCCCCCTTAATCCGGCTTTGCACGCCTTTAAAGCACAAGCTCACGACCTCTTCAGAGAGCCCAACCGCTTCGAATAATTGCGCACCGCGATAAGAGACAATGGTAGAGATTCCCATTTTTGATAAGATTTTCAGCAGGCCCTTATCTAAGCCTTTACGGAAATTAACCCGCGCTTGAATCGGATCGCCCAGTAGCTCACCAGTCGCGACCAAATCATCAATAACATCATAAGCTAAGTATGGATAGATGCAGGTCGCGCCAAAGCCAATCAATACCGCCACTTGATGCGAATCACGTGCCAGACCGGTCTCAACAATTAAGTTAGCATCAGTACGAATACCTTGCGCAATGAGATAATGATGTACCGCACCAGTCACCATAATGGCATTAGCAGGTACTTTATCCGCATCAATGTCTTTATCAGATAATACAATCAAAGTGTTACCAGCACGAATAGCGCTCGCCACTTGCTCACAGATAGCGATGATGGCATCAGACAGCTCTAGAGTGCGCTCATAGTTTAAGTCAATGCGTACCATTTGAAACGCAGGGTCATTCAAGGTTTCAAGCTGCTGCATCTTACTGGCTGACAATACTGGCGACGATAAAATAATACGATGCGCGTCTCTCGCTGATGGTGCAAACACATTGGTTTGGGCACCGAGACAAGTTTGGAGCGACATCACGATAGACTCACGCAGCGGGTCAATCGGTGGATTGGTTACCTGTGCGAACTGCTGACGGAAGAAATCACCAACATGGCGAATTTGCTGCGATAATACCGCCATTGGCGTATCATCACCCATCGAACCGACTGGCTCTTGAGCATTTTCGGCATTGGGGCGAATGATTTCAGTACGCTCTTCATTAGTAATGTGATACATTTTTTGCAGTGCTTTTAACTTATCACCGCGGCATGCTTGCGCTGCTAGCTCTTCTTCTAAACGCTCATCATCACGAATGCGTTTCGCTTCTTCACGTAACCATTTACGATAGGGATGAGCTTTTTTGAGTAAGGTGGCAATGGCCTTAGTATCCAAAATCTGACCAGTCAAAGTATCAATGACCAGCATTTGACCTGGGCCGACACGACCTTTTGCCAGCACATCTTTAGGATCATAATCCCAAACGCCAATCTCAGATGCAACGGTGATATAGCCGTTCTTAGTCGTCACCCAGCGTGACGGACGCAGACCATTACGATCAAGCATACAGACCGCATAACGTCCATCTTGAATCACCAGACCTGCCGGCCCATCCCACGCTTCCATATGCTGCGAGTAAAATTCATAAAACGCGCGCAAGTCCATATCCATGCTATCGACATTTTGCCAAGCTGGCGGCACCAAAATCGACATCGCATGGAACAGATTCATACCACCTGACATGAGCACTTCAAGCATATTGTCTAAGCTTGATGAGTCAGAACCAGTACTGTTGACCAGTGGTGTCAATTCATTCAAATTGGGCAGTTTGTCTGATTTTAACTTTGGCGTACGTGCTTCAGACCAGTTACGATTACCAGTAATCGTATTGAGCTCACCATTATGAGCAAGATAGCGAAATGGCTGTGCCAACGGCCAGCGCGGTAACGTATTGGTTGAAAAGCGCTGATGAAATACCACAATATGCGAAGCTAACCGCTCATCTTGTAAATCTAAAAAGAAAGCTGGCAGATCTGACGGCATCACCAGACCTTTATAAATAATAGTTTGGCAACTTAATGAACATACATAAAACAGCTCATCATCGATTAAGCGTTGCTCTGCTTTTTTACGAGCGACAAACAATTTGCGGTTAAAATCGTCTGCAGCTAGATCTTCGGTTGCATTGACAAAAACTTGCTTGAAATCTGGCAGCGTCTCCCGACCAATCTCACCCACAATGCTTAAATCAAGCGGAACATCGCGCCAGCCAGCAACTTCTAAGCCTTGCGCAGTAATTTCATCACTGAGAACTTGCTGGCTATGTTGAGCTTTATCATTATCTACATTAACGAATACCATACCTACTGCAAAGTTATCGGTGATAGCAAACCCTTGCTCTTCAGCAATACTTTTAAAAAATGTCGTTGGTGTGGCAAGTAATAGACCACAACCGTCGCCAGTTCTGCCGTCAGCAGCAACACCGCCGCGATGGGTCATGCAGCTTAAGCTATGAATAGCGGTTTTTACTAAATTATGGCTGGCTTGTCCCTCAATGTGAGCAATCAAACCAAAACCACAGTTATCAGAGAAGTCATCTGGCGTGGCCAAATGCGTATGGGAGGAAATCATTGACATGGCTAGTCCTTTTAAGTGAACGGGCAGCGTATATATCTAATGTAGATCATAAACTGAATACCGTAGGCAAAACGGGCTGATGATAAATGTTCATCCGAACAAATAAATGATGCGATCGACAATAGGTTCTAACGCTTTGAAAGGGATGAAAATGCTCATCACTTTCTCATTTATTTGAGAGCAGATTACTAATAACTAGTTGTTAAGCGTTGATAGTGGCAAGATAAGAGCGTCAATAAGATGCTAACTGTTAAAGGGTTAGCACGTTGTTCTTTGCTTGGCAGCTATTAATAACTTTTAATTACAAGCATCAATATGATGCATATATCGATTGACAACTGGCTGGCTGAGCACCTAATAACACGGTGTTCAATTGAGTTTGAATATCAGACGCTCTATATTCAAGCGCCTTAACAACCCTAGGAAGGAAGATAATAAGAGAAGTTGTACCACTTATAATAATCTTAATACAAATGGTCAGTCACTGCGCTTGAAGCAACGGCATTATCATAAAGGCTTGTAGCAAAAGCATTAAGCAAATACCAAACAAAAAATAGCTATTTACGATAACTGTACAGAGCGTCGCCCACATTCATATTAGTTAATGATTATAGAAAAATCTAGTCTTTTTTATTAATTCATTTAATTATGGTCTTAAGAGTCATTTCAAACTTTTAGTATTAGAACACGTAACAAATAGTATTAAAACGCTCATAAAATACTACTGAGTATACTATTTATCAGCTATTAACTTTATATTCCTGCCATGGTTGTTTTTGAATATAAACGTTTAAGTTTTAGAAAAAAATAGCTTACTCATTTGTACTGGGTATTGAGCCGTTAATTGAAAAGGCACAAAAAAGCCTGCTAGACATCGCATCTTGCAGGCTTACTTGATAGCAAATCGTAATAGGTAGCTGATAGCCCTCTAAAGAGCTAGTCAGTTTTTTCTTCTATTAGCTCTTTAATACTATCGTTATTGTTTTTAGTTGCCCCAGCGTTGGCGTTCTTGGCGGTGCCAGCATTAGGGTTTTTGTTGCTTGAACTTGGATTAGCATTACTCTTTTCAGCATTGTTTGCCGCACCTGGTTGTTTTGGCGTAGGAACAACCGGTAAGTTTTTAGACTCCGATTCAGCTTTACGCGCGTTGTCTTCTTTTTTGGCTGTAGATGATGGAATAGTGACGCCATCTTCAGTAATCACGGTGCGCTCTTCATTAACTGCTAAGGTTGCAGAAGTATCCTCTGATTGACGAATACTTTCGACATTGCTGCTATCATTGCTGGCTTGACTGTTACCACTCCTAGCTTCATTGCTATTGGCTAAGGTTTCTGCTGTTTCGCGAACTGGTACTTCGCGCTTAGTTGGCTGCAATTTAACCGATCGTGAACGTCTAGTGCTTAAATCTTTAATCGGTCCAGGCCTCTCATAGTTATCGATAATACCGACATAACGGCTGATTTCTTCTGGCAATACACGTACGTCAGCTGGTAATCCAAAATCTATCAGTTTCGCCGCTCCTACCGCCTCTTGTGGACTACTCATTATCCCGTAAGTCAGCATATAGCGCAGTTGATTATTGTCATCACGATAACGAAAGTACGAGAATTTTTTGCGATCATCACGACCTTCTAAATAGCTGGCAATCACTTCATTTTCTGCAACGTTCATTACCTGTACAGTCCACTTGCCTTTATTAGCTAGCAAGTAACGCTTATCTTTAAACTCATCAGGATAGTTGCGCAAATCACGAATGGTATCTTCAAAATTAATGGGCTGTACATCATTATCTAGCTCATGCAAGGCTGCAACAGATAAAGGCTGCTTGAGCTCAGTACTTAATACTTCTGGCGCTGATATTGGCGCGTTTTCAATTTTGGCACCAATTGCTGGAGTCTGACTAAACATCCAAAGCAGCGCCGTTAAAACCCCAAGAAGTAAAGTCATCATCAGCCAAATCAAAGCTTGACGGCGATATGACCTGCTTTCTGGGCGAGTCGTTGAGCTCGATGTGGCCATGGGTGTTTCCTTGGAAAAATAGGGTTAAGCATACTAATAAAAGTCTGATCAAAAAGACCATTGCTGGCAAACAAGCTTAGAATAAGTTAATTGCATTAGCATTAATATGGGATACATGTGCTAAATAAGAACATGCCTACTTTAATACTGAACTACCTATACTCTATCTTTATGTTGCGACAGTACGTCTGTAAGTAGCTGCGTGTCAAAATCATCTGTTAGCACTGCTTGTCCTATTGATTTTAACAAAATTAGACGGATTTGTCCGCGTTTCACTTTTTTGTCGTGACCCATCAGCTTCAAAGCAGTATCAACTCCGATTGGTGGCGGATTAATGGGTAGGTTGGCAAGTAACAATACGCGCTTAATCCGAGCTAGATCATCGCTACTTAGCCACCCCATCATTTGTGATAGCTCAGCGGCTTGTACCATGCCAGCAGCGACAGCTTCACCATGCAGCCAGTTGCCATAACCTTCATGAGTTTCAATCACATGACCAAAAGTATGACCGAAGTTGAGCAGCGCCCGCACACCAGCCTCTCTCTCATCTTGTGCAACAACAGCCGCTTTATACTCACAGCAACGCTTCACAGCTTCGCCAAGTACAGCCAAATCCAGCTCCATCATGGCGGGTAGGTTATGTTCAAGCCAGCTCAAAAACTCTGCATCCATGATTAAAGCATACTTAATCACCTCCGCAAGTCCTGCTGACAACTCACGTGCAGGTAAAGTTCGCAAAGTGCTCATATCAGCCAGTACCATCTGCGGCTGCCAAAAAGCACCAATCATGTTTTTACCCTGCAGATGGTTGATACCAGTTTTGCCACCAACGCTTGAGTCTACTTGTGACAGTAAGGTGGTCGGAATTTGGATAAAATTCACCCCGCGCATAAAGCTTGCTGCTGCAAAACCAGTCATATCACCGATGACCCCACCACCAAGCGCCACTAAAGTTACATCACGATTAAAATGTTGGACCATTAAGGTGTCGTAAATTTGATTAATACTGTCTTGGTTTTTGTATTGCTCGCCATCAGGGAGTATGCAAACTGCAACGGTAAATAATTCTGCCAATTGCTTTTGAAGCGGCTGCAAATATAAAGGGGCAACAGTATCATTCGTCACGATTAATACTTGCTGACCAGTAATATAAGGCGCAATGCTGGCCGCCATATTACACTGCTCAGTAATAACGATTGGGTAATCATGGCTTTGGGTATGAACCGTCAAGCCATCGTTGAATAGTGGCATTGCCATAAAAACTCCTATGTTTAATATGTCTATTTGCTGCTCATCGGAAGGTTTTATAAGAACCTATTAATCTATAAGTGGTTTGGACGTGGAAGCTGCTTCTGCTTCTGCTTTTATTGTCATGTCAGTTACCGTCTGATCTGCTGCTAATACTAAGTCTAAATCTGTAACTACAGGCACACAAAGAGATTCAAGCTGTTGTAACAATTGATTGACCATATGACGAGGATAGGTGTGACCAGTAGGCAAGACAATATGTGCCACTTGTCGATACAATGGATCGCGGGCGCTATATAAATCTTGCAATATTTTTCTGGGATTGGGCTGCTGTAATAATGGGCGCGACTTGTCTTTAGCAGTACGTGCCATTTGTACATCTACTGGTGCGTTCAGATAAACCACAATGCCGCGCTGATGCAAAAACTTCCGATTATCAGCATGCATAACTGCGCCGCCGCCAGTCGCAAGGACAATGTCCGTACGTTGAGTCAGCTCGTCTATTGCTCGTGTTTCACGCGCGCGAAACCCCGCCTCACCTTCTTTAGCGAATATCCAAGCAATATCAGCGCCTGTTTGTGATTCGATATACCAGTCACTGTCCACAAACTCTCGTCCCAACTGCTTAGCAAGCAATCGGCCAATGGTGGTCTTCCCCGCTCCCATCGGCCCAACTAGAAATACCGATGGCAATTCCTCCAACATAGCACTCACTCAGATAAATTAACTATCATACAACGTCATCGATATTCTGGCTAGTAACGAGCTGTGATTATTGTCAGTAAAATTAGCTCTTATTAAATTCTAGGCCATAAAAAAGCAAGCACTTAGGCTTGCTTTTTTTATAGCTTACTAGCTGTCAGCAAAATTATATTAATCTAAACGGCTAATACCGTCATTAATTAGTTTTGGTGTAACAAAGATAAGCAGCTCTTCTTTTGCGTTACTACGTACGTCTTTACGGAAAGCACGACCAATATAAGGCAGATCGCCTAAGAACGGGACTTTATCTACCCCATTAGAGATACGATTTTTAAAGACGCCACCAAGTACAATCGTCTGTCCATCTTCTACAATGACGTTAGTGGAGATAGAGTCTTCAGCAATAGCGACTTGATTGTTAATTATAGTCGGTGTTCCGTTAGTAATCACCAACTGCAAACCAATCTTGCCATCAGGCGTAATATTTGGGGTTGCTTCTAAGCTTAGCGCTGCCTCTTTGAAGCTAGTAGACGTGGCTCCACTAGCAGACGCTTCTTGATAAGGGATTTGCGTACCAGATGAAACTTTGGCTGTTTGTTTATCTGCTGTCAAAATCTTAGGGGTAGAAATAACTTCACCACGGTTGTCTGCTTGCAGTGCTGATAGTTCTAGATCTAACATGACATCTGACATAGCTAGTAGACCAAATGCAATACTTCCCGCAGGGTTGGCTACGCCTAAATCGACGTTAAGATTGTCAGGACGACTGATGTCGTATTTAGGATATGATACGGTTTGACCATTAACAGTCGTCGTTTCTACATCAAAATCTTTAAGATCCCACAAGGTTTGATTACTACCACCGACTAGCAAGTTACGGTTGTTAGCTGCACCATTAGATAAGATGCCCCAACGTACACCGATCTCTTTACTAAAGCTGTCAGAAGCACTAACGATTCGCGCCTCAATCATAACTTGGCGTACTGGAATATCAATTTTGCTAATGAGTCTGTGAATATTTTCAATGCTATCAGCCACATCTTTGACAATCAGTGTGTTAGTACGCTCATCAATCGTCACTGTACCGCGGTTAGACAATAAGCTATTGCTATCTTCTACGCGACTATTGCTTGAGCTACTGCCAGATGGACCGCTACCTTGAGAAATAAGGTTAAATACATCTTGAGCTTTAGCGTAGCTTAAGCGTATATATTCAGTACGTAATGGCGCGTAGGCTTCAACGGCTTGCTGAGCTTCAAGCTCCTGTGCTTCTTGAGCTGCCAGTTCAGTAGAAGGTGCAATCAATATAACATTGCCATTCTCACGCTTATCTAAATTTTTACTTTTTAAAATAATATCAAGGGCTTGATCCCATGGTACATTGATTAAGCGGAGCGTGATATTGCCACTAACCGAGTCACTAGCAACGATATTCATATCAGTAAATTGCGCTAGGATATCAAGTACACTACGAATCTCAACATCTTGAAACTCCATAGATAGTGCTTCACCACTATAAACTTTTTCTTCTAGTGTTGGCTCACGCAATAGCTCAGGCTTACTAATACTGATATTGAGCTGATTGCCCGATTGATAAGCTTGATACTCATAGTCCCCAGTCATATTGATGGTAATAACACCACTTTGACCTTGGTTTTTGGTATCAACGCTATCTACAAGCCCACTGTTAATATTTAAGCGACGCAATAAGTTTCTAGGTACGGTACTGCCAGTCATACGTACCACTAATTTATTGCCTTGGCGCTGCACATCAACCGGAATGGCTTCATTGGCAAGTGCAATACTAACATTACCGCCACCATTACTGCCTGCAGCAAAATTCAGTGCACTTAGACCATCATAACTATATTGTTTACTTACTTGTGCGGAGGCCAGCCTAGGATCTAGTAACGGGTTAACACGTACCACCATAGTATCAGCAGGCGCTTGCACTTTAATGACTTCTGAGCCTGTAATAACAGGAGTAATTCCGGCACTACTGGTTTCAACAATAGGTGTCACAATCGCTGTCGTGGTAACAGGGACAGTAGTGATGACTGGGCTATTTTTGACTACTGTACGATTTGGATCAGTAATAGTGAGTAATAAGTCACTACCATCCACAGCAGTAGTATAATCACCGCTTTGTTTTAAGCCTACGATCAAACGCGTCGTACTATCGTTGCTTAACGTAGTGACATCATTGACCATACCAATATTATAATTGTTAAATCGGCTAGCAAGACCATTTTGTACTTGTTCGAAATCCAAAACCAAACGACTAGGATTATCAAGCTGATAAGCAGCAGGCAGTACTGGCGCACCGTTAAATCCTAGACGTAGCTGGGTTACGGCAGGTGCGGTCTGTACCACAGAGACATTGTTGATGCGCTGCTCTGCATAAGCGGTGCTACTAATGGCGACCATACTGATTGCCAACGCAGATATTGCAAAGGTAGAAGACATACGGTTACTCATTGCCATTACCTTGTTATTGCGTACTGTCATTACTTATTCCTCAAAAAACCTGCCAACTTAATTTATAGGAGAGACCAGCGACTGGGGTCTTTCAATAAACCCTGCGCGGCTATCTGGCACAATTTCAATCAAATTAATCTGGGTCGGCGTGATTTCAACAATACGGCCGTCGTTTAGTCCAAGATAATCACCTACTTTAACGCTAGCAACCGAACCATCTGGACGCTGTACCAATGCATACTGTTGACCTTCAGGAGATATTATCATCCCGCGAAAGGTAAGCTGTGCAATCTCATACTGCTCAAGCGGTTCTTTGGTTCGAGTAATATCAGGACGCACACCATCTGTAGGTATGTTTGGACCCTGTACATTCATAAGGCTTGGCGGTAGGAATGGGCTGCGTATTAGGCTGGCACTGTATACAAAATCTTCTACTAACTCCGCTTTTGGCGGTGGCTCAATGGGCTGCGAGGGTGAGTTACGAATCTCGCTCATCGCTTGTCCCGCCATACCAATACGATCAGTACAGCCAGTCAACCATAAAGTTGCAATACTTAGGGCAAAAAGGGCCGATAATTTTTTAACATTCATGTTAGTTAGCCCCCGCAGTAGCATCAGTTGCTGGTGTCGTCACTTCATCTTCAGCGGCTACTTCTTTTGAGCGGTAAGTTTTGGTTTGTAGCACTAAATTCAGCTCCGGTATAGCATCTAATGTAGGCTGCGGATTGCTGACTTCAAAATCATGCATCGTGATGATGCGTGGCAGCGCGGCAAGACCACTGATAAAGCTACCAAACTGATGGTACTCACCAAGAGCGGCAATACGAATCGGCTGCTCAATGAAAAACTCATTTTCAATCTCAGGCTCTACCGAAATATCTTGGAAACGGATGTTGCTACCAACACCAGTCATATTAATGCCCTCTACTAACTCTGATACCCGAGTATCTTTAGGTAGCTGGTCAAGTAAGGTATTAAATTCAGTTTCCATCTGGTTAACTTGAGTTTTATAGGCTTCTAAATGGCGTGCCCGTGACTCTTTTTCGCGGTAGCTATCTAGTAACGTTTGCTGTTCACTTTCAGCGGCTGTAATTTCATCGATTTTACTACTGATTGGCATTGCCCAAGATAAAGCGGCAATAAACGCAATAATAAAACCTAATACTGTTACCTTTACGGGGAATGGCCAACTGCCATAGTTTTCTGTATCTAAAGACTCAAAACTACGACGAAAATCGTTAAAATTAAACTGCTTCTTGCTGCGTCCTGCTGTTTTTTTAGTCTTAATTAGCGTTTTTCTACGGATAAGTTTCACAACTCACCTCCAGACTCAGCGCCTTCATCAGGGTTGGTGCTTTCTGACCGAACTTGCGTTGTGATAACGAACTGCACATAGCTGTCTTCAGGATAGATAGGACGTGGCTGCTTACCAGTAGTGACGGTCTCATTAAGTGCAGGAGCAGGCTGATAGGCAGTAATGTTTTGCTGAATATTGCGCACAGCAGAATTATCCATCCATTTACTGCTATCTAAATTACGGATCAAGCTTGATACTACATTTGGGTTATCTGCAAGACCAGTTAGAGTAAGCAGGTCGCCTTCACGCTTTAAATTATTTAAGTAGAGTGCAGACGGTATGGCCTTCGCTATGTCATCCCATAAACGAACGGGAATCGGACGTCGTCCTTGTAAGTCTTGAATAACTTGCATGCGCGAAATAATATCTTCTCGGCGCTGCTCCAAACTATCAATTTCGGTCAACACAGTATCCAAACGCACATTTTCTTGCTCAATCAAAGCATTTGCGTCGCGTTGTTCGTCAAGCTCGTTATTAAAATAGCTCCAAGTTGCAAAGGCAGATAATAGTGCCAGCAAGGTAACCGCGACTACTAAGGTGATAAATTCTTTATTACTACGTTCGCGTTCTTCTTGCCGCCATGGCAATAGGTTGATACGAGCCATTAGTCAAAGCTCCTTAACGCAAGGCCACAGGCAGCTAGCAAGCTTGGGGCATCAGTTTCCAATTGCTCATTATCTATATAAGGATCTATAGTCATATTGATAAAAGGGTTAGCTACAGTGACAGGTACACCAAGCTTTTGCTGTACCATACTGGATAAGCCTGGAATAGAACTACTGCCGCCAGCAAGTACGACATGATCAATACTATTGTATTGACTCGAAGAAAAATAAAATTGCAAAGAGCGTGTAATTTGTTGGATAGTGCTTTCTATAAAAGGTGTTAGAATTTCTGGATAATAATCATCAGGTAGCGCACGTTCACGTTTATTAACTGTGGCCTCTTCGAACGACAGGCCATAGCGATTTTGAATGGCTTCTGTCAGTTGTAACCCACCAAATAGTTGTTCACGGCTATAAACAAACTCACCATTTTTGGCAATATATAAAGTGGTCTGATTGTGTCCGATATCAACCAGCGCAACCAATTCAGGCATATTAGGTAGGTTATCAGCCATCAAACCAAACGCCCGCTCTATCGCATGCGATTCAATATCCATAATTTTGGTTTTTAGACCGCCAAAGGTCAGCGCATCCACGCGCTGATCGACGTTTTCTGAACGTGAGGCGGCCAGCAGAACTTGAACTAGATTTTCATCAACTAGCGAGGGGCCAAGCACTTCAAAGTCTAGATTGACTTCTTCTAACGGATAGGGAATATATTGATCTGCATCTAAGCGTATCTGGGCTTCGCGTTCGACGTCGCTTAGCACCCTATCCATATCAATAATCTTAGTAATGACTGCTGAGCCTGAAACAGCGGTAGCGCCATCACTGCCTGCAACCTGACAGCGTCTTGCTAAGCGAATAATAGCATCACCAACTGCTTCAGTATCTACAATAAGCTTGTCAACGACTGTACCTGGTAGCAGTCCTTCGATTCCATATGACTTAAGATGAAATATTCCTTGCTGACGCCGTATATTAACCAGCTTTACGGAGGTGGCGCAGATATCTACCCCGACCAAATGTCGACCTTTAGAAGAAAGTAGCCTCACAGACGCTTTGCCTTATATAGATTTACGTTCTGATAGTTATCAGTAATAATTTAACACAATACTTTACTTAATAGACATATTCAAGCATTTAAAGACTCTGTTCAGATAAATTACACTTTTAGCATGACCTGTCTGTTTTGTTCACTGTATAATAAGGTATTTGTTGCAAATTTTAATTGATAAGCCTGATTATGACCAAAAAAAACGCTACTGCTCACCTCGTTCACTTTTTGGTGGGAATTGTTATTGCCTGTCTAGCACTTGCCGTTATCCTTGCATTAACTGTGCCAATTGGCTTCTACGGTATGGCTATGTATTTGTCACCAACATTGCCCAGTATCCAAGAAATCAAAACAGCCAGTCTTGAGATGCCATTGCAAATATATAGCAGCGATGACAAGCTTATTGGTCAATACGGTAATCGTTTATCGCTACCAGTTACCTTTGAAGAAATCCCTAAAGATTTGACCAATGCGTTTTTGGCGGCAGAAGACTCATCATTTTTTCAACATAGTGGTATTAGTATTAAAGGTCTTGGTCGCGCTGTTACCGAGGCAGTCACTGATGACGAAGGTCAAACAGGTGGCTCTACCATTACTATGCAAGTCGCTAAAAACTATTTCTTAAGCCCTGAACGTACTTTAAACAGAAAGTTAACTGAACTGTTTTTGGCTCGTAAGATGGAAGATGAGCTTAGCAAAAACGATATTTTGACCTTATATGTCAATAAAATTTATCTAGGCGAAGGCGCGTACGGTATCCGTGCAGCTGCCAAAAAAT
The DNA here is from genome assembly GCF_040309845.1 of Psychrobacter sp. S1-30-MNA-CIBAN-0213. Classification (NCBI taxonomy): domain Bacteria; kingdom Pseudomonadati; phylum Pseudomonadota; class Gammaproteobacteria; order Moraxellales; family Moraxellaceae; genus Psychrobacter; species Psychrobacter sp. S1-30-MNA-CIBAN-0213. Next base: position 16,956 of record NZ_JBEOPE010000003.1, on the reverse strand, counting down.
ACTATAGCAAATCTCTAGAAAACCTAACTATTGCCGAAATGGCAATGCTTGCTGGCTTACCAAAAGCCCCATCAAAATATAACCCTGTAGCCAATCCTGAACGTGCACTCACTCGTCGCAATTGGATTGTTGGTCGCATGCACGAGCTTGGTTACATTGATAAGACCCAGCATGATGAAGCAGTCAACGCGCCAATTGGTTTAAAACTCTACCAAGAAAAGCTTGACGTTAATATGCCGTATTTGGCAGAAATGACTCGTTATGCGCTGGTCAATCGCTACGGTGAACAAGTTGTCAATGGTGGTTGGCGAGTACGTCTCACTGTCGATAGTGAAGCCCAAAAATCTGCTGAAGCAGCCGTGCTAAAAGGGCTAATAGCTTACGATCATCGTCATGGCTGGCGCGGAGCAGAAGCGAATGATGAACCTTTAGAAGACTTTCGACGCTACGGTGGCATGTATCCAGCTAAGGTCACCAAAGTTAATTCACGTAGCTTTGAAGCAACGATGCCCTCTGGTGAAAATGTTACCGTTAACTGGTCGGGTATGAGCTGGGCGCGTAAGTATTTTTCAGCAGATCGGATTGGTTACTATCCAAGTAATGCCACACAGATTGTTAGTAAGAACGACATTATTCGCTTACTACCGACCAACAATGGCGGTTGGAAGCTGGCACAAATACCAGAGGTACAAGGTAGCCTAGTTTCATTGAACCCTGATACAGGCGCTGTTAACGCTCTAGTTGGAGGCTTCGATTTTAATCACAGTAAATTCAACCGTGCATTACAGGGCTGGCGTCAACCAGGTTCAACGATTAAGCCATTGGTTTATACTGCTGCTCTAGAAAAAGGCTATCGCCCAGATAGTATTGTTTCAGATCGTCCAATCCAAGTAGGCGAATGGAAACCTAAGAACTCTGATGAACGCTTTTTAGGTGACATTACTTTACGTCGCGGTTTATATCTATCACGTAACTTGGTATCTATTCGTTTACTACAAGCTATTGGCATCTCAGATGCGCGCAACTTATTAGATCAGTTTGGACTTGATAAAGAAAAGCTTCCAACAACTTTGTCATTGGCGCTAGGTGCAGGACAAGCAACACCTTTACAAATGGCCACTGCTTATGCAAGCTTTGCTAACGGTGGGCATCGTATTCAACCTTATTTTATTGAACAAATTTATAATTATGACAATAAGTTATTGTTCCAAGCAAATCCGCAACAAGCTTGCGCATTATGTTTCAATGAACAAGTTGAAAGTCTCAACGAGAAACGGGTTGAAGATTATAATAAATTACTCGAAGATAAAAATGCAGTTATTGAGCCTAACGATGAATCGGTAACTACTGAAGATTTAGAGAAGGACGAAAGTGTAGAAGCAGATAACGATGCTATCAATCTAAATGTATATGATGCTAGTCCAGAAGCAGATCGCTTAAAACCACCTGCTGTACAGTACTTGCAGGCTAGCCAAGCACCACGTATTTTGAAGCCACGAGTTGCTTATGAGATGGCTGATATCTTACGTGATGTCGTACAGCGTGGTACAGCAGTGCGTGCAAAAGCCTTAGGTCGTAACGATATTGGCGGTAAAACTGGTACAACCAATGAAGCTAAAGATGCTTGGTTTGCAGGTTTCCATCCAACTAGTGCTACTGTCGTTTGGATGGGTTTTGATCAGCCATCAACATTGGGGCGTCGTGAGTATGGAGGAGTAGCAGCGCTGCCCGTATGGATGGATTTTATGAGAGCGCAACTAAAAAATAAACCTCATCAATGGGTGTCAGTCAACAACCGTGCCAAATCTAAAAAACAGCAGCAGCGTATATTGGAGATGACTGATGCTGGCGTGATCAATACTGATGAAGAAAATGAATACACTAGTAGTGCTGCTAAACCAGTAAAACCCAAAACTCAGCAGCGTAAAGCTCCGGAACCTGACCCTATTGAAGCTGAAGAAAGCCGCAACAGTAATACTGGTAATAAAAGTACGGTTTCACCTCCAAAACGCACCAACGATAGCGTTCCTCAAAACCCGCTTTCGGTGACTCCAGCTGAGCGTATGCCGACAATGCCAGAATAAACAAACAACTCTTCTAATCGTTATTTGTAATATAAAAAAGCTTGCTCAATGATATTTGAGCAAGCTTTTTTACGATATAAAGTTTCTATATGACCTGCCCTACTTGATAATTTTTGCTAATTCAACATGTTTTCTTAAGAGTTCAATATTTATATTACTCTTTAGAACTCTACCATACCTGCGCGCAATTGCTCGATAAGCTCTAAAAACTGCTGACGCCATTCACGTATAGTTGCTTCATCAGGTAACCACTGATTCGACAAGGTCACAACGTTAACTATAAGATCAGGTGAGGCAGCATCGCTTGGTGTTTGATCTACGATAGTATCTGGTGGGACGGCGTATAGACAACGCTGATAGGCACGTTCTATATTTGCCAAAAACCCTTGCTGCTGCAATTGTTGCAGACGCTGTATCTCTGGCGACACTTGAGTACGCTCACTAAGTGCTTGTTCAATACTCTCTAAAGTTGGCGCCTTCATATCCAAACTATAAAATTGTGCAAGCTCTTGCATAAATGCTAAAAAAGTACCGTACAGATGAAATATAGCTGTTTCACAATGTGCTTGATATAGCTGTTTATCACTACTACTACCCGCTGCTTGACAGGCTAGACGACAAAAATACAGCTTTTGATTGGTTCTATCAGCTTGATATTTGGCAACGCGACCTTTACCCGCCATGCGCTTATCCTTGTATGATATTAATAAAATAGACGCGACTGATATAGACGCATTGGTTAGTGTACTATCTTAGGAGTTAATATAACTATTGTTTTTTTAGTTTTTTAAGCCCATAAAAAAGCCAGCAACATGGCTGGCTTTTTTATTTTAATTATAATTACATGTTAAACATTTGCTATTAAGACTGACTGTCTTGGTTGAGCTCTTGTGCGAAGGCTTCATCAAAACTGGCAAAGTCTTTGCTATCAGTGCTAGCAGTCATATCAAACGCTGCATTAATGTCTTTATCAAGCAGCTTCTGTTCAGCTTTCTCTTTACGAGCTTTATGATAAGCAAGACCAGTACCCGCTGGAATTAGGCGACCAACAACGACGTTCTCTTTCAGACCGCGTAGTTCATCTACCTTACCAGTAACGGCAGCAGCAGTTAGGACACGAGTCGTTTCCTGGAACGACGCTGCTGAGATAAAGCTTTCTGTTGCAAGACTGGCTTTGGTGATACCAAGTAGCTGACGCTCATACTGGACTGGGAATTTATCTTCCGCTTCTAGTTTTGCGTTAAGTGCTCTGATATCAGCATATTCAGCTTGATCGCCTTTGAAGTGACTTGAATCACCACCATCAGTAATCTCAACTTTGCGTAGCATTTGGCGAATGATAACTTCAATGTGCTTGTCGTTAATCTTCACACCTTGCAGACGATAAACATCCTGTACTTCGTTAACGATATAGTTAGCAAGTGCTGTCTGGCCTTTTAGACGTAAGATATCGTGTGGGTTTTGTGGACCATCAGCGATAACTTCACCACGAGCTACTGTCTCATTTTCAAAGACGTTAATTTGACGCCATTTAGGGATTAGCTCTTCATGTACTTCACCATCTTCATTGGTGATAATAAAGCGATTTTTGCCCTTAGTTTCTTTACCAAAGCTGACTACACCAGTCATCTCTGCCATGATGGCATGATCTTTTGGACGACGTGCTTCGAATAAATCAGCAACACGTGGTAGACCACCGGTAATATCTTTAGTACCTGAAGTAGCTTGTGGTACACGACCTAAGATTGAACCTGCCGCTACTTTTTCACCATCGCTAACACGAATGATCGTTTCAGCAGGTAAGAAGTAAATTACTTCTTTGCCTTCGTCAGTATTCAAGATAATGGCAGGACGTAAGTCTTTTGCAGTACTTGAACGGTCACGAGTAGCAAGAATCTCAAATGAGCTCATACCAGTCGCGTCATCAACTTTAACAGTTGCCGTCATACCATCAGTAATTTCACTAAAGCGTGCTGTACCAGCAAATTCAGTGATGATTGGATGCGTATGCGGATCCCATTTAGCGATAGTCTGGCCACCTTCGACCTGATCTTCATGCTTCACTAATACACTTGAACCATAAGGTACTTTATAACGCTCACGCTCACGACCAAGCTCATCAGTTAAGGCAATTTCAGCAGAACGAGAAACAATAACTAAGTGACCGTCAGTATGCTGAACTGTCTTCATATTCTCGAAATGCGCTTGACCAGCATTACGGACTGAGATGCTATTATCCACTGATGCTGAGCTTGCTGCCCCGCCCACGTGGAAAGTACGCATCGTAAGCTGTGTACCAGGCTCACCGATAGACTGTGCTGCCATGACACCAACTGACTCACCGATATTCACTTTATGACCACGAGCAAGGTCACGACCATAGCACTGTGAACAAACACCATGTGCTACGTTACAAGTAATCACCGAGCGTACCCAGATGTCATCGATTGCATTTTCGTCAAGCACATTAACCCAATGCTCATCGATCAAAGTACCCGCTGGAACCAAGATTTTTGAATCATCATCATTGTACGTGACATCACGCGCTGTAACACGTCCAAGTACTAGATCACCAAGTTTTTCAATGATCTCGCCACCTTGGATGTGCGGCGTCATGAGCAAGCCTACATCAGTACCACAGTCATCAGTAGTAATAACTAAATCTTGTGCGACATCAACCAAACGACGAGTCAAATAACCTGAGTTAGCCGTTTTCAATGCGGTATCTGCTAGACCTTTACGCGCACCATGCGTTGAGATAAAGTACTGAAGTACCGTTAAGCCTTCACGGAAGTTAGCTTTAATCGGCGTCTCGATAATTGAGCCATCCGGCTTTGCCATCAAACCACGCATACCAGCAAGCTGACGAATCTGTGCAGCACTACCACGAGCACCCGAATCCGACATGATATAGATTGAGTTAAAAGACTTTTGCTCTTCTTCTTCACCTTGAGCATTGATTACTTTATCAGTAGCCAAGTTGTCCATCATCGCCTTAGCGACTTTGTCGTTAGTACGTGACCAAATATCGACAACTTTGTTATAACGCTCACCAGCAGTCACAAAACCTTGCTCAAACTGGTCTTCAATTTCACGAACTTCGGCCTCAGCAACTTCAATAATCTGCTTTTTGCTTGGTGGAATGACCATGTCATCGATACCAACAGATACACCAGATAGTGTCGCTTGAGCGAACCCTAGGTACATTAATTGGTCAGCGAACATGACACTACCTTTGGCGCCCATCTTACGATAGCAAGAGTTAATCAAACGTGAGATGTTTTTCTTAGTCATCTCTTGGTTGCACTCATCAAACGCCATACCTTTTGGCATGATATTCCAGATAAGCAGACGACCAGCAACAGTTTCCTTTAGACTAACTTCTTTGTTGGTTTCGTTGCCTTCTTCATCGATATGTGTCTCAGTAACACGCACTTTAATCTTTGCGTTTACATGCAAATCATTTGAACCGATGGCACGTAATGCTTCATTGACGGTAGCAAAAATCATGCCCTCGCCTTTGGCATTCACTGATGAGCGACTGATGTAATACAAACCAAGTACCACATCTTGTGACGGTACAATAATCGGATCACCGTTAGCAGGTGACAAGATGTTGTTGGTTGACATCATTAGCGCACGTGATTCGAGTTGTGCCTCTAACGTCAATGGCACGTGTACTGCCATTTGGTCACCATCAAAGTCAGCGTTGAAAGCAGTACAAACGAGCGGATGCAGCTGGATAGCTTTACCCTCGATTAGTACAGGCTCGAACGCTTGTAGACCCAAACGGTGAAGCGTTGGTGCACGGTTTAGTAGTACTGGATGCTCACGGATAACCATGGCCAGCATATCCCACACTTGTGGCTCTTCACGTTCGACCATTTTTTTGGCCGCTTTAATCGTGGTTGCCATACCGTGAGACAATAATTTTGAATAAGTAAACGGCTTGAATAGCTCAAGTGCCATTTTCTTAGGCAAACCACACTGATGCAGACGTAGCGTTGGACCTACTACGATAACCGAACGACCAGAATAGTCGACACGCTTACCAAGTAAGTTTTGACGGAAACGACCTTGCTTACCTTTGATCATATCAGCCAAAGATTTTAATGGACGCTTGTTACTACCAGTAATAGCACGACCGCGACGGCCGTTATCTAATAAAGCATCAACTGATTCTTGTAACATACGCTTTTCGTTACGTACGATAATATCAGGAGCGCTTAGCTCTAATAGACGCTTTAGACGGTTGTTACGATTAATGACGCGGCGATACAAATCGTTTAGATCTGAGGTCGCAAAACGTCCGCCTTCTAGTGGCACTAGTGGGCGCAAATCTGGTGGTAGTACTGGCAAGATGGTCATTACCATCCACTCAGGCTTATTATTAGAATCACGGAATGCTTCTAATAATTTAAGACGCTTAGACATCTTTTTAAGCTTAGTCTCAGAACCTGTCTGCGGAATAGCTTCGCGTAGCTCGTCAATCTCAAGGTCTAAATCAATATCTTTTAATAGATCTTGTACGGCTTCAGCACCCATCTTGGCTACGAATTCATCGCCAAATTCTTCAAGGGCTTTATAATAATCTTCATCATCAAGCAGCTGATATTTCTCTAAGCTAGTTAAACCTGGCTCAGTAACGATATAGCTTTCAAAATACAATACACGTTCAATATCGCGCAAAGTCATGTCTAATAATAGACCAATACGGCTTGGTAATGACTTTAAAAACCAAATATGCGCAACAGGACTCGCTAGGTCAATATGACCCATGCGATCACGACGAACTTTAGCGGTAGTGACTTCAACGCCACATTTTTCACAGATTACGCCTTGGAATTTACGGCGCTTATATTTACCACATAGGCACTCAAAATCTTTAACTGGACCAAAGATTTTGGCACAGAACAGACCGTCACGCTCAGGCTTGAAGGTACGATAGTTAATCGTTTCAGGCTTTTTAACTTCACCATGCGACCATGATTTAATAACATCAGGTGACGCTAAGGTAATTTGAATACTATCAAACTCACGATTACCGCTAGCGGTAGGGCTTTGCATAATATCGAGTAAATCTTTCAAGTTGCTTCTCCGTTATCTTTATAATCATCTGGCCGCGTTATACAACGTAATGCGGATAAGATGAATGAAGGCAATGAATAGGGTTGAGATAAATGACTAAAAGCAGCAGCAATTAGGCGTGCTGCCTTTAGTGTGACAACTAAGTTTAGAATCAATAAAGCTTTTAAACTTAGTGGGTCTCTTTTAACTCAATATTAAGACCTAGTGATTTGATTTCTTTGGTCAGTACGTTAAACGATTCAGGCATGCCTGGATCCATATACTGCTCACCATCAACGATGTTTTTATACATACGCGTACGGCCTTCAACGTCATCCGACTTCACAGTCAGCATCTCTTGCAACGTATAAGTCGCACCATATGCTTCTAGTGCCCACACTTCCATCTCACCGAAGCGCTGACCACCAAACTGAGCTTTACCACCTAGCGGCTGCTGAGTCACTAGTGAGTAAGAACCAGTTGAACGCGCATGCATTTTGTCATCAACCAAATGGTTAAGCTTAAGCATATACATATAACCGACCGTCACTTTACGGTCAAACTTCTGACCCGTACGACCATCATACAACGTCTGCTGACCATCGCGTGCCATACCAGCAAGCTCTAGCAAGTCTTTAACTTGATGCTCATGCGCACCATCAAACACTGCCGTGCCCATCGGTACACCAGCACGTAAATTGTCCGCCAGCGCCATGATGTCATCATCAGTTAAGCTATCAAGATCAACTTGTTCGCCACCAACTTTGTTATAGATTTGGTCTAAGAAATCACGTAAATCTTTAATCGCTGCTTGTGCTTTGAGCATACCATCGATTTTGTCACCTAGGCCTTTTGCTGCCATACCTAAATGCGTCTCTAGTACCTGACCGATGTTCATACGCGATGGTACGCCAAGCGGGTTCAATACGATATCGACTGTATTACCATTCTCATCATAAGGCATGTCTTCAACCGGCATAATGCGCGATACCACACCTTTGTTACCATGACGACCAGCCATCTTATCACCAGGCTGAATACGACGCTTAACCGCTAAATACACCTTGACGATTTTTTGAACGCCATGTTGTAAGTCATCACCTGCCGTTAATTTACGTTTCTTTTCAGCAAACTTAGTATCGATATCTTTTTGCTTATCGACTAAGTACTCTGCAATTTGTGTCAAACGCTCAGATATTTCTTCTTCAACTGGCTGGATATCAAGTAAAGTCTCAAGGCTCATATCTTTCATATCAGCCAAAGCCATAACTGTACCGGCTTTTAGACCAGAACCGCCGCTGACTTTTTGACCATCAAGTAGATTACCAATACGTCCACGTGCTGCTTCTTCAAAGATACGTAACTCTTCTTTCAAATCTTTACGGTAGCTATCAAGCTGCGACTTTTCAATCGCTTTTGCACGCGCGTCTTTTTCGACACCATCACGAGTGAAGACCTGTACGTCAATAACCGTACCTTTGCTTGATGTAGGCACACGTAATGAGGTGTCTTTAACATCAGCAGCTTTTTCACCAAAGATGGCCCGTAGTAGCTTCTCTTCTGGTGTTAGTTGCGTCTCACCTTTTGGCGTGACTTTACCAACCAAGATATCACCTGCGTCAACTTCAGCACCGATATAGACAATACCTGCTTCATCAAGACTTGATAAAGCGGCTTCACCAACGTTTGGAATATCCGCAGTGATTTCTTCTGTTCCAAGCTTGGTATCACGCGCCACACAAGTCAATTCTTGAATATGAATAGTAGTGAAACGATCTTCTTTAACTACTTTTTCAGACAGCAAGATTGAATCTTCGAAGTTATAACCGTTCCACGGCATAAATGCGATGCGAATGTTCTGACCCAATGCTAGCTCACCAAGATCCGTTGACGGACCATCAGCCAAGATATCACCCAAAGCAATCTCGTCGCCTTGGTTAACGATGATACGTTGGTTGATACAAGTGTTTTGGTTAGAGCGTGTATATTTGATCAAGTTGTAGATATCGATACCCGCTTCACCAGCAGTCATCTCGTCTTCGTTCACACGCACTACGATACGCGATGCATCAACGTCTTCAATCACACCGCCACGCTTAGCGATAACACAAACACCAGAGTCACGAGCAACATGACGCTCCATACCAGTACCAACTAACGGCTTATCAGCACGTAATGTTGGAACGGCCTGACGCTGCATGTTCGAGCCCATCAAGGCACGGTTAGCATCATCATGCTCAAGGAATGGAATAAGACCTGCTGCTACCGAAACGACCTGACTTGGCGACACATCCATATGCGTCACTTTTTCTGGCGGCATACGAACGAATTCACCATAGCTACGCACACTGACCATTTCATCAGAAAGTGCACCATCTTCAGTCACTGGTGAGTCGGCCTGTGCAATCACAGTACCTACTTCTTCAATCGCTGATAAATACTCAATAACGTCTGTTACTTTACCATCAACCACACGGCGATAAGGCGTCTCTAAGAAGCCAAAGCTGTTGGTTTTAGCAAAGGTCGCAAGCGAGTTGATAAGACCAATGTTTGGACCTTCAGGAGTCTCAATCGGGCAAACACGACCATAATGCGTATCATGTACGTCACGTACTTCAAAGCCTGCACGTTCACGAGTCAGACCACCTGGCCCTAATGCTGATACACGGCGTTTATGCGTGACTTCAGACAACGGATTGTTCTGATCCATAAACTGTGACAACTGACTTGAACCAAAGAATTCTTTGACTGCAGCAGCAACAGGTTTTGAGTTAATCAAATCTTGTGGTGATAAGTTATCAGACTCAGCTGAGCTTAAACGCTCTTTTACTGCACGCTCAACACGTACCAGACCAACACGGAACTGGTTCTCTGCCATCTCACCAACCGAACGAATACGACGGTTACCTAAATGGTCAATATCATCAACTTCGCCGCGACCATTACGGATCTCGATAAGCTCTTTTAGAACGTTAACGATGTCATCATTAGTCAGTACACTGCGCTTGCGTTGGATATCAGGATCATCTGTATTATCAAAGTCTAAACCTAAACGACGGTTAAACTTCATGCGACCGACATTCGATAAGTCATAACGATCAGCGTTAAAGAACATGCTGTCAAATAGCTTCTCAGCGGTTTCAACCGTTGGTGGCTCACCTGGACGCATGACTTTATAGATCTCGATTAAAGCTTCTTCACGGCTTGAAGTGCTATCGGCACGTAGCGTATCAGCGATATAACTACCCTGATCGATATCATTGGTAAATAGAATGCTGATTTCTTTGATGTCAGTAGCGCTTAATTTAACCAATAATTCATGGTCAATTGGCGTGTTTGCACGAGCAAGCACTTCATCATCAACGATGATATCTTCAGCTAAAATACGCTCATATAGGTATTCATCAGGTACAGCAATTTTTGTCATGCCTGCTTCTTCAAGCTGACGGATACGGCGTGCATTAATACGCTTGCCTTGCTCTACCAATACATCACCCTCAGGTGATACGATATCAAACTGCGCCATCTCACCACGTAGGCGATCAGCAACTAGATCAATTTCGAACTGCTCTTCACCTTTATAAACAGCCACTTTATCGAAGAAAATATCTAAGATCTCAGCAGTGCTTAGGCCTAGTGCGCGTAAAATAATAGAAGCTAGTAATTTACGACGACGGTCAATACGTGCAAAAACTAAGTCTTTGGCATCAAATTCAAAGTCAAGCCATGAGCCACGATAAGGGATAATACGTGCGTTATAAAGCACTTTACCACTTGAATGTGACTTACCTTTATCATGATCAAAGAATACACCAGGTGAACGATGCAATTGCGATACGATAACCCGTTCAGTACCATTAATAATAAAGGTACCGTTATTGGTCATCAATGGCATCTCGCCCATGTAGACACTTTGCTCACGGATATCTTTGATAGCCGCTTTACTGTCTTTATCTTTGCTGTCTTTATCTTTGATAATTAGGCGAATTTTGACACGCATAGGGGCTGCGAAAGTTGAGCCGCGTAAAATACATTCACGCTCATCAAACTCAGGTGTACCTAAGTAATATTCAACGAATTGTAACTCTGCATTACCAGAGTGACTTTCGATAGGGAAAATAGAGGAATACGCAGCTTGCAAACCAGTATTCTCACGAGCTTTTGGCTTTTTATGCTCTTGCAAAAATTGCTCGTAAGAATCTACTTGGATAGACAGTAAATATGGGATGTCCATCACAGTGGGCAATTCAGCAAAACTTTTGCGAATACGCTTTTTTTCAGTATAAGAATATGCCATCGAGAGTCCTTACAGTAGACGTGAAAACAAATGAAAAGCGTGGCCAGCATGCATCAATACTATGCAAACTTAGCGACGTAAACGATAATAAAATAAAAATTCTTACTAAAACTGTTTTTTGTAGACAAATACTTCTACTAAAACAGCTGTTTAACTTAATTGGGTTCTAACGGTCGTTGCATAAAAACAATGTACTAAAATCAATACATCAACACGACTATATGAGCACTTTTGCTTGAGATTTCAATAGTAAACCTTGCTAATCTTCTAGCGTCTCATCTCTAAATTATATTATATATATATGACATGAATAGTATCGTCGCTAATATCTACCGTCCATGAACCATTTACCGACAGTAAAACCATGCTAGACTATTTAGAATTAAAAAATTAGGATCAATATAAATATTATTAATAAAAGGAAAGTATGCAGACACAAAAAAATGCCAAACATCTAACGACATTTAGCTTACATTAACTAATTTCAAAAACTGGCGTGTTTGCGTACATGTATATCGTGTGTCCTTTTGATAGGTATCCACCGCATTAATGCGTACGTATATTGGCAGACACAAAAGGTCAAGCTACGAATTATAATAAAAAAAAGCTGGCAATGCAAGGCATCACCAGCTTTTTTTCGTAACGCGTTAAACTTATTTTAGTTCAACAGTAGCGCCAGCTTCTTCAAGTTTCTTTTTCAACTCTTCAGCTTCAGCTTTGTTAACGCCTTCTTTGATTGGTGCTGGAGCACTTTCAACCAAATCTTTCGCTTCTTTCAGGCCAAGACCAGTAGCTTCACGTACGGCTTTAATTACGCCAACTTTCTTCTCGCCAAAGCTGGCAAGAACTACGTCAAACTCGTCTTTTTCTTCAGCAGCAGCAGCAGCAGGGCCAGCAGCAGCAGGTGCAGCAGCAACAGCAGCTGTTACGCCGAATTTTTCTTCCATAGCGCTGATTAACTCAACGATATCCATTACTGACATTTCAGCGATTGCGTTTAACACGTCATCTTTAGATAGTGCCATGAGAACTCTCCGTTATCTGATAAAAATTAATTGATTTTAATATCGCTTTGATTGTTTGCCAAATTTTCAAATAGTTATGACAATTAAGTACAATCAGCGATGTCAAAGTTACGTTAAAACAAGCAATTAAGCAGCTTCTTTTGCGTCTTTGATTGCTGCAACAGTGCGAACAAGCTTACTAGGAACAGCGTTCATAGTCTGGACAAGCTTGGTCACTGGTGCATTCATAGTAGCCATCAAGATAGAGATTGCTTCGTCGCGAGTTGGTAGCTTCGATACGCGCTCTAGCTCTTCTGGACCATAAACAACACCACCAACTGATACCAATTTGGTCTCTAAAGCTTTGTGATCTTTACTGAAGTCGAAAACGACTCGAGCTGCAGATCCCAAATCTTCCATAGAGAAAGCCAAAAGTAATGGACCAGTCATACGGTCTGACATGCTCTCAAACTTAGTGCCTTCAAAAGCGCGTTTTGCTAGGGTGTTTTTTACCACTTTCAAAACGACGCCTTTCTCACGGGCTTGTTCGCGCAGCTTAGTAAGCTTTGCAACACCAATACCGTGATATTCGGCAGCTACTGCTGAGTAAGCATTAGCAGCAACTTCAGACACTTCAGCCACAACTTGTTGTTTTTGCTCTAGCGTTAATGCCATAAGTTGACTCCTTTAATCTAATCAATCTGCTAATCATATAAAAACTCCAAAACCGAGGCTTTGAATAGTTTAAACACCTAACTAAGACTGACTTGATACGATACGTTATTCGTAAATTCCATAAAAATAGAATTTACTCCTAACGACTGATTACGGCACCGTTATCAGAATGACATCAAGTGATAGGTTGCCCTATCGGCTCTTATCAACAACTGGGTGGGTCACCGTCTGCGTAGGACAACTAAGATTTTCATCTGTCGTCGATTAACAAGAGCAGCTCATTGCCATCAATAATAATCCGAGAATCATTAATAATAACGCAAAACCGCTTTCTACCTACGGTCTTAGACAGCATAGCGTTTGCTACGCTGACCTAATTCTTTAAAGTATTTTTGTGTCCTTTATTTGAAATCGTCAAATAAAGGCGCACGTTTAATTATTTTGCTGTGCGATATGGAACAGGATCAATCGTGATACCTGGGCCCATAGTGCTAGACAAGGTAATTTTCTTAATGAAAACACCTTTAGACGTAGCAGGTTTAGCACGCTTTAGATCTGTGATTAGTGCTTGAGCGTTTTGGATAACTTGCTCAGCAGTGAAACCAACTTGACCGATAGTGGTATGGATGATACCCGCTTTATCAACACGGTACTGAGCCTGACCCGCTTTAGCGTTAGTCACAGCTTCAGCAACATTAGGCGTTACCGTACCGACTTTTGGGTTAGGCATTAGACCACGTGGACCTAGGATAGTACCTAACTGACCAACGACACGCATTGCGTCAGGAGCAGCAATAACAATATCAAAGTCCATGTTACCAGCTTTGATTTGCTCTGCTAAATCTTCAAAACCAACGATGTCAGCACCAGCTTCTTTGGCGGCTTCAGCAGCAGCGCCTTGAGCAAATACAGCAACACGTTTGGTTTTACCAGTACCAGCAGGTAGGTTGGTAGCGCCACGAACGACTTGATCAGATTTACGTGGGTCAACGCCCAAGTTTACTGCAATGTCGATAGACTCTTTGAATTTTAGTGCTGGCAAATCATTTAAGATTTGAACCGCTTCTTCAAGTGTGTATAACTTTTCGTTTTCTACACGCTCAGCGATTAATTTTTGACGCTTAGTAAGTTTACTCATTTACACACCCTCCACGGTAATACCCATTGAACGTGCAGTACCAGCGATGGTACGGACAGCAGCATCAAGATCAGCAGCAGTTAAGTCTGCATCTTTAGTCTTGACGATATCTTCTAATTGCGCACGATCGACTTTACCGACTTTAGCGGTGTTTGGTGTACCAGAACCTTTAGCGATGCCAGCAGCCTTACGTAGTAAGTATGCAGCTGGTGGTGACTTCATGATGAAGGTGAAAGACTTATCGCTATATACAGTGATCTCAGTAGGAATCGGTAAACCCGGCTCTTGATTTGAGGTCGCAGCGTTAAATTCTTTACAGAACGCCATGATGTTCACGCCTTTTTGACCCAATGCTGGACCAATCGGTGGTGAAGGATTTGCTTTGCCTGCAGGCACTTGCAGTTTGATGTAACCATCAATCTTCTTAGCCATGATACTCTCCTAAATGGGTAATAGCGCCAAATCAATATGGTATAACCCTTATTGACTAACAGCTCCCCGGTTGATGAATTTTTTGCTGGTTTAGTCTAGCTTTTCAACTTTACTAAACTCAAGCTCAACCTGAGTAGGTCGATTAAATACGTTTACAGTTAACTGTAATTTAGACTTTTCATAATCCACTTTTTCTACCAACCCTTTAAAGTCAGTAAATGGACCATCAATAACCAATAACTCTTCGCCCGGCTCAAATAACGTTTTTGGACGTGGGTTGGTTTCAGTCTGATTTAAACGGTTAAGAATACGATCCGCTTCTACTTGAGTAATAGGCGCAGGAGTCTCAGGCGTACCACCAATGAAACCCATAATACGTGGGCATTCTTTAACAATATGCCAAGTATTATCGTTCATTTCCATTTGGATCAATACGTACCCTGGAAAGAACTTACGCTCACTCTTACGCTTTTTGCCGTCTTTCATTTCGACGACTTCTTCAGTAGGAACCAATACATCACCGAAATTTTCAGCAAAGTCGCTACGATTAATGCGCTCGATTAATGAGCGTTGCACTTGTTTTTCATATCCTGAAAACGCTTGGACAATATACCAACGCATATCACGCTCCTAATCGTTATAAGTAAAAGTTTGGGTTAAAGGAAGCTAATACGCTTCTATTAACCGATAAACAAACCAACGAACCAATTAAAAAAGTTATCTAATAACCAAATAAAAAACCCAACAATCGCAATCACAACAATCACTTGCCATGTGTATTGAAAGGTCTCATCTTTACCTGGCCACGTGACACGGCGCAGTTCAACTGCCGCATCTCTTAGTAATATTTTAAATGCGCGGCCTTGATTGGTTAACGCTAAACATACTAGTGCAAACACAATAAGCGCGACAATAATACCAATACGTACCCAAACATCATTGGCAAGTTGCCAGTAACCAGGTAGGTATTGATTAACTAAAGTCGCGCCGATCAAAGCAGCTATGGCTAATAGCCATAATACCAAATCTTTTGCTGAACCAGTTTTGGCAACTTCAACGGCAGACGTATTCACCGATGATATGTGCTTATTTTTAGTCAGCATTCCACCAGCAACCGCCTTGGCATCAGATAACTTAGAATCGAGGTTATCTTGATTATCGCTCATAGAGAACTCGCTTTGGAGATGGTGGCTTACAATAAAGAATTTGGTAAGAAGATGGCAGGCGATGTAGGACTCGAACCTACAACCCTCGGTTTTGGAGACCGATGCTCTACCAATTGAGCCAATCGCCTATGGGTGTTGAGGCTGATAATTATACAAGCTTTTAATTAGAATGCAAGTTTTAACACAATATTTTATTACTTTATTCTAATCAATTGGCTATTAACAACAAAATTAGAATTACAGAGAACAAATTTGTATAGTTATGTCTTAGCAACCTTAATGACTTTTTGCTTAACTAATATACGGATATGATGAAAATTAACAATAAAAAAAGCCACCCTCTATGAGAATGGCTTTTCGACTACGGTTTAACTCTCTCAGATTGCTCTGAGTGGGTTAAATCTTAGTTCAATACGTTAGCAACAACACCAGCGCCTACAGTACGGCCGCCTTCACGAATAGCGAAGCGTAGGCCTTTGTCCATAGCGATTGGGTGGATAAGCTCTACGCCCATCTCAACGTTATCACCAGGCATAACCATTTCAGTACCGTCTTGTAATTGGATTGCGCCAGTTACGTCAGTAGTACGGAAGTAGAACTGTGGACGATAGCCGTTTAGGAATGGTGTATGACGACCACCCTCTTCTTTTGACAGTACATATACTTCTGCGTCAAACTTGGTATGCGGGGTGATTGAACCTGGCTTCGCTAGTACTTGGCCACGTTGTACGTCTTCACGCTTAGTACCACGTAGTAGTACGCCACAGTTTTCGCCTGCACGACCTTCGTCAAGCAGTTTACGGAACATCTCTACACCAGTACAGGTGGTTTTTTGAGTGTCACGGATACCAACGATTTCAATTTCGTCACCAACGCGTACGATGCCTGATTCAACACGACCAGTTACAACGGTACCACGACCTGAGATTGAGAATACGTCTTCGATTGGCATTAGGAATGCTTTGTCGATGTCACGCTCTGGCTCTGGGATGTAGGTGTCTAGTACGTTTAGTAGCTCAACAACTGCTGGTTCGCCGTATGGGCCTTCGTTGCCTTTTAGGGCTTCGGTAGCAGAACCTTTGATGATTGGGGT